>NZ_JARZHI010000114.1:0-21026 GCF_029946465.1 Polyangium sorediatum
GGCGGCGGCGGTGGCTACGGCGGCGGCGGTGGCGGCGGCGGTGGTCGTGGTGGTGGCGGCGGCGGTCGCGGCGGCGATCGGCGCGGCGGTCGCGGCGGCGGCGGCGGCGGTCGGGATCGCGGTCGCGGCGATCGCGGCGATCGCTGGTAAGACGTGAGGGCCCGGCGAGAGCCGGCCCGAAAGAAAGCGCCCCGGAGCCAAGGCTTCGGGGCGCTTCTGTTTTGTGCGCGTCTCCGCGCGTATCAGCGCTTGAACGGCTTGCGGCCGGCGAAGACCTGACCCTCGCCGAGCTCGAAGCCGATGCGGAGGAGCTGGTTGTACTTCGCCACGCGATCCGAGCGGGAAGACGAGCCCGTCTTGATCTGGCCCGCGTTCGTGGCGACCGCGAGATCGGCGATGAACGTGTCCTCCGTCTCGCCGGAGCGGTGCGAGATGATCGACCGATAGCCGCCTTCGCCGGCGGTGCGAATGCAGTCGAGCGTCTCGGTGACCGTGCCGATCTGGTTCAGCTTGATCAGGATGGCGTTCGCGATCCCGTCCGACATGCCGCGCGCGAGGCGCTCGGGGTTCGTGACGAAGAGGTCGTCGCCGACGAGCTGCACCTTCTTGCCGAGCCGCTCGGAGATGAGCTTCCAGCCCTTGTCGTCGTTCTCCGCGCAGCCGTCCTCGATCGAGGCGATCGGGTAGCGCTTCGAGAGCTCCTCGTACACCGCGACGAGCTCCTCGGGCGTCTTCGGCCCCTTGTCGAAGGTGTAGATGCCCTTTTCGGCGTCGAAGAACTCGCTCATCGCGGCGTCGAGCGCGAGGCCGATGTCCTCGCCGGGTTTGTAGCCGGCAGCCTCGATCGCGCGCATGACCTCCTGCAGCGCCGACTCGTTCGTGGCGAGGCGCGGCGCGAAGCCGCCCTCGTCGCCGACGGCCGTCACGTGCCCGGACTTCTTCAGGATCCCCTTGAGCGTGTGGAAGATCTCGACGCCCATGCGCAGCGCCTCGTCGAACGAGACGGCGCCGTACGGCACGATCATGAACTCCTGCACTTCGAGGCCGTTGTCGGCGTGCACGCCGCCGTTCAGGATGTTCATGAGCGGCGTCGGCAGGACACGCGCGGCGGCGCCGCCGAGGTATCGCCAGAGCGGCAGATCCACGGTGTCGGCGGCGGCGCGCGCCACGGCCATCGAGACGCCGAGGATCGCGTTCGCGCCGAGCTTGCCCTTGTTCGAGGTGCCGTCGGCGTCGATGAGGACCTTGTCGACGGCGGACTGATCGAGAGCGTCCATACCCACGACGGCGGGGCCGAGGACGGTCTCCACGTTGCGCACCGCCTTCGAGACGCCCTTGCCCAGGTACCGCTTCTTGTCGCCGTCGCGCAGCTCGACGGCCTCGTACGCGCCTGTCGAGGCCCCGCTCGGGACGGCGGCGCGCCCCAGGCCGCTGGTCGTCCTGACCTCGACCTCCACGGTGGGGTTGCCACGGGAATCGAGGATCTCACGGGCCATCACGCTTTGAATCTCGGACATGAGGAACGCTCCTTCGGCAGAGGGCCGGCAGCATATGCGCGGTGGGCGCCGCCGAACAGAGCTCGATCACGACAGAAGTCTTCCTCCCCGGGGCGCGACTCGCGTTATGCTCCCCGGCCGCGTGGAACGTTCGATCGGCGTGTATGGCGAGGAGCTGCTCCTCTGGATTTGCGCGGTACGCCAGTCCCCGAGGCGTCCGCCTGCGGAGCACCTGCTCCAGCAGGCAAACTCCTTGATGAACGAGCTCAAGAGCTCGAAGGCGAGCGACGAGCTGCCCGTCGTCTCGTCCGACGATGGCCAGTTCGCCATCGCCGCGATCATCGACGAGATCGCGATGAGCCTGCCGGATCTGCGTCCCCTCTGGTCGCAATACTCGCTGCAGGCCACGCGCTGGCATACGACGAACGCGGGCGTCGAGTTCTACCAGCGCCTCGATCGCGTGAAGGAAGGCCCGAAGAGCGTGCTCGCCACGTACTATGTCGTGCTCGGCCTCGGCTTCCTCGGCAGGTTCGGCTTGCCCGGCCAGGTGCAGTACGGCGCGACGCAGACGCGCATCGACGTCGCGCGGATCCTCGGCGTCGACCCGGATCGCGACTGGCACGCGGGCGCGCTGCGGCCCGTGCGCGAGGAGACGGTGCGCCCGATCGACCACCAGAACCCCTGGTGGAAATCGCTGTGGATGGCCCGCGGGATCGGGATCTTCTTCGTGGTCGTGGGCTTGATCCTGATCATTGTCTCTGCCGTCGGGGGCAAGTGATGGCGAACGAGATCGGCCCGTTCACCCAGGAGATCGACGCGCTGCTCGCGGCGATTGCGCAGAAGCACCCGAGCAAGAAGCCGCCCTACCAGGTGCCGATCTACCTCGTCGTCGGGGATCCGGGGATGGGGCGAACGACGGCGATCCGCTCGCAGTTCCTCACGTGGTCCGGCGGCGACGGGCCCTTGCCGCCCGCGTCTTCGACGCCGTTCTGCACGTACTGGATGGCCGAGGAGTGCGCGTTCATCGAGCCCGAGGGCCACGTCATGGGCCCGCGCCGCGATCCGGCGCTGCTCCAAGCGCTCTGCGAGGAGCTCTTGCGCAAGCGGCCACGCGAGCCGCTCGACGCGCTGATCCTCGTGCTCAACGTCGCGGCCTTCGCCGACCTCGACGAGGCCGGCGTGCAGGCGTATGCGAAGAACTACCGCGACGTGCTCGTGGAGATCGGCCGGCACCTCGGCGGCGACGTGCCCACGTACGTGATCCTCACCCGCTTCGACACGGTGTGGGGCTTCGCCGACGTGTTCCAGTGGACGGCCGAGCGCAAGCGCGAGGATCCGTGGGGCTTCACGCTGCACCAGGAGGTCGCGCCGCAGGACGCGCTGCCGAAGATCCGTGAGGAGATCGACGGGCTCGCCGCGCGCTTCGAAATGTTCTGCTTCGCGAAGCTCTCGGGCGAGGAGCACGTCGAGACGCGCATCCGCGCCTACCAGCACCTCGTGGAGGTGCGCGAGCTGCTCGATCGGCTCCGCATCGTCTTCGGCGTGCTCGCGATGCCGAACGCCTACGAGCGTGTGCCGTGGTTCCGCGCGATGGCCATCGGCAGCGCGGTGCCCGGCGTCGGCGATCGGCAACGCGCGGGCGTCGCGCGGTTCCAGAGCATGGGCCTCTACCCGGCCTCGATGCCCCAGGGCATGCGGCCGGGCGGGCTGCCGATCCATGCGCTCGTCAAGACGGTCACGCTGCCCGAGAAGGACCTCGTGCCGCTGCGCGTGCGCTGGCGGGATGATCTCGCGACCTTGATCCTCGCCGGCTCCGCGATCCTCGTGTGGATCGCTGCGATCATCGTCGCGGGCGTCAACCGCTAGCGCCCGCGGGCGATCTCGATCTCCATCGTGACCCACGCGTCGAGGTCGGGCTCGGGCTTGAAGAGGCCGAGGTCGAACTCGCGCCCGTTGATCAGGATGAACGGCGTGCCCATCAGGCCGGCTCGATCCGCGTCGGCTTTGTCCCGATCGATCGTCTTCGTCGCCGCCTCGGATTGCATGTCCGCCCGCAGCTTGCCCATGTCGAGCCCCAGCCCTTCGGCGATCTCGCCGATCATGGATTCGCCGAGTTTGTCCTGGTTCTCGAAGAGCGCGTGCTCCATCTCCCAGTAGCGCCCTTGCCGCTGGGCGGCGTAGGCGGCGCGGGCCGCGACCTCCGCGTGGGTGTGCCTCGGCAGCGGGTAGAACTTGTGCACGAGGCGCACGTCGTCCTCGTGTGCCGCGGCGACGCGCTCGACGATCGGCACGATCCGGCGGCACGCGGGGCACTCGAAGTCCGACCAGACCATGATCGTGACGGGCGCGGACGCCGAGCCCTTCATCGGCGAGCCGGCGACGTCGACCGCGGTCACCTTGCTCCCGAAGCGGATCTCGTAGGCGCGCGCGGCGTCGGCGCGGCCGAGGCCGGCTTTCACGCGCTCCGTGAGGAAACGCGCGGCGGGATCGCAGGCCTTGCAAGGTCGCTTCTCGTCGAGGCAGACGGAGAGCGGCACGGCCTGGTCGGGGCAGGGCGCGATCTGCTCGTCGAGCAGCCGTTCGACGGTCTCGCGTTCACGCGGCACGAGGTCCGCCATCTCTTTGGGCCGTTGGATCTCGACGGCGCTGCCGCCGTCCGCGTGCTGGCTCCCGCCGCACGCGCTCGCGAGGAGCGCCGTGAGCAGCAGGAACGGAGAGAGGGTTCGGAGAGTCACGCCGGCATCTTACGTCCACATGGGGGCTTCGGCTCGCCTCACGGCGGCCTTTGCCCCAAACCCCATCGCTGCCTCGGGCGGATCGGCTTCGCCCCCCTCGACGCCGGGACGCGCTCGGGGTATTCACCGGCCGAACGTGCACGACGCCGCACCGCCTCCCCTGACCCCCGCCAAGACCAGCGCGCCGATCTCCGTCCGCGACGCCGGCAAGAAGCGGCTGCGGTGCCCGACGTGCCTGGAGTCCGTGGCGCCTGGGGTCGATCTCTGCCCCGAGTGTGACGAGCCCCTCGCCGGCAGCAAGAGCCTTCGCACGGGCGCGGTGACGGTCAAGGCGCCGAGCTGGCTGTCTTTGCACTGGCGCCCGCTCGTCACGGGCCTCGCGATGGCCGGCGTGCTCGCGACCGGCATCGCCCTCCGCAGCCTCGCCCCGGGCCGCTTCCTCCCGCCGAAGGCCGCCTCGCGCTCGCCGAGCGTCGTCACGCCGACCTGCACCTCGCCCTGCTGGCACGGCGAGGCTTGCCAGGTCGGCCAGTGCGTCTGGCAAAAGCCAAACGATGTCGGACACCTCGGCGAGCAACCCCTCGTGACGGGGCCCTTCGCCTTGCCGAAGGACGTCTCCGACGCCTTGCCGCTCGACGCGGATCGCTTCGCGCTCGCGCTGCTCACGGGCATCGAGGTCCACGACGCGCGCACGGGCGCGCTCGTCACGCTGGTCAGCGATGCGCCGCAGATCAAGGGCCTCTACCGCGTCGGCGAGCACCTCTACGCGACCTCGCCGCAGCGGCTCTACGTCGTCGACGCAGCGACGACGGGCCTGCAAAAGACGATCGATCTCGGCGCAATGGTCGGGCAGGTTTCGGTCGGAGCGAACGGCCGGCGCGCGCTCGTGTCGTTGCCGTCGGCGCACGCGGTCGCGATCCTGGCGACGGAGTACCACGCGGAGATCGACCGCATCCATTTCGGCGACGACCCCGTGGGGCCGATGGGCGTCGACGACACGGGCACGCGCGCGCTCGGCACGACGGGCCAGGTCCCGCTGCCGGGCCTGCGGGATCCCGCGGGCGGCGCCGTGTATGCGTTTGATCCGAGCCGCCTCGCGTCGCAACAGGACCGCGTGCGCACGTCGATGCTGGGCAACCCCGTCAGCGTGCTCATGACGCCGGACGGAAGCGCGAGTTACGTCGTCCTCCGCGCCGAAGACGCGCTCGTGCCGCTCGAATGGCTGCCCTCGGGCGCGGTGCGGCGTCGTGAGCGGATCCAGACGTGCGATGAGCCCGAGCAAATCGAGCTCGTGCGTCGCGGACGCCGCGCGCTCGTGCGTTGCCACGAGGGACGCGCGCTCGAGGTCTTCGACCTCGTGAAGGGTGAGCTTGCGCGGCACATCCCGTTCAACGGGCGGGCGACCGACCTCGTGGTCACGCCCGACGGCGAGCAGGCGCTCGTGACGCTCACTGGCGACGGCGCGGGCTCGCTCGCGCTCGTGGATCTCGAGTCCTACGCGGTGAAGCTCCTTCCGCTCTCGGGCGAGCCCAAGCGCGTGCGGCTGACGCCGGACGGCCGCATGGCGCTCGTCTTCTCGGATTGGGCCAAGGTCGCGTGGGTGGTGCGATGAGCCAGCAGCGCGTCCCGTGCCCTGCCTGCAAAGCGCCGATCGTCTTCGGGGCGCACAAGTGCCGCGCGTGCAAGGCTTGGCTCGTCCCGGAGGCGCAGCCGCGCGTGCCGCGCGTGATCCTCGGCGGCATTGCGCTCGCCGGGACGCTCTTCGCCGTCGTCGTCGGTGGGCGTGAGTCCCCCGTCGGCGAGGCCCCGCCGCTGACGAACCTCGATCCTGCGGGATCCAGCAGCGCCGCGGGCGCGCCGCGTCCCGGCTCGATCGGCCCCGAGATCGAGGCCGAGCCCGAGCCCACGCCCGCCGATCCGCAGAAGCGCTGGAAGACCCGCGAGATCCGCCTCGGCGACGCCCACCCGCTCGACGTCGTCTTCCACCCGAAGGGCACGAGCGTCTACGTCAGCGCCGACGACGCCACGCTGCGCGAGTACAAGCTGAAGACGGGCGAACTCGTGCACAAGGCGTCGGTGCCGGCGCAGGGCGACGAGATCCGGATGCTCTTCGACCGGTACGTCGCCGTCCTCCGGCACGAGGACGCGGCGCGAATCCCGGTGATGGATACGTCGACGTGGGATCGGGATCCCGTGCTGCTCGACGTCGGCAAGAGCCCAGGCGAGATCGTCCCGATGCCGGACGGACGCAGCGTCGTGGCTTCGACCATCGACGGCAAGCGCGTCGCGCGCTTCGACCTGCCGACGGGCGTGCGCCTCGCGGACATCACCTTGCCGCATGCGACGGGCCAGCTCTTCCTCGTCCGTGCCGAGAACCGCCCGTACATCGCGGCGATGGGCGCGCTCTCGCACGGCGGCCGCGCGGCGGGCGCGTGGATCGACCTCTTCGACCCGAGCGAGGAGCCCTTTGGCGCCACGCGCCGCAGCATCTTCGTCGGCCGCGAGCCGCGCACGGGCACGATCTCTCGGGATGGCGGCACGCTCTTCTTCCCGGACCGCGTCTCGAACAAGGCCGTGCTGCTCGACATCGCTGCGACCACGCAGGTCAAGTCGACGGCCGTGGGCTTGAGCCCGGAGCAGGGGTTCCTCCTGAACGACGATCGCCTCGGCGTCACGCTCGACAGCAAGGCGCGCACGGTCACGGTCGTCGACCTCGCCACGATGAAGGTCACGAGCACGCTCATGCTCGACGGCTCACCTTGCGCGGGCGCGGCCTCGCCCGACGGCCGCACGCTCTTCGTTGCGCTCGGCGGCACCGAGCGGCCTCCGAAGGGCAGCGGCGTGGCTGTCATCGCGGGCGACCCGCTCCGCATCGTCGCCACGATTCCCACGGGCCCCGGCGTCTGCGCCGTGGACGTCACGCGCGACAGCTCCCGCGCCGTCGTCGCGTCCTATTACGACAAATCGGTCCTCGTGCTCGAGCAATGAGCCGGCGGCGCGTGCGCCCGGCTCAGGCGCCCTCGACGTAGGCGTCGACCTCGATTTCCACGATCATGTCCGGCGCGATGAGCCGCCGCACCTCGACCATCGTCGCGGCGGGCGCGTGGGCGCCAACTTTCTCCTTGTGCGCGCGCCCGATCTCGGACCAGCGCTCGATGTCGGTCACGTACATCCGCGTGCGAACCACATCCGCGAGGGATCCGCCGAGCTCCTGCAGCGCCGCCTCGATGATCTCGAAGCATCGGATCGCCTGCGCGTACGCGTCCCCCGGTGCGTGCGTCCCTCCGCCTGCTGCGACGGGCGCCGTCCCGCCCACATACACGTGCGACCCGACCGCCACGGCGCGGCAATACCCCACGCGTGCTTCCCACTCCGCGCCCGAGAACACCCGTCGTTTTTGCATGGCCCGGGTATACCACGGACCCGCTTCTCTACCGGCGCACCCGAGAATGGAGGCGTGTCATTGCGTCGACGTTCTCGGCGCCAGAAGCGAACGCCAGAGCTCGCGGCTTTCGAGGTCGAAAATGGCATCGGCCACGACGTCGGGACCGTCCACCCGCAGGTGTTCGGCGAGCTGCTCCTGTTCGTCTGTGCGGAGGGGGCGTCGGAGCCGTCGCTCGACCTGGCGCGCGAACACCGCGAGCTGGCCTTGGACGACCCCCTCCTCGATCCCCATCGCCTTTCCTTCTCTGTAGATCCGGTTTTGCATGACGATCTCCCGCGACAAACAGGAGTGTACCACGTCCGCGAGTCTCCGCTGCCTCCTATCCGCACCCGCCAAGGCGACCATCGCCGCGCCGAGCTCTGCGAAGTCGCGTTCGTTCGTCCGGGCACGCAGGTCTTCCAGCACCGCCTCCAGATTGCGCGCATCCGCGTCGACGGCGAGGGGCGTGAAAATCATCCAGAACGGACTCCCGCGGGCTTCGAGTTCGGCCACGGTGCGCTGGTAGACCGGCTCGATCCGGAAACGCACCCCGCAAAACGGGGCCTGCGCTGGGGAGGTTCGGTACGCGGCGTGCGTCGGCCAGGGTTCTTCCCGACCGGACAGGACGATCACCACGCTCTCGATCGGCAGCGGCGTGCCTCGGCTCCCGCGCGCCTCGTCGGCCGCCGCGAGCGCCGTCAGGTTGTGGTATTCGAAGACGCGGAACGCGATTTCCTCGTTCATCGTGAGTGTCCACTCCGCGTGGAGCAGCCGCCGCTCGTCGCCGACTTGCACCGAAAGCGCGCGATCGAGCCTCCGCTGGCGCCCCGTCACCTGCGTGTCCACCCATCCGAGGGGCTCGATGGGCCCGCCCGCGTCGCAGAGCGCGCGCGCCACCTCGCGGGGGAATTGCCGGGACACGTGGCGGAGCACGAGATCGACGTCGTCGTCGAGCCCCGCCTCGCCCTTCCGCTTCCTGGGCTGCATGCCCCGCCCCTGAGCGAACGACGTGCCAGGAAAAAACGCCGCTGTCGTGCATGAAAATGCCCTAATCCGGGATGGCGGCGTCATGGCGAGGGGTGGCGGCCGCCGCGGAAACCGAACCATCGTGCTCTCGGGCGCGCCTCGTGCCACCATGCGCGCGCTTCCGCCCGCCCTCCGAGCCGAATCATGAAATCCCCTCGCTCGCTCCTCGCGCTCCTCGCCACGACTGTCGCTTGTTCCGCTGCTCCGCCGCCGCCCGCGCCGCCGCCGGAGCCCGTCGCCGCCGCCAAACCCCAGGCCGCCGCGCCCGCGGCCGACCTCCCCGCGCCTCCGACGGGCCTGCGCCTCCCGCGCGCCGTGCTTCCGCTTCGTTATGCCGCGACGCTCACCCTCGTCCCGGGCGACGACGTCCTCCGCGGCGAAATCACCATCGACCTGAGCCTCGCCGAGCCCACGCGTGTCCTTTGGCTCCACGCCGAGCACCTCACCGTCGAGGAAGCTCGTATCGAGGCCGCGGCCAAGCACCTCCCGCTCCGCGTCGTGCCCACGAAAAGCGACCTCGTCGGATTCGCGCTCGACACCCCGGCGCCGGCCGGCTCGGCGCGCCTCGTCGTGAAATACCGCGGCGCGATATCGTCCCTCGACGATCACGGCGCCTTCCGCGAGGAGGCCGACGGCGTTTCGTACATCTTCTCCCATTTCGAGGCCACCGCTGCGCGCCGCGTCTTTCCTTGCATCGACGACCCGGGCGTGAAGGTCCCCTGGCAAATCTCGCTCCGCGTGCGCGAGGCCGACGTCGCCCTCTCGAATACGCCGGCGCTCGGCGAGACCAAGGAGCCGGGCGGCATGAAGCTCGTCCGTTTCGCGCCCACGCAGCCCTTGCCGAGTTACCTCGTCGCCTTCGCGGTCGGGCCCTTCGACCTCGTCGATGCGGGCACGGCCGGGAAAAACAAGATCCCGGTCCGCCTCGCCGTCCCCCGCGGCGCCGCCGGCAAAGCCTCGTTCGCGGCCAAGACCACGCCGCCGCTGCTCGGCATCCTCGAAGAGTACCTCGGATCGGCCTATCCGTACGAAAAGCTCGACGTCGTGGCCGTCCCGCGCCTCGCCTCGTTCGGCGCCATGGAAAACCCGGGGCTCATCACGTATGGCGCCCGCAGATCGCTCGCCGCGCCGGCCGACGAGACGCCGATGTTCCGGCGCGCCTTCACCGCGACCATGGCCCACGAGCTCGCCCATCAATGGTTCGGCAACCTCGTCACCATGGACTACTGGGAGGACATCTGGCTCAACGAGGCCTTCGCCACCTGGATGGGCAGCAAGACCGTCGAGCGTTTTGCCCCGTCCTGGCACGAGGACACCCGCCGCGTCGCCTCGGCCTCGTATGCCATGGGCGAGGACGGCCTGCTCAGCGCGCGGAAAATCCGGCAGGAGATCCGCACCCAGGACGACATCGCCAATGCCTTCGACGGCATCACCTACCAGAAAGGCGCGGCCGTCCTCCGCATGTTCGAGGCCTACGTCGGCCCCGAGAAGTTCCAGCGCGGCGTCCGCCGCTACCTCGACGAGCACGCCCACGGCAATGCAAAAGCGGCCGATTTCCTGCGCGCGCTCTCCGCCGAAACCGGCCCTGAGATCGGACCCGCGTTCGCGACGTTCCTCGACCAACCCGGCGTCCCGCTCGTCAAGGCCGAGCTCTCGTGCGAAAAGGGCAAACCCCCCACCGTAAACCTCTCCCAATCGCGCTGGCTCCCGGCCGGCTCCGCGGGTGCGGCCGAATCGACCTGGCAGATCCCGGTTTGTCTCCGGTATGGAACCGGCCCCGAGGCGCGCGCCTGCACGCTCCTCACCACGAAGACGGCCGAGCTCCCGCTCGACAAGGCGAAAGCGTGCCCCGCGGCGTTTGCCCTGAAAGACGCCGGCATCGGTTATTATCACGTCGACCTCGGCAAGGACCCCCTCGCACGCCTCCTCGGCAAGCAAGGAAAATTCCTCGGGTTGCCCGAGCGCCTCGCGCTCCTCGACGACGCCTCGGCCCTCGTCGAGAGCGGCGCCCTCGGCCCCGGTGACGTGCTCTCCCTCGTCCCGAGCGTCGTCGCCGAGCCGGAGCCTTACCTCGAACGAGGCGCCGCCACGCTCGTCGACCGCGTCCGCGACGTGCACGTCCCTGCCGACCTCCGGCCGCGCTTCGCGAATTTCGTCACCCGCACCTTCGGCAAGCGCGCCCGCGCCCTCGGGCTCCTCCCGAAGCCCGGCGAGGACGAGGCCACCACGCTCCTCCGCCCCCTCCTCGTCGCGCTCGTCGCCGATCGCGGCGAGGATCCGGCCCTGCTCGCCGAGGTCCGCGCCCTCGCCGCGCGTTTCCTCGCTGACCCGGGGGCGGCTCCGCTCGACATCGCCGGACCTGCGCTCGTCCTCGCGGCGCGACACGGCGGCGATCGGGCGCTCTTCGACCGATTGCGCGAGGCCGTCAAGAAAGAGCGCGACGAGCGCCGCCGCGGCGCCTTCCTCGAAGCGCTCTCGAGCTTCCGGGATCACGCCCTCGTCGACGAATCGCTCGCGCTCGTGCTCGGCGGCGGCTTCGATGCACGCGAAGCCGTGTGGCTCCTCGGCCAGGACGAGCGAATGCTCGACCGATCCCTCGGATACGTCGAAAAGAACTGGAGCACCCTCGTCGCGCGTATGCCGGGCGAGACGCTCGGCTACCTCCCCCTCCTGTTCCAGGGCTCCTGCGACGACACGAGCCGCGCTGCCGTCGCGCGTGTCTTCGAGGGGCGCGTCGCCGAGATCGTCGGCGCTCCGCGATCCCTCGCGCAGTCCCTCGAGGCGATCTCCCTTTGCGTGGCCCAACGGCAGAAGCTCGAACCGAGCCTCCGGGCATTTCTCCAGAAATACTAGCCCGGCCGGGTTTCGGCGGGACCGGACGGCGGCACCCGGCTTGCTGGGGAGCGGCGGGAGGAGGTATTCGTGTCACCCCACCGCACCCTTGTTGCTGCCTCTCTTGCCATTGCGCCTCTTTTTGCAGGATGTCTCGCCTCCGATGCCTCCACGGCACCCGAGGCCACGGCAGAACACGAAGCCGATATCTCCTTCGCGACCTATTACACGGCCAGGCAGGATCTTCGCCGCTGCGCATATCCCCTTTGCGGGGGGATCTTCGTCTCCGCCGTCAATCAGGACAAGACGGTCTGCGCCGACGGCACCCTCGCCGACGAGTGTTACGTCGCCGATATCCAGTTCTCCAGCCTCCTCATGCTCGCCGGCGTCGACGGCACGATTCGTGAGGCCATCGGGGAAAAGCGAGAATCGACGCGCGCCGTCCTTTTCGGGGATCTCTTCCCGGGCCAGAGCGGCCTCGGCTCGCTCTCGCTCCGGTTTGCCTGGGTCGCCCTCGAACCGGCCGAGCTCCGCGGCGCGTTCCATCGTGTATGGCACAACGGCGTCGTTTGCGTCGCCGCGCCCTGCCCGAGCTTCGACCAGGAGCACCTGAACGACGGCGCCTCGCGGACGATCCACGAGGTCGAGCTCCAAGAGGTCCCCGGCAATGGCCGGGACGATTTCGAATCCGGGCGCGCGCTCTTCTCGTCGCTCGGCATGATCGTGACCGGCCAGAACGTCGTCCTCGAGAACTACGGGCCGGCCGGGGACGCCACCGTCCTCCGGGCGACGCAGGGTTTCCTCCCGGTCGTCCTGCCGGCGATCCGCGGCGCCCGCGCGCCCGTCGACAGCGGCCCGATCCTCGGACGTAGACCGCCGGGCGGCGGCGGTGGGGGCGGCAGCGGCGGCATCTTGAACACGAACGTGGAGTAGGGTCGATCATTGCAGCGCGCGCCCGGACGCGTCACGATCCCTGGGCCATGGACATCGAATGGCGGACGGACGTGGAACCGGGCGCGCGGCGCGTGATCGCGTCGCTCGTCTCCTCGCAACGCACCCTCGAAGACGTGGTCCGCTGGGGCCTCGCGCTCACCCCGCCACGGCTCGTCGCGGACGTGGTCGTGCAGGACGAATACAACCACGACGTCGTCCTCGAACATCCGGCCGGCGTGTATCTCGTCTACGACACCACCTGACTGGGCGGATTGACGGCGGTCGCCGTCTGGGATCACAAGCCGACCGCGGCGGAGATGCTTGAAGCGCGCCTCGCGCGTGGCTGGACCCCCACGCCCACGGCCACGCGCGAGGGCCCCGTCATCCTCGGGTACGCCGCCTGCGCGGTATTGCGCTAGAACGCGAGGCTAGCTCGCCAGCCACGTGAGTACAGCGCTCTCGCCGAATTGCTCCCGCGCCAGCCGGACGGCCTGCGCGTTCGCCGGCACGTCGCGCAGGAGCCGCGTTTGTCCCTCCGGATCCCGCACATCCGCGAGCTCGCGCCCGAGCAGCCGCAGCGCCGCGCGAAGCTCCCCCTCGAACGCCTCGACATCACCCGCCGCGCGCAGCGCCTCGGCCGCTGCCATCCGCAAATCCACCTCGCCCGCGCCGAGGCCGCCGGCCGCCCGCATCTCCCTGAGCGCCGCGCGCGCGAGCGCCTCGGCCTCCGCCGCCTGCCCGAGCCGCGAAAGCGCGCGGATCCGCGTCGCCGTGAGCGACAGCCGCCGCAGGCCCATCCGATCGACGACCCCGAGCCCCCGATCCACCTCGGCGAGCGCCCGCGCGGCGTCCCCTGCCGCGAGCGACACCCGCGCTGCGATCCCCCACGCGATCCCCACGTCGAACGGCCCAACCCCCGTCTCCACGGCGAGCACATCCGCGAGCGCGCGCGCCTCCTCGCGCGCCTCCTGCGTGGGCTGTTCGGCCAGGAACGCAGCGTGGAGGAGCTGCACCCCGGTCTTCGTGAGCGTGTCGTCCAGCGCCGTCGCCTGCGCCTCCGCCTCCACGAACCGCGCCTCGGCCTCGCCCAATGCCCCGAGCGACCCGAGCGCCTCGCCCATGCGCGCCACGCAGAGCGCCCGCATTCGCGCGTCCCCCGCCGCCTCGAACGCGCGCATCGCGTCCTCGATGATCTCCAGCAGCACGAGCGGCTCGTTCGTCGTCGTCCGACCGTACTCGTACGCCGCGAGCCGCGCCCACCCGTGCGCGCTCGGATCCACTGCGCCCGCTCGCTCCAGCGTCTCGCGCATTCGATCGAGCGCCTTGTGCGACTCCCCGCGATCGAGCCGCATCGCGAGCAGGCAAAGCAGCCGCCCGAGGCACTCCGCGTAGGCCCCTTGCGCCGAAAGCTCCGGCGTCAGCGCGAGCAGCTCGTCGAGGTAGCCCGGGAACGCCTCGGCGTTCACCCCGAGCCCCGTCAACGTGCAGACGAGCCCGAGCACCCGGCAGTGCCACGTCGAGCCCTTCGGCAAGAGCGGCAGCGCCTCGATCCCCATCAGGCACGCCTCGGCCCACGCTGTGTTCCAGTACAGAATGCAGCACGCCATCCCGCGCACGAGCCCGAGCTCCGCCCCCTCCGCGCCGAGCGCCTCGGCCTTCGCCGCGTGCGCCCGCGTCCCTGCGAGGTCGTTCCGTTCGAATGCCTCGCGCGCCGCCCGCACGTGCAGCACCCGCGCGCGCGCCGCGTCGCCGCCGCGTTGCCAGTGCTCGGCGAGCACCTGCGCTTCCTGTTCGCCCGCGGCCTCCAGGAACGCCGCCGCCCGCGCGTGCCCGAGCGTGAGCTCCTCCTCGCCGAGCAGCCCGTACGCCGCCTCGCGCACAAGCATGTGCCGGAAGGCGTACTCCACGTCCCCCGCGAGCGTGCTCGTTCGTTGCTTCTCCAAGAGCTCCGCGCGCACCAGCGCCGCGAGCGCCTGATCCACGAAGGCCCCTTGCCCTTCCCGATCCATCAGCGCGAGCACGCCCCCGCGCCAGAACCGCGTCCCGAAGATACTCGCCGCGCAGAGCGCCCGCCGCGCGTCCGGCCCGAGCCGCCCGAGCCGCGCTTGCAGCATCGCCACGAGCGTCGCCGGCCGCTCCCCCTCCTCGCCCTCGGCTTGCGCGGCCCGGACGAGCTCCTCCACGAACAGCGGATTGCCGGTGGCGCGATCCACGATCCGCTCCACCACGGCGTCGCTCTCGTCCGGGCCGAGCGCCGCGCGCGTGAGTTCTTCCGCGTCGCGACGAACGAGCGGCGACAGCACCATCCGCTCGGCCCGATCGCCCCAGATCCGCGGGTAGACGTCCTCCACGTCCGGCCGCGCCAGCGCCAGCACGAAGAGCGGCTGATCCGAGAGCTCCACGAGCGCGCGCTCCACGAGACGCACGCTCCGCGCGTCGGCGTGGTGCACGTCCTCGAGCGCCAGCACCACCGGCCCCGCGGCGCAGGCGCTGCGTAGGTACTCGAGCACCGTCTGCTCGATCTGCGCCCGCACGATCCGCCCGTCCACGAAGCCCGACGCCACTTGCCGCTCGTTCGTCGTCCCGAGCTCCCGCGGCCCGCGCCCTCGCAGCGCGTCGGCGAGCATCGCGTACGCCCTCGTCCCGAACGGCTCGCTCCGGCCGACGAGGAAAAGCACCTCCTCCCCGCGTGCCTCGATCCGCGCGCGCAGCTCTCGCAAGAGCCGCGACTTGCCCATGCCGGCCGGCGCGACCACCACGACCGCCCTCGAAAGCGGCTCCTCCCGCGTCGCCCGGAACACCCCCAGGAGCAGGTCGAGCTCGCGCTTGCGCCCCACGAACGGCATGGTTTTTCCGAGCAGCGGCCGCGCCTCGTCCTGCTTCGTCCCGCCGCCGGTGAGCAGGAGTCGCCCGCCCTCGTGGGTCGTCTCGAAGCGACCTCCGAAGAGCCCCGCCGTGACCGCGTCGACGAGCACCACCCCGCGCGGCGTGTCCTCCTCGCGGACCGCCTCCACGGCGCGATCCACGGCGTCCCCGACCGGCTGCTCGCCCGACACGAACCCGGGCCCCGTCGCGAGCGCGATCGTCGCCTCCGGGGCGGCCGCCTTCACCGCGAGCGCCGCGCGCGCCGCCGCCGCGGCTTGATCCGTCGCGTCCCCGCCGAACCGCGCGAACGCCGCCACGAGCCACCCTTCTGGCCGCCATCCTTGCGAGAATGCCCCGTTTCGCAGCAGGATCCGCCCGAGCTCCTCGCGCGGGGCCCCCGCGGGCGGCGCGAGCACGAGCACGCTGACGAGCTCCTGCAAGTCCCGCGCGACCGCCGGCGAGAACGCCCCCTTCCGCGCGCCGAGCTCGAACAACGCCGGCAGCTCGTCGAGCAGGTCCGACACGCTCGCCGGGCGTTTGTCCGGGTCCTTCTGCAACAGGCTCCGCACGAGCGCCGCCACGGCCGGCGGCACCCCGGGCCGGAGCGGCAGGAGGTCGGGCGCCTCGTCGCTCAGGATCTTCGACATCACCAGCACCGCATCGGGCGCGACGAAGGGCGGCCGACCGGCCAGGCACTCGAACAGGATGCAGCCGAGCGAGAACATGTCCGAGGCCGGGCCGATCGGCTGCTCGTTGTCCACCTGCTCCGGCGACATGTATTCGGGTGTCCCGATCGAACGACCCGTCGCGGTGATGCCTGTCGACGGCCCCATCGATCGCGCGATGCCGAGGTCCACGATCGTCGCTTGATCGATGTCCCCGCCGCGCAAGAGCACGTTCGAGGGTTTGAGGTCCCGGTGCACCACGCGCCGCGCGTGCAGCGCCGCGAGCCCTTCCGTGATGCGCCGGAGCAAGAGCAGCGCCTCGCGCGTCGACAGCGGCCCGCGCGCCAGGCGTTTTGCGAGGTCCTCGCCCTCCAGCCATTGCATCGCCAGGAAATGCGCGCCCTCTTCGCTCTGCCCGTGCGCCACGTACGACACGACACGCGGATGGCGGATCTCGGACAGAATTCGCGCTTCCCGGGCGAAGCGCTCCGTATCGAGCGACGTCGCGTCCGTATGCAAGAGCTTCAGCGCGACTTCTTCTCCGGTCTCCTGATCGCGGGCGCGGTAGACCTCGCCCATGCCGCCGCGGCCGGCAAGCGAGCGGATCCGAAACCGCCGCGCGACCAGCGTTCCGTTGGGCAGGGGCTTGGTCCTCAGGGCCATGCGCGCCCATTGGTTTTCATACCCGGGCGCGCCTGCTGTCAAGCGCTTCGCCGCAGCGCGTCGGCCGTTGACACTTGCGAGAGCGCCGAAGCTTTGAGAAATGTAGTGCGTGTCGTGCCCCAAGATCATCACCGACCGCCTTGAGATGATCCCCATGACCGTGAAGGTCGTCGAGGCCGTGTTCGATGGGCGCCGCGCGGAGACCGAGGCGCTCCTCGGCGCCAAGATGCCCGCCGCGTGGCCGGGCCGCGCGCTCGTCGAGCGAGCGTTTCTCGCGCGGATCGACGCCGTGCGCGCCGATCCGGACCATCGGCTGTGGGGGGATCGTGTCGCCCTCTCGCGTGAGCCTTCGCCGCGGGTCATCGGCAGCGTGGTTTTTCATGGGGGACCGGACGCGGAGGGCCTCGTCGAGGTCGCGTACGGCATCGAGGAGGAATCGCAGCGGCAGGGCTACGGCTTCGAGGCCGTGGGTGCGTCCGTGGAGTGGGCGCTCGCCGAGCCGCGCGTCCGCGCCGTCCGGGCCTCGACGTTCACCTGGCACCTCGCGTCCCGCCGCATCCTCGAGAAGCTCGGCTTCCGCGTCGTCGCCACGGAGGACGACCTCCTCGGCGAAATGCTCAAGTACCAGGTCGACCCGAGCGCGTTCCGAAGGTAGCGCGCCGAACCGTTAGCCGCCTCCGCGCTGGTTTTCCTCGGGAGCCTTCCTGTAAGCTCTCCCCGGAGTACTGCGTTCATGCCGAGCGACATGGGAATTTGCAATCCGAGGCGCAGGGGGCTCGTCGCGTTCCTCGTCGGGCTGGGCGCCGTAACCACGACCGCGCCCCGCGCGTGGGCCCAGGAAGCTGCCGTCGACACGCCCGAGCAGGCGCCCCCGCCGATCGATGCTCCCCTGGAGGTCCCGCCGCCGCCCGTCGACGTCGCCACGGACACGCCGCCGCCGCCGCCTCCCCCGCCGCCGTACGTACCGCCGCCGTACGTCCCGCCGCCTCTGCCGCCCAAGCCGAGCCGCTGGTATTTCCTGCACCCGGGCGTCTTCCCCGAGGCCGACCTCTTCGCCGGCGTCGCCCAGCTCGGCCTCGTCACGCCTTCGGCAAAGGAGTTTTACGGCGGCGTGCAGGTGGGCCTCTTCGGCGCCGAGGCCGAGCACTTCACGGGCCTCGCGCAGATCGGCCTTTTGCACACCAACGTCGAGCGTGTCTTCCGCGGCGGGGTCGAGCTCACGCTCGGCCGGAACCTCGTGAAGGAGGTCTACGGCGGCGCGCAAATCGCCCTCTACCGCAACGTCGTCACCGACCTTTTCGTGGGCCTCGCGCAGTACGCCCTCGTCCGCAACGACACGCACCGCTTCCTCGGCCTCGCGCAGATCGGCACGCGCAACGGCACCGACGCGTTCATCGGCGCCTTGCAGCTCGGCGCCTACAACGTCATCGGCGCGGGCCTCGACTGGGACGGCGGCGGCCCGCGCGGCGGCGGGTTCGTCGGCGCGCTCCAGCTCGGCGCGTACAACAAGATCGACCACGGCCATTTCTCCGGCATCGCGCAGCTCGCCGCCGTCAATTCGGTCGAGGACGGCGACTTCCGCGGCGTCGCCCAGCTCGGCCTCTTGAACCTGGCCGACGAGCGCTTCTACGGCGCGCTCCAGGTCGGCCTCTTGAATGGCGTCGACGAGGACTTTCACGGCATCGGCCAGCTCGGCGTCGTCAACATCGCCGGCGACGAGTTTTACGGCGTCTTCCAGGCCGGCGTCGCGAACGTCCTTGCCGACGAGGGCTTCCACGGCTTTGGCCAGTTCGGCCTCGGCGCGTACGTCGACCAGGAGTTCCAGGGCGTCTTTCAGGCGAGTGGCCTCTTCAACTACGTCGACGACGCCTTCTCGGGCGTCCTGCAGCTCGGCGGCCTCTTCAACTTCGTCGACGACGACTTCCGGGGCGTCTTCCAGATCGGCGCCTTCAATGGTGTGCGCCAGGAGTTTTACGGCGTCTCGCAGATCGGCGTCGTCAACATGACCGGCGACGACCAGTTCGGCGCGCAGCTCGGCTTCGTCAACCTCGTGAAGGACCACATGCACGGCCTCCAGGCCGGGTTTTTCGCGAACGCCGAGGAGGTCACGGGCATGCAGCTCGGCGTCATCAATTTCTCCGAGCGCCTGACCGGCGCCACGATGGGCCTCCTCAATCGCTCGAAGCACGTCCGCGGCGTCCAGATCGGCCTCGTCAACCAGACCGAGCGCCTCCGCGGCGTCCAGATCGGCCTCGTGAACCTGTCCAAGCACGGCGGCCTCCCCTTCTTCCCCGTGATGAACATCGGCCTCTGACCCGTACGCTCACGAGGGGGCTTGCGCCCTCCTGCCCCCGGCGGCCCGACGTCGCCGCAGGGAGGCCACGAGCGCAGCGAGAGGGATCGTGACGGCCCCCGGGCCGAGCGGGGCGGGGTGCGTCGTGCAGGCGCAGCCGCCCGGCGCCTCGACGCAGATGCCGTCGACGCACGTGTCCCCTTCCAGGCAGCAGCAGCGCTCGCCGGTGGGGGGCGCGTCGAGGACGGGGCCGGATTGGTCTTCGGCGCACAGGGCGGAGAAGCCGTGCCGCGGCGTCGCGTCGCAGCCGTCGGCGAGGGGTCCGGGCGGGTAGATCGCGCAGATGCCGGCGCGGTCGTCCTCGGCGAGGCTGCGCATGTCCATCTGCTCCGGCGGTTGGTAGTGCGCGGTCATCGAGGCCTCGGGGTCGGGCGAGTGGTTGAGCCCGAGGAAATGGCCGGCCTCGTGGGTGAGCACCGACAGGAGATCGATGCCGTCCGGCGCGCCGTTGGTCGTGAAGGGCCAGTGCGTGGTGTTCAGCGCCATGTCGGCGTCGTAGATCTCGCCGCTGTTCACGTCGAACGTCACCGTCGTGATGGCGAGCTTGAAGCTGTCGTCGCTCCAGCCTTCGTCCACGAAAAAGATGATGTTCGCGTTGCCGCGGTCCTTGTTGTATTCGTCGAGCGCACAGATCGCGGGGGCGCCCTCGATGAGCTCGAGGCGCGGCGGCTGTCCCTCGCAGTCGGCAGACGTCCACGCGTCGAAGGCCGTGCGGATGGCGAGGCGGGCCGTGTCGAACGGGATGTCCTTGGAGGCGTCCACCTGAACGGAGTACGTGATCCGCGGCATGCCCCAAAAGACGGGAAGGCCGCTGTCGTCTTTCTGGGCCGGCGTGCAGACGTGCCCGTCGACGGTCGGCGCGCTCGTCGTGCTGGTCCGGCAGTAGGCGTGCGCGGGGGCGGCGGCCAGCATTCCGAGCAAGCCGATCACCCCCGCGAAAGGAAGGGTTCGTTTCGTGGACACGAACGAGAGTCTACCGCACTCCTGCCGGCGCGCGCATGCAGCAAGTGAGGGTTCACGCCAGCAGTCTGCCCGCGCGTTCCGAAGGCAAACCTTCGCGAAAGGGCGGCATTACGCGCGCTCGTGGCATTCCGGGGGGGCCTTGGCATGCGAGGTGCAATCGCGCTCCACGTCCGCGCGCCGCACCATGGGGCGAGCCTGTTGCACGCCTCGATCTGCGCCGATGCTGGGCACGTGGCCCGGGATGATTCCCATGGAGCCATGACGATAAGGAATGACGTGACCATGAAAAAGACCTTGCTCTTGTGCTCCTTGCTCGCGATGGCCGTGACGAACGTCGGATGCGTGGCCGACGCCAGCGATATCGAGCTCGAAGACGAGAACATCGATTCCGCCGAGCTTCTGGCGACGACCACGGTGAACGACGTCTGCCCCCCTGGGGGCAGCACCGGCGCCAACGTGACCAGCGACATCACAGGCCCGTCCATGAGTCACAATCATGACCAGTACTCGCGCCACCAGGTCTGGCCCAACGGCGGCTGCCTGTCGACCGATCGCAAAACGCTCATCCACGACTTCAACGTGGCCTACAACCGGAACTATCGGTTCGGCGCGTGGGCGTCGTGGCCCGAGGCCACCGATGCGGTGAAGTGCGTCAACTCGAAGATCGAATACACCTTGCAACGGCAGGACATCACGGGCGGGTACATCAACCTCCAAACCACGACCCGGAACGCCACGTGGGTCTGGGACAACATCCTCACGCTCGAGGGGCACTGCGAGGGCACCATCGTCAGCCGGGACGTGACGAACAGCCCGAGCTTCGAGGGATACACCTTCAAGTACCGCGTGAACGCGCGCGCCGTGCGCCACGATGGCACGGACGAGACGCTCACCACGTCCGGCGCCAACATCCCGTGATCCGTGCTCGCCGCCGGGCGCCCTCTGGCGCCTAGAACATCGAGCGGTTCAAGAACCGCTCGATGTTCTAGGCTTCTTTCGTCCCGAGGGGGACGCCTCGCGTCCCCCTCTCGCCCGGGCAAAGCCCGGTCGATTCACCCCCCGAGGCGAGCT
>NZ_JARZHI010000115.1:0-20801 GCF_029946465.1 Polyangium sorediatum
GCCCGCGCCGCCGCCGCCGGAGGCGCCCACGCCGCCCGAGCCGCCGCCACCCGACGCGCCCGCGCCGCCGCCGCCGGAGGCGCCCACGCCTCCCGAGCCGCCCACGTTCGAGGAATCGGAGCTGGAAGAAGTCGAGCCGTCTCCGCCGCCGCAATGCAGGCAGAAGCCGCCGAGGACCAAGGAGAGAAGGAAGAAATGTCGACGCATATGACCTCCGCGAAGGAGGTCACATTCTCACGTTCAAGGCTCTTCCACCATGGGGAACACTTCCACGCTCAGCGACTTGAGCGCGACGGCGCCTTCCGGCGGCCTCGCCTCTTTGAATGCATTGAGCTGATCACGCGTCTCCCAGATGCTGATGGTCATTCCCTTCCCGGTCGCCGGATCCGTCACGAAATAACTTGCCTTGCATCCGGGCTGCTTGCGCATCCAGGCCCGGTGGGCCCGCGCCTTGTCCAGGTCGGCCTCGCCCGCCTTTTCGTGCGTCACCACCCGGCAGAGGCCTTTCGTGGGCACCGACGACGCCGACTTCTCGTTCGCCTTCCACAGATTCGCCGCGGCCCACAGCTTGCCGATCTGGAGAATGGGGTGCGCGCCCTCCACGCCGTAGTCCTCCGGCGTCACCACGCGGCCGCGCACCGAGAAGTAGCCGGTCCGCAGGCCGAACTCGTCGGTCACGGCGTACTGACCGCCCGCAGAGCTCACGTGGTAGATGCTGTCGTCGATCGTCACCTTGTTGCCGTCGACGTGGGTCTTGCTCGCCATGGGCGTACAGTACCAGAGCTCGGCGGCTCTTCCGCCTTTCGAAGCTCACGGGTTCGTCCCTTCTTTGCTACCCTGCGCCCGGCGTCATGACCGCACGTGAAGACAGGGCAGGGGGCGAGGGCTTCGGGCGTAGGGTGCGTCTCGTCCCCGGGGGCATCGAGATCGCCGGCGACGTCGTCCCGCTCCTCGCGGGCTCCGTCCACTACTGGCGCCTCGACCCGAACGAGTGGCGCGCGTGCCTCGAAGCCGTGAAGGCCATGGGCCTGCGCCTCGTCGACACCTACATCCCCTGGGCCGTCCACGAGGTCGCCCCCGGCAAACTCGAGCTCGGCGCCTCCGACCCGCAGCGCGACATCACCCGCTTCTGCCGCATCGCCGAGGAGCTCGGCCTCTACGTCATCGCCCGCCCCGGCCCGCACATCAACGCCGAGCTCACCTACTTCGGCTTGCCCGAGCGCATCGTGTGGGACCCGGCCTGCCAGGCGCGTTCGCCCGACCAGAACCCGGTGATGCTCCCCATGCTCCCGTTCGCGTTCCCGGTCCCGAGTTACGCGAGCGACGCCTTCCACGACGAGGCCGCGCGGTATTTCCAGGCCCTCGGCCCCGTCCTCACGCCGCTGCTCTACCCGAACGGGCCGATCGTCCTCTTCCAGATCGACAACGAGGGCGCCCTCTACTTCCGCGACGGCGCCTACGACCAGGACTACCACCCCGACGCGATCCGCCTCTACCGCGAGTTTCTCCGGGAGAAATACGGCACCATCGACGCCCTGCGCGCCTCCTACGGCACGCCCACGCCGGACGAGGGCGAGGTCCCGTCGAGCCGCCGCGGCGAGGTCACGCGCTTCTCCGCCATCGACCCTCCGCGCAAGCTCGACGCCGAGCGCCCGCGGGACCTCGCGCGCCACCTCGACTGGTCGGAGTTCCACGAGCACCTGCTCGCCACGGCGTTTCAGCGCCTCGGCCGCGCGCTCGTCGCCGCCGGCATGGACGGGCTGCCCACGACGCACAACCTCCCGCCGGGCCAGGACGCGACGCCCCTCAACGCCGCGCGCGTCACGAAGGTCGTCGACCTCGTCGGGCTCGACTACTACCACATGGCCGATCCCACGAGCCGCGTCATCATCGCGCGCCGCACGAGCGAGCTCGCCACGCGCTCGGAGGCCCTCTCCGTCCCCGCGTTCGCGTGCGAGATGGGCGCGGGCTTTCCGCCCTTCTTCCCGCCCCTCGACGAGCGCGACGGCGCCTTCACCGTGCTCTGCGCCCTCGCGTACGGCCTGCGTGGCTTCAACGTGTACATGGCCGTCGAGCGCGACCGCTGGATCGGCGCGCCCATCGATCGGCACGGCCGCGCGCGCCCGTACGCCGTCTTCTGGCGGAAGCTCTCGGCCGCCCTCGAACAGACGGGCTTCCACGAGCTGCGCCGAAAGACGCCCGTCCGGATCCTCATCCCTCGCACCGAGCGCAGGCTCGCGCGGGTCATGCATGCGTTTGGCCCGCTCTCCGGCGCGTTTTTCTCGATCGTCGGGGCCGGCGCGCGCGAGCGGTGCGTCGAGGACGATCTCGGGCTCGGCTATCCGCTCGCCATCGAGGCCGACAACTTCGCCCGCGCCTTCGAGCAGGCCCTCGAAGCGCGCGGCGTGCCCTTCGCCGTCGTCGGCGGCGAGGACCGCGACATCGCGCTCGGCGACGCGCGATGGCTCATCTGCGCGACCTCCGGCGCCTTGAAGCCCGAGCTCTTCGACCGCCTCGCCGAGGCCCGCGCGCGCGGCGCCCGCGTCACGATCGGCCCGCACGAACCTCGCTTCGACGGCGCCTTCCGTCCCCTTTCCGTCCCCTTCGACCTCGGCCGCCTCGGCGAGGACGGCCCGCTCACCGGCGACGTGCCCGCCGCGGCCGACGCGGCCGTCTCGAATGCGATCGGGTCGCTCGACCTCCCGGCGTACGCCTGCGACCCCGGCGGCATTTACGTCACCGTGCACGAGGACGCCGCGGGGGCGCCGCGCGTGCTCTTCGTCGTCAATCCTTCCGATCGGGACATCGTCGCGCGCGTGAGCGCGGGCGCGGTGGGCACGAAGGCGAGCGACCTCATCGACGATTCCACCTTCGAGGCGCGCGCGGGCACGCTCGAAGTGCGCATGAGGCCGCGCACGGTGCGGATGCTGGCATTGCGGTGATCGGGGAGGGCATATCCGTTGCTAGGCGCCCTCCACCTAGCTTCGGAGGTGCTTGATGAAGAACGTCGTTTTCGTCGGATCGGCCGCCCTCTCTCTGGTCGTCGCCGTCGGCCTCGCTGCGTGCGGCGAGTCGTACTCGGAGGGCCTCTCGGACTATCCGGGGTATGAGCAAAACCCGGGTGGAACGTCGGGCGGCGCGGTCCCGCCGCCGGCCCCGCCGTCTGTGCCTGCGGACGGGAATGACGCGGGCGCCGATGCCGCTGCACCTTTTGCGTGCGAGGGCCTCGACAAGGACAGCCCTGTCATCCTCTACCTCTCGGCGGACGATTCGAACTCGATGGGCTCGCCGGTCCAGATCCGCGAGCTCTTGAACAAGGGCATCGTCCCGCCGGCGAACCTCGTCCGCACGTACGAGTTCCTCAACTACTACCGCATCCAGTACCCCGCGCCGCCCGCCGGCGAGCTCTCGATCCTCCCGCACCTCGGCGAGACCGAGATCGCGGGCGAGCTCGACCTCCAGCTCGGCGTCCGCTCCTTCGACGCCATCAAGCCGCGCCGCCCCATGACGATCACGTTCGTCCTCGACACCTCCGGCTCCATGGGCGGCGAGCCCATCGAGCGCGAGCGCGCCACCGTCACGGCCATCGCGCAGAGCCTCGCCGAGGGCGACATCGTCAATGCGGTCACCTGGAACACGAGCAACAACATCGTTCTCTCCGGCCACAAGGTCACGGGGCCGAACGATCCCAAGGTCCTCGCGATGGCCGAATCCATCCAGGCCAGCGGCGGCACCGATCTTTCGAGTGGGCTCGCGACGGGTTATCAGCTCGCGAACCAGCATTACGGCACGGGCCGGCTGAACCGCGTGATCCTGATCAGCGACGGCGGCGCCAACGTCGGCGTCACGGACGAGGACCTCATCGGCCTGCAATCGAAGGACGCGGACAAGGAGGGCGTCTACCTCGTCGGCGTCGGCGCCGGCCCCGGCGAGAGCTACAACGATGCGCTCATGGATACCGTCACGGACAAAGGCCGCGGCGCCTACGTGTATCTCGACAACCCGGCCGAGGCGACGCGCATGTTCGTCGATCGATTCGACGAGACGATGGAGGTCGCGGCGCGCGGCGTGCAGGTCGAGATCACGCTGCCCTGGTACATGCGCATGTACAAGTTCTACGGCGAGGAGTACTCGACGAACCCCGAGGAAATCGAGCCGCAGCACCTCGCCCCGAGCGACGCGATGATCTTCAACCAGGTCGTCAAAGCGTGTGACCCCTCGGTCATCGATCCGAACGACAGCATCACCGTGGTCGCACGCTGGAAGACCCCGCTCACGTATCTCGACCGCGAGGTGAAGGTCACCATGACCCTGGCCGAGCTGCTCGCCGCCCCGAAGCCCCAGCTCGCCAAGGGCAAGGCCATCGTCGCGTATGCCGAGGCCCTCAAGAACCCGAACCCGGAGGCCCTCGCGAGCGCGCTCGCGCTCCTCCAGGCGGCGAAGGCTGGCGCCGCGGATCCGGAGCTCGACGAAATCGCCGGCCTCATCGCCAAGCACCCGGACTTCGTGAAGCCCTGACCCGGGCGGGACGAACGGCGGTATTGCTTCTCCGCCAAAGCTCCCCTAAAAGGGGCCGTGCGAACGATTGCGAAGATTGTCGGAGCCCTGCTCGCGTGGGGCTTCGTCTGGGCCGGCTGCAGCGACGATTCCCAGCCAACGACGACGGACGACCCGCTCGCCGGCCTCCCCAAGGCCTATGCCCGCGTCGAGTGCGGCCGCGTCTTCGCCTGCTGTGACGCCGCCGAGCGGGACGACGTGCTCCTCTTCGACCCGGCCCCCGCGACGCAGGCCGAATGCGAGGCCCGGTACGAGAGCTTCTTCGGCGCCGTCGCCGTCGACCTCCGCAAAAGCATCGAGGCCGGCCGCATCGTGTACGACGATGCCCGCGCCGATACGTGCTTCACGAAGGCCGAAGCCGCGACCTGCGCCGATTTCTTCGGCTCGAACTTCCTCGACGAGGACCCCGATTGCGAGGCGATGTTCCAGGGCACCGTCGCGCTCGGCGGCGGCTGCCTCGGCGACGACGAATGCAAGGACCCGGGCGCCTCGTGCGCGGGCGCCTCGGGCACGGAGCTCGGCACCTGCAAGGCCCCGCCCGGCGCGGGCGAGCCTTGCCAGGACGGCCTCTGCGGTCCGGGCCTCACGTGCAGGCTCGACGAGGGCATGCTGAAATGTGTCGCCCCCACGGCCGACGGCGCCGCGTGCGACCTCGACATCGATTGCCAGAGCGGCTATTGCGATTTCCAGACCGGCGTGTGCGCCGTGCCCGCGCCCGTCGGAGGCGCGTGTGCCGTGAACGCGGGCTGCGCGAGCGGGTATTGTGACGTCGCGGCCAGCACGTGCGCCGAGAAAAAGGCCGACGGCGCGGCGTGCGTGACGAGCGTCGAATGCGCGAGCGGCTTCTGCAGCGACGCGGCGGGCATGGGCGCTTGTGCGCCCACGAAGCCGGACGGCGCGACGTGTATGGTCTCCGCCGAATGCGCGAGCGGCTTCTGTGACGCCGGCGCGTGCAGCCCGAGCTCCGGCGCCCCTGTCTGCGACGGCCTCTGACCGGACGGGGGCCCGGTCCCCGGCCGGGCTGCCGTTTCGGTTGACGCCGGGCCTCTTTTATCTCACGTCTCCCCTTCAGCGAGGCGTGTTGCCCATGGAACGAGACCGCTGGCTCTCCGTTGTGCTGAGGACGGCGCTGCTCGTCCTCTTTGTCTGGATGATCCGGACGATCCTCGTCCCGATTGCCCTGGGCGGACTCTTCGCGCTCCTCCTGAGCCCCCTCGCCGAAAAGGTGAAGCCGCGGCTCGGCCGCGCCGAGCCCTTGACGCCGCTCCTCTTTACGTTCGGCACGATCATCCTCGTCGTGATCCCGTTCGCCTTCATCACGGTCGAGGCCATCCAGTCGATCAACGACTTCCTGGCCCGCGATTGGACGCCGACGATCCAGCGCTTCCAGTCGTTCCTGACGGAAGGCATCGACATTCGCGGCCGGAGCATCCACATCGGCGGCCCTCAGCTCCAGTTGGCCATCCAGAACATCGGCCAGCGCGCGGCGTCGTTTGCGGCCTCGTTCGTCGGCGGCATGGCCACGGCGCTGCCGGCGTTCATCCTGAGCCTCTTCCTGTTCGGCGTGTCGCTGTATTACTTCCTGCGCGACGGCGGCAAGCTCGTCCGCTGGATGTTCCGCCTCTCGCCGTTCCCGCCGAGCCAGACGCGCGAGCTCTTTGCCTCCGTCCGCGAGACGGTCAACGGCGCGATCCTCGGCATCCTCGCGACCGCCGTGGTGCAGGGCAGCCTGACGCTGCTCGCCCTGCACTTGTTCGGCGTGCCAAACGCGTTTTTGCTCGGCGTCCTCGCGGCGCTGCTCTCGTTCATCCCACTCGTCGGCACCACGCCGGTCACGGTGGGCGCGACGATCTACCTCTTCGTCACGAACCACGTCGGCGGCGCGATTGGAATGGGCATCTCGGCCGTGCTGATCGGCCTCTCCGACAACGTCGTGCGTCCGTGGGTGCAGAGCTCGTCGACCCGCATGCACCCGCTCATCGCGCTGCTCGGCATCTTCGGCGGCCTCGATCTCTTCGGTCCGGTCGGCGTCTTCCTCGGCCCCGTCATCGCGGCCATGGCCGTCTGGACCGTCGACACCTACGCGAAGCTACACCACGCGTCGCGCCGCGAGGCCACCACGCCGCCCGTGGACGCGAGCGTGCCTCCGCCGGAGAACCCGCCCGTGCCCTGAGGCTTGCGCGGCCGGTCCACGCGTGCACAATGGGGGCGGTTCGCAGTCATCCGCACCGGTCACGACGGCGCCAGCGCGTCTGGCGCGCCGGACCCATCGCCGGGGAGTCCAGGCCATGATCTCCCACGCTCAGATGATCACACGCATCGTCGTGGGTACGGCGCTCGGCGGCGTCATCGGATACGAGCGCGACCGGCACGGCAAGCGCGCGGGCCTCCGCACGCACCTCCTCGTCGCGACGGCCTCGTCCACGTTCATGGTCGTGTCCGCTCACTTCGTGTACTTCCAAGGGTATGCCGAGGGTCAGCTCGTCGAGGTGGACGGCTCACGTATTGCGGCGTCTGTGGTGTCGGGCATCGGCTTCTTGGCGGGCGGCGCCATTCTGCGGACCGGGCTGACGATTCAGGGGCTCACGACCGCAGCGGGCCTCTGGCTGGTGACCGCGATCGGTCTTTGTGCGGGCGCGGGCATGTTGTTCGAAGCGACCCTCGTGACCGCCATCGGGGTGGCGGTGCAGACGGTCGTGCGGCGGCTCGAAGGCAAAGGCAACCTGCTCGTCCGGAGGCGCGTCTCGGTGGTCCTCGCCGAGGACTCCAAGCAGCTCGACGACGTGGAGGCGTTGCTGAAGGAGCTCCGCGGCGTCGTGTTCAACATCGAATACGAGCGGCGCCTCGATGAAAAGCGGCGGATCACCATCGCCTTCGACGTGGGGTTTCCCCCGTCGCTCCGCGTGGGCGATCTGATCGAGCGGCTCGAACGGCTCAAGGATGTTCGGCGGGTGCAGGTCGAGAATACGCACTGACGCGCTCGGCGCGTCCGCGCGTCACAACCACCCCTGTTCCCGATAAAACCGCACCGCATCCGCGAGCGACTCGTCGAGCGGGCGCGACGTGTATCCGAGCTCTCGCGCCGCCCGCTCCGACGACATCCGCACCCGGAGCGTGCTCTGCAGGGCCATTTCGTGGCTCAGCAGAGGCGGCCGTCCCGTGATGCGCGCCGCGCTTTCCATCAAGAACGAGAGTCCCATCACCACCCGATCCGGCATCGTGAAGCGCGGCGCCTTTCCGCCGGCCGCCGCCGCGATCCGCGTGAGCAGCGCCCCCACGGAGAGCGCCTCGCCGCCGAGGATGTAATGCCGTCCCGCGCTGCCCCGCTCGGCGGCCGCGAGGTGCGCCGTCGCCACGTCGCGCACGTCGCACGTCGTCCGGATCCCGCTCGGCGCGGCGATCGTCGTGCCCTTCCGTGTCGCCAAAAAGAGCGGCAGCACATTCCGTTTCCAGTCCCCCGGACCGAACACCGCCACGGGGTGCGTGATCACCACGAAGAGCCCCTCGCGCCCCGCCCGCTCCACTTCCTGCTCCGCCAGCCATTTCGTGTGCGGATAGACCATCCGGAGCGCCGCGAAATTGTACAAGCTCGACTCGTCGACCGTGACGATCGCCTCGGTCGAGGGATACGGCTTTCCGATCGTCGAGCCCGTCGACGTGAACACGAATCGCGGGGCGCCCGCGCGCCGCGCCGCCGCGAGCATGTTCCGCGTGCCCGTGACGTTCGTCCGCTCGATCTCCGCCCATTGCGCGCGCCACATCCGCACGTCGGCCGCGACGTGGTAGACGACCGATACGCCGCGCATGGCCTCGGTCAGCGTCTCCACGTCGTCGAGGTCCCCCCGCACGATGTCGAGCTCGTTGCGCGGCAGGTCGCCGGGCAAATCGCCGCTCCGGGAGAGCGCGACCACGTGGTGGCCGGAGGCGAGGAGCTGCCGCGTGATTTCCCAGCCGAGGAAGCCCGTTCCGCCCGTCACGAATGCGGTTTTTCGCCGCGGGATTCCGTTCATAGGCGCCTCGCTCGCCGGGGCGGCCGCGCGTGGGCGATGTAGGCGCGCGCCTCCGCTTCGGTCGCGAAAAACAGGATTTGCATGTCGGGCTGCGACGACCCGAGGATCCGCGCCGCCCGCACGACCATTTCGGCGAAGATCCGGATCGTGAATTTCGCGCCGAAACAGACGTGGGTGATCGCGGTCGTATGGCTCGTCTCCTGGAGCACCCGCCGCGCTTCGATCGTCGCCCCGGTGACCGCGGAGAGGTCGCAGAGCACGAAGATATGGTCTTTCCCGGCGGAAAACGACACTTGATAGGCGACGAGCTCGCCGAGCGAAGGACCGTCGACCTTCCCCGAGAGGCGCATGCCGAAGAGGTTCGGCGCCTCGGTCCACGCGACTTGCTCCCCGAACTGTCGCCGCTGCCCCGGCGTCGGCCCAGCCATCGTCATTCCCCTCTGCGCCTCACGGGACGAGCTTGCGCAGGTCCTCGCGCCGCTCGCCGAGCCACGCCCGCGCCGCCGCCTCCGTTTCGAAGAACTCGAAGCGCATGGGCCGCTTCGAGAGCACGCGGACCGCGCTCAGCACCATCTTCGCCAGCGTCATCCCCGAAAAGTTCGCGCCGAACATGGCGATCGCGCTGGGCGCCTTCCGGCCGCGGCTCCACGTGACCATGGTCTTCCGGGCTTCGGGGGTGACCGTACCGATCTTGCGCGCGTCCAGGAGAATGAGCCGGTAGCCGTAGGTGGCTTCGATCGCGTCGCGCGCGCGCTGGACGCACAGCTCGACCTCCAGGTCGTAATGGCCGGCGAGCCGCACGACGAGCAGATCCTCCTCGTAGGTCAGGTCGAGATGCGCGGGGTTTTGGGGTGAATCCATGGGACGCCCTCACCACCTTTCGATGCGCCACCCGCGCTGCCGGGCGAGGCGCTCGAGCCTCGGATCGGGGTTCACGGCGATCGGCGCGGCCACCCGTTCGAGCAAAGGTACGTCGGTGACGCTGTCCGAATAAAACGTCGATTCTTCGAGGGCGAACCCGAGCCTCGTGGCGAGCGCCTCCGCGCGCCGGACCTTTCCCACGCCGAGGCAAAGCGGCCGCTCCGCCCGACCCGTGAAATGGCCACGCGCGTCGATTTCGAGCTCCGTCCCCACGACGTGCTCGATCTCCAACCGCTCGGCCAGCGGCCGCGCCGCGTACTTCGTCGCGCCCGTCACGATCGCGCAGACGTCGCCCGCCTCCTTGTGCCGCTTCACCGCGCGCCGCCCCGCGTCGGCGACGTGGCGCTCCACGTATTTGCCGAACCAGTCCTCGCAACGCGTGACGAGCGTGCTCTCGGGCGTGCCGGAGAGCGGCGCGAGCGCCTTCTCCGCGATGCCCTCCGCGTCGAGCAGCCCGAGCGTGTATTGCCCGACCCAGTAAAACGTCTTCAAAAGGTCGAACGTCGACGCCTCGCCGATGTCCCGCAGATACCGCACGTACAGGCTCGCGGTCTCCTTGCGCACGAGCGTGCGGTCCATGTCGAAGAGCGCCGCGCGGGGCTTCGACGCGCTCATCGCGAGAACCCGTAGCCGCGCTGGAGCGTCGCGGAGAAGATGTTGCAGAGCGCGTGGAACACGACGCCCGCGCCGACGCCGCCCGTCCGCGCGCGCAGCCAGCCGAAGACGAGCGAGGGGAAAAACACCGCGAGCCGGTCCACGCTCGGCACGGTCAAGAAATGCCCAATCGCGAAGATGGCTGACGAGACCAGCACGCCCGGGCCGAGATCGGCGCCGAACACGCGCCATCGGGGCGTCCACGCGGCGTCGAGCCGGGTCTGGAGGTATCCCCGGAAAAAGGCCTCCTCGGGGAGCGCCACGGCCAGGAAATGCCCGGAGATTTCGTTCCACGGCGACACGATGCCCCGGAGCACGAAGGGCATCTTCACGCGCCAGAAGAGTTTGAAGCCGATCCAGAACGGCGGAAAGATGATCGCCGCGAGGAGCAGCACCCAGAGCGAGGCCACGGCCGCGTCGCGCAGCAGGCGGCGCCGATCGAGCGGCAGCGGTTCGAGCAGGCCGCCGAGCGAGAGGCCGTGCGCGCGGATCACGTGCTCGTCCGCGCGGAGGACGAGCCACCACGTGACCGCGAGGAACGCGAGCCCGACGGCCGTCCCCGCGTGATCTTTGGGCGCGAGGTAGGAGAGCGCGGTCACGAGGATCGTCGTGGCGAGCGCGACGAGCAGCGGGCGGCGCGCGTTTGGCGCTTCGGGGGCGGGCGTGAGGGGCGCGGCGGGCGCGGGGCTCTCGGCGCCGAGGCCCGGGGCGGGCGGCGGCTCGGGCGTTTCGAAGGGGGCGGGAGGATCCGGGAGCACGCGCGGGCGAGGATAGCCTCGTCTGGCCGGCGGCGCGAGCCCGTGGTCGTGGGGTGGTCCGGGAAGATCTTCGATTTTCTGGCCTTCCCGGGGACGGCGGGTAGAGTCGGTTCGTGGTGCTCGGTTCGCTTCTCCGCTCCCTGGCCCCGTCCTGCCTCGCGGCGCTCACGTTCGGCGCGGGCATGCTCTGCGCCCGCCCGGCGAGCGCGCTCTCACCGTTCCTGGTGACGCCCGACGCCTCGGTGGTCGAGGCGAGCCCGGCGTATCGATACGCGAACATGACGGACGACGAGGCGTTCGCCGAGCTCGATCGCCGCAGCCTGCCGTATGTACGCGTCGAACCCGTGCCCGGCGTTCGCGCGCCGATCCGGCTCACGGGCCGGCTGCATGGCGTATCGATTCATTCGGCGCTGCCGGAGGAGCAGCGTCCGACGTCGGTGTTCGAGATCCTCGACGCACGTCTGGCCCTCTCGCTCGACGATTTCACGGCGGTGCTCGAACGTCACGAGATCGACGAGCTCGTCCACTACACGATGTACCGGCCGAACGTGCCGCGCGAGATCCCCGCGCCCGTGGCGGTGAAGAAGGAAACGGCGAAGAAGGAAGCGCCCAAGAAGGAAGCGGCGAAGAAAGAGGCGACCAAGAAGGAAACGCCGAAAGCGGAGGCGTCGAAAGCGGAGGCGCCGAAGACGAACGCGAAGTTGCCGGCGGGGAATGCGGCGAAGGCGCCGGACCTCGGCAAGGGCGCGCTCGGGACCAAGCCTGCCCACGAGGGCGCGGCGAAGGGCACGAAACACAAGGCGCCGGCCGCGGTCCAGGCCAAGCCGCGCGAGGTGGTGACGGCGAGCGACAAGCCGAAATCCGCACCGCGGCACGCCCCGAAGGCCGCTCCGCACCACGCGCCGGGGAAGGCCGAGGCGAAAGCCGAGGCGAAGGCGGCGCCGGGGAAGGCGGACGTGCAGGCAACACCGGCGAAGACCGAGGCGCACGCGGCGCCGGCGAAGACCGTGCCGCACCCGCGCTGGGCCCCGCCGGGCACGCGTCATCCCGCGGGGCTCGCGATCGACGTCGGCCGATTGCGCAAGAAGGACGGGACCTGGATCAGCGTCCTCGACCATTTCCACGGCAAGATCGGCGAAAAGACCTGCGGCGAGGGCGCGCGCAAGCCCGAGCAGCCCATCGCGCAGGAGCTTCGCGCGATCGTGTGCGAATCCCAGGACGCGGGCATTTTTACGTATGTGCTCTCGCCGAATTACAACACCGACCACGCCGACCATTTCCACATGGAGATCAAGCCCGGCGTGCGGTGGTTCCTCGTGCACTGACGGGCGCTAGAGCGCCGACCCGTTCGGCGCTCTGCGAGATCGCGCAGCGAGCTCGCCTCGGGGGGTGAATCGGCCGGGCTTCGCCTGGCCGAGAGGGGGACGCGAGGCGTCCCCCTCGGGACAAAAGAGCTAGAACATCGAGCGGTTGTCAAACCGATCGATGTTCTAGCGGCAGCCTGTCGGGATCTTCGCGCCGGGGATGCTCTTCGTCCAGGCGCAGAGGATCATCGAACGGATGTAATCGTCGCTCGGGATCACGCGTCGGACGCCGATCGACGTGGACGCGTCGCCGACGGAGACGCCCTGGCTCTGCTCCAGCGAGGCGAGGAACGCGCGCGTCGCGGCCTCGTGGCGGCCGGGGACGTGATGGTGGTAGACGCCGCCTTCCTTGGGCGGCTTCACACCGGCGGGCGGCGCCGGAATGCCCGCGGGCCAGGGCAAAGGCGGCTTTCGCGCGTGGGAGAAGTCCCAAAGCATGATCTCGATGGTCTCGGGCTCCCAGGGCGTCGCGCCCGGCGCGTCGAAGTTCGCGAGGCGCTGATACACCCGGACGAACACGGCCGGCGCCTCGCCCGTCCCCGCGGCGGTGGCCTTCCCATTCCGCCCGAGGCCCTCGACGGAAGCGTATTTCCATTGCGAGCCCTGGCGAAGCGCGATGCCTACCGTCGGTTGATCCGTCGCTGCCGTGACCGAAATCTGCGGTGGCAATGCCATGAAATCGGCCGTCGCGAGCTCCTCGACGAGTTTCTTCGCCGCCTCCGCGCCCACGTTCACGGTGAGCGCCTCGGCCTTCTTTTCAACGAGTTTGTGATACACGACGAGCCCGTCCTCGTACACGACGATCGTGGGCACGTCCGAGCCGAGGACCATGAGCCAGGGATTCCTCTCGCGCAGCACGGCCAGCGGCTTGTGGTCGAGCTTGGCGAGTCCCTCGAATTCGACGAGCGGCGAAGCGGGCCCGAGCGGCTCGGCTTTGCGGGGAGCTTCGTTCGAGGTCGACGTCGGCGCGGCCGAAACCGATTGGGTCAGAACGGCAGACGGCGCGCGCTCGGTCGGGGACGTGGCGTCGCGGCACCCGCAGGCCAGAGAGAGCAGCGCAAGGAGCGCCGTGGCGCGGCGAGGGGGGAGGGGCATGCCTTTTCTATCTACCGTCGCGGCCGGCGGGTTCGCAAGGGGGAGGTTTATGGTTGCAGCAGCACCCCGTGTTCGAGGTCGATGGGCAGCTTGAGGGTGCCGGCGACGACCAGCTCGACGGGGGGGAGCGGGCCGTCCGAGAGGCGCGCGAACGGGAGATCGACCTGGAACATGAGCGAAGCGAACCCGACCGACACGAAAGGCGCGAGGTGCGCGCCGACGAATGCGGCCCGGTCCTTCGTCGCGCTCTCGAACGTGGTCCCGACCTCGGCGCCGAAGATCGTCGTATTGATCTGCGGGCCGAACGAGACCCGCAAGCGCTCGAAGCCCACCGTGCTCGCCTGAACGAAGCCCCCGTACCCGAGCCCCTTGCCGGACGGGCTCGCGTAATGCACGAACGTGGCCTCCCCGCCGAGGAGCCCCAGCACGGGCTGCTCGGGGCCGAACACGACGCCGCCCATCGGCCCGACCGTGAAGACGTTCCAGCCATCGGCGCGGCTCGGGGTCGTGGAGACGAGCAGCGCGACGGCGGTGGCGAGCGGGGGGACTCTACGGCGCATGAACCGGAGAGCGTGGCGGGAACAGCAGCGGTCTGTCAATCGGATCCGCGCTTCGTGGGGACGAATACGTCGCGGCTCTTCGCGTTTTTCCTCGTGTCCGTGGGCAAACCGGTTTCTTGACGACCCCGGAAACGCCGGCGTAGAACGCGCCGGTGCCCTCCCTGTCCCACGAAGCGATCGTCGAGCTGTTCCGCAACCGCCCGGTGCTTGCGGCGGAGATCTTGCGTGAGGCGTTCGACGTGGCGCTGCCGAGCTTCACCGAAGCGCGCATCGAATCCGCGGAGCTCGGCGACGTGATGCCTCGGGAACTCCGCGCCGACCTGCTCGTGCTGCTCCTCGATGGAAAACCCGTCCTCGCGATCATCGTCGAGGCGCAGCTCCACCCTCCCAAGCAGGACAAGTCCTTCGCGTGGCCTGCTTATCTGGTCGGCGCACGCGCGCGCTACAAGTGCCCCGCGTGTCTTCTCCTCGTCACGCCCGACCCTGCGCTCGCGACGCGCCTCGCAGAGCCGATCGTGCTCGGCCCTGGCCAGGCCGTGATCACGCCGTTTGTCTTGGGACCCGCGGGCGTTCGGTCGTGGCGGACGTCGCGGAGGCGCAGAGAAGGCCGGAACTCGCGGTTCTGTCGGCGATGGCGCACGGGCGGACGGAGACGGCGTTCGAGGTGGCCGTCGCTGCAATGACCGCGAGCGCGGGGATCGAGGACGCGGCGACCCGTGCGCTCTACATGGATCTCGTGCTATTGTCGTTGAACGCGGCCACACGAAGCGCCCTGGAGGCTGTCATGAGCATCAAAAACTACGAGTACCAGAGCGAATTCGCGCGCACCTACTTTCAGCAGGGGCTCGAGCAGGGGCGCGTCGAGGGGCGCGTCGAGGGGCGCTTGGAAGGTGAGCTGCGGCCGCTCGTGCGTCAGTTCGAGCGACTCCTCGCGCGGGGCTTGTCCGACGCCGAGCGGGCTCGGCTCACCGAACGCGTCCGTGCGCAGGGCGCCGAGCGCGTCGGTGACCTGGTGCTCGATCTCTCCGCCCAAGACCTCGCTACCTGGCTCGCCGCGACGAACGGGCACTGAGGTTCGTCGCAAAGCCCTCCACTGGATCGACGTGCAGCCTGCGCCTGCAGCGACCTGAACATCCGTTATCCCATTACGATTTTTCGTCCTTTCTACGCAACTGTCGACCCCTTCCTGTCGACATGATCGCGTGGGGGTCATGCTCGGACGAACCCCCGGGAGGACGAACTCATGCTCATCGACGTCGCAGCGCTTTCGACCGATCCGCTCGTGGGGACCCGTTATCGTGTCGTTCGTTTGATCGGCGGCGGTTTGTCCGCCGACGTGTACGAGGCCACCGGGCCTTCCGGCGAGCTTCATGCCATCAAGGTGCTCCGGCACGAGATGCGGGACTCGCAGGAGGCCGCCGCGCGCCTCCTCCAGGAGGGGCGCCTGCTCGCCTCGCTCCGCCACCCGAACCTCGTCCCCCTGCGCGAGATGGGAATGACCCGGGACGGCCGTCCTTTCCTCGCCATGCCCCTCCTCCCCGGCGAGACGCTCCGCGAGACCCGGCTCCGCCAGGGCGCCCTCGCGCCTGCATTCGCCGCCTCCCTCGTCGCCGGCGCGCTCGATGGATTGCACGCCGCCCATCGGCACGGCGTCGTGCATCGCGACGTCAAACCGGGGAACATCTTCCTCGTCGCCGCGAATGCCGGACCCCCGCGCCCCGCGATGCTCGATTTCGGCATTGCCAAGGTCTCCGGCGCCGCGGCCCGCCACACCACGGACCCCCAATTCATCCTCGGCACGCCTCGCTACATCGCCCCCGAGCAGATCCTCGACGGGCGCGTCGACGCCCGCACCGACGTGTATTCCATGGGCATCGTCCTTTTCGAATGCATCGCCGCGCGTGGCCCGTTCGACCTCCTCGCCGGATCCGATCTCCTCACCGTCATGCGCGCCCACCTCGGCCTCGCCCCGCGTCGCCTCGACGACGTCGCGAACGTCCCGCGCGCCTTCGCCTGCGTCGTCGCGCGCGCCCTCGAAAAGAAACCCGCGCGCCGGTATCCCACGGCGGCCGCCTTCGCCGCTGCGATCCGCGGCGCCGTCGCGCCCGAGGCGTTCTCCGGGGCCGAGCGGAGGGCGTCGTGACAACCGCTGCGTTTTGCACAGACCTTCCCGAACGGTCCACCATGCCCGGCGAGGACACCGTCGAGAGCCATCGCGCCCCCTCCACCGAGGCCCTCGAGCGCTCCGCGGCCCTTCGCCGCGGCGAGCGCGCGCCCGGCACCCCGTGGATTGTCGTTCGCCCCCTCGGAAAGGGCGGCGTCGGCGAGGTCTTCGAGGTCGAGCACGTCCTGCTCGGGCGCCGCGCCGCCTTGAAAGTCCTCCTCCCCGCGAACGCCGAGCGCCACGGGCTCGCCGAGCGGATCGCCGACGAGGGGCGGATCCTCGCACGCGTACGTCATGACAACCTCGTCGAGGTCCTCGACCTCGGCCTGCTCTCGGACGATGGCCGCCCCTACCTCGTCCTCGAGCTCCTCGAAGGCCGTGATCTCCGGGCCGAGCTTGGCCGCATCGGCGTTCTTTCCGTGCCGACCACGCTCGCCATTGCGTCGCAGATCCTCCGCGGCCTCGGCGCGCTCCACCGCGCGGGTTTCGTGCACCGCGACATCAAGCTCGAAAACCTTTTCCTTTGCGACGACGGCAGCGCCAAGATCCTCGACCTCGGCGCCGCCGAGCCCGCCGCGGGCGGTGAGGGACCGGGCGCGCGGGGCGCCTCGCTCGGGACGCCGCGCACGATGGCGCCCGAGCAATTCGCGGGGAAACCCGTCGATGGGCGCGCCGATCTGTATGCCCTCGGCCTCGTCCTGTACGCGCTCGTCGCCGGTCGCGGCCCCTTCGACGACATCAAAGGCATCGACGCGCTCCGATTCGCGCACCTCGACCGGACCCCCGCGCCGCCGTCGCGATTCGCCCCGCAGCCGATCCCCGCGGCGCTCGACGCCTGGATCCTCCGCGCCCTCGAAAAAGACCCCGACGACCGCTTCGCCTCGGCCGAGGCCATGGCCGCCGAGATCCCCGCGCTCGTCGCGCCCCTCTACGACCCCGCCGCGCGCGCCGCCGACGTCACCACGCCGTCGGTCGTCCACGTGGACGTCTCCCGCCCCGCGTCCCCGAGCGCCGCCGCGCCCCCGCGGGATCCAAGGGGCGGGGAAGCCACGCGCTGCATGGTCGTGTCCGCCCTGGCCATCGCTTCGCTCGCCGCCGGGCTCGCCGCGGGCAGGCTCCTCGGAGCCCCCTCTTCGTTCGGCGGTGTCGTGAACGATCCGATCGCGTCGCGATCGGTGTAAGGTCTTCGTGCACGCCTCCGTTTCCACCGGCGAACGGCGCGAGCCGTGGGGAGTAACGACGATGGACCTCATTCGACGTGGGTTTTTGGCTGTTTCGTTAGCGACGTTGTTTTCCTCCGCCATCGGCTGCGGCGGGGGCTCCTACACGGGCGGTGGCGCAAAGCCGCCGGCAGAGGCGGGGGGCGTCGAGGTCCAGACGACGGCCGCGAGGGAGGCTCCCGGGCAGTTCGGCAATGATTCTGCCGGCTTCCCCGCCGCGGACGAGGCTGCGCCCGCCGCGCCTCCGCTCCCGGCCGTGCAGGGCACCGCGACGCGCCCCTCCGGCGTGTTCGAGGCCGAGAAGAAGGCCGAGGTGATGCAGCCCGAGCCCACGAACCGGCCCGGCCTCGGCACCGAGTGGGGCGAGACGCGCTCGTCGTCGATCACGACCGTGGCGTTCCAGCGCGCCGAACCCACGAGCCCGTTCTCGATGGCGAGCCTGTTCTACAACGACGAGGAAGGCGCGCGCGCCATGGCGAACGCCGCCGGCTTCCGTCGCACCTCGGGCGGCGTCACCCCCGTCGCGGGCGGCGCGCTGCTCGTCGGCCTGCGCGACGAGAACGGCGCGTTCCTGAACGGGTTCGTCGCGAGCGACAAGAACTACATCGTCGGCGAGGCGAGCCGCCGCTACACGATCGTCATCCGCAACCGCACGCCGAACCGGATCGAGTGCGTCGTGTCCGTCGACGGCCTCGACGTCATCGACGGCCGCGCCGCGGGCTTCTCGAAGCGCGGCTACCTCGTGCAGCCGCACGGCGAGCTCGAGATCGACGGCTTCCGCCAGAGCGTCGACGCCGTCGCCGCCTTCCGCTTCGGCTCGGTGCGCGGCGCGTACGCGACCAAGAAATCCGGCGGCGACTCGCGCAACGTCGGCGTCATCGGCTTCGCCTTCTTCCACGAGCGCGGGACGAATCCGTTCCCCTGGACGAACGACGAAGTCAACAAGCGCCACGACGCGAATCCGTTCCCCGGCCAGTTCGCCACACCGCCGTGATCTGGACACCCTGATCTGGAATCCGGCCTGATCCTGGGCCCTGACGCACCGCGAGAATTTCCGACTACCCAACCCGCCGCGGCCGCGCTACCCCCCGGCCGTGGCGATCGATCTCAACCCCTCTCAGAAGCAGGCGGTCGAGCACGATCTCGGGCCGATGCTCGTGCTCGCCGGGGCAGGCTCGGGCAAGACGCGCGTCGTCACCGAGCGTATCGGGCGGCTGCTCGGCAAGGGCGTCCCCGCGACCAGCATCCTCGCGATGACCTTCACGAACAAGGCCGCCGCCGAGATGCACGAGCGCGTCGCGAAGCTCGTCGGCCCGAAGGTCGCGAAGGACCTCAAGGTCTGCACCTTCCACCGCTTCGGCCTCGACACGCTCGGCCAGGAGACGCGCGCGCTCGGCTTCCGCGGCTCGAAGTTCGCCATCCTCGATCAGGCGGACCAGACGAGCGCGATCCGCGAGATCCTGCGCGAGCTGCGCACCACGAAGAACTACGACATCGGCGCGATCCTTGCGCGCATCTCGGCCGCGAAGAACGACTTCATCACGCCCGAGGAGTGGCTGGAGAAGCAACGCAAGAGCCGCGGCGTGGACGAGTACGACGAGATCAGCATGCTCGTCTACCCGAAGTACCTCGCCGCGCTGCGCACCTTCCAGGCGTTCGACTTCGACGACCTCATCTGCGAGCTCGTCCGCCTCTGGAGGAAGCGCGCCGACGTGCTCCAGAAGTACCAGATGCGCTACCGGTACCTGATCGTCGACGAGTACCAGGACACGAACCACGCGCAGCTCGAGCTCGTGCTCCAGCTCGCGGGCGCGCACCGCAACGTGGTGGTCGTCGGCGACGACGATCAGTCGATCTACGCGTGGCGCGGCGCCGACGTGAAGAACATCCTCTCGTTCGAGGACCATTTTCCGGGCGCGAAGGTCGTCAAGCTCGAGCACAACTATCGCTCGAAGAAGCCGATCCTCGACGTAGCGAACGCGATCCTCGCGCGGCAGGGGGGCAAAAGGCACCGCAAGGTCCTCGTGCCCACGCAGGGCGACGGGCCCATCGTGCAGGTCGTCGTCTGCGCCGATCCCGAGGTCGAGGCGAGCTTCGTCGCGAGCGAGTCGCAACAGCTCATCGAGAAGCACGGCGTGCGCCCCAAGGACATCGCGGTGCTCTACCGCTCGAACCTCCAGGCGCAGCCGATCGAGCAGGCCTTGAAGGAGCGGGGCATTCCGCTCCGCATGATCGGCGGCCAGCAGTTCTTCGAGCGCAAAGAGGTCAAGGACCTCATCGCGTACCTCAAGGTCGTGCTCTCGCCCGACGACGAGATGTCCCTGCGGCGCGTCGTGAACTATCCGGCGCGAGGCATTGGCGAGGTCGCATTCCACAAGATCACGGCGCATGCGACCGCGCAGGACATGAGCCTGTGGGCCGTGGTGCAGCGCGCGCACGCCGTGCGGGAGCTGCCGCCGGGGGCGCTCGAGGGGTGCCGGCAGTTCGTGCGGATCGTCGAGGGCGGGCGTCTCGCGTTCGAGCAAAAGCTGCCGAGCGCGGAGATCGCGGCGAAGCTCTGCGAGGCGATCGGCCTCAAAGCCGACATCACGGCGGCCTCGGCGAACCCGCAGGTCGCGGCGCGTCGCTGGGGCAACGTCGAGGGCCTGCTCAAGGTCTTCGCGCGGCGTGACGAGGCGGGCAAGGGCGATCGGGAGCATTTCGCCGAGTTTTTGCGCCTGCTCGCGTTGCGCATGGACGAGCAGGACGAAGAGGCGACGGACCGCGTCACGCTCACCACGATGCACGGCTCGAAGGGTTTGGAGTTCCCGTACGTCTTCTTGATCGGCGTCGAGGAGGGCTTTTGCCCGCATTCTCGCACGACGACCGAGCGCGCGACCGATTTCGTGCCCGGCGACCAGGACGGGGCGGTGAGCCTGGAAGAGGAGCGGCGCCTTTTCTACGTGGGCGTGACGCGCGCCCGGGAAAAACTCCACCTGTCGCGCTGCATGGCGCGCGGGCAGCGCGGCAAGCTCGTGCCGCGCACGCCGAGCCGATTCTTGCTGGAGCTTCCGAAGGAGCTCTACGAGGAGCGCGAGGAGACGGCGCCGATCGCGCCGGGCATCGAGAAGACGAAGGCCGGCGCCGCGAACCTCCTGGCGGCGCTGCAGGCGCTGCCGCCGGGCGAGCTGCCGATGATCCCGCGGGCGCGCCCGCGGTTTTGAAAGACGAACCTCCCCCAATTCCCTTTTCGCCGCGCCGCCCCGGGTGTAAGACCATTCCGGGAGGTCTTCGTCATGAAGTATGGCGCGATTTTTCTTGCACTTCTCGGGCTCGTCGCAATGGCCGAGGGCTGCGGCGACGACGGCGGGTCGGCCAATACCGGCGGCAACGCGGGATCGGGCGCTGGCGCGGCCGGGGGCGCGGGCGGCACCGGCGGCGCGGGCGGCGACGGGGGATTGGGCGGCGCAGGCGGCGCGGGCGGAGGGCAAGGCGGCGGGGGCGGCGCGAGCGTCTTTT
>NZ_JARZHI010000116.1:0-20764 GCF_029946465.1 Polyangium sorediatum
GCGATGGCGTCGATCGGTGACTACCTCGAGAGGTTCTACAACCACGCCCGGCGGCACTCGTACCTGGGGTACTTGAGCCCGGTCGAGTTCGAATTGCGAGCACAAGTGGCCGCGTTTGCGGCATAGTTGGTTTGTCCACGGGAGCGGGGGAAGATCAAGGGCCTCATCGCGCACAACCCGTTCAAGCACGAGGACTTCGAGGAGCTTAAGCTCCGTGAAGCCCGGCCGAAGCCGAACGCCCTGGCGCTGTCACCGAAGCAGGTCGACGTCTTTTTGGCGAAGGCCGACGAGATGTCGAAGCCCGGGTACGCGGCGCTCTTCCGTCTGACAGCCGGGAGCGCGATCCGCATCGACGAGGCGCGGCACTACGAGGCGAGCGACATCGACCAGCAGCGCGGTCTCTTGACGATCACGCCCAAGAAGGGCTGGACGACGAAGGGGTACAGGTATCGCGACATCCCGATCTCGAAGGACACCGCAGAGGCGGCGTTCGCCTTCGTGAAGACTCGGGACACGGTGACGCTCGACGACAAGGCCGTCTGGAACGAGATCCAGCGGGTACGCAAGGCGGCGGGGTTGCCGCAGTTCTCGATCCACGATCTGCGTCGCGCCTGGGCGAGCGCCGTGCACGCGAACGGCGCGTCGCTCAAGCAGGTCAGCGTCTGGCTCGGGCACTCGAGCGTTCAGGTGACCGAGCGGTACATCCGGGTCTTCGAGACGGGCTCCTCGGGGCACGAGTTCTTGCCGCGGTGAGGGGCGGAGAGCGCGCCTGTCCAAGGCTGCGCTTTTTTAGCCACGGGTCACGCACGGAGACGGATGGGAAGAACCCCTTCCCTGCACAGGCACCCGCAGGGCCCGGTCATGATGCTTACGCGACGGACTGTCATCGGTGGAGGGAAGCCTATGACGATCATTCGCGTTATCCTCGTTGCACTAACTTCGCGCGGAAGGTGAGCAAGACGCCTAATTCGCTCCGTCAAGCGAAACGACTCCGCTTGAGGTCATGGGCGATGAAGCGCGTCGGCTCCTTGATCTTCTTCCGGACCCATGGACAAACCCTAAGTCGCGGAGATGCGCTAGCCATGGCGCGTGCACAAGTGTCCGCGTTGCGGACATCGTAGGTTTGTTCACGGGAGCGGGGTAGATCACGTGTGAACGCCCGAACACGAGCGAGGGGCAAGAAGGCCTTGCTCTTCGCGGCTCATGCTCCCCTCTCGCGGGTCGGGGTCATGACAATGAATGTCCGAAGGCGTCCGCGATAAACCCATGAAATCGTTCGTGGTTTTTACTGTTGCTAAACGAAGTAGTTGAGACTACGATGGGAAAATTCGTGGCATGTAGGCCACAAGGCGCGAACATGAGCGGGGCCAGCACAGGTTGCGAAACGCCTAGCAAGCACGACGGACGAGCCTTTGCCGAAACGGCATACAAGTCCTCGTCGCAAGGCAACTCCCGTCGTGTTGTGGTGCGCCTGCGTGAGCACGATGAGGAGCACTCCGCCAAGCGGCTAGATGGAAGCATGCGGCTCTGCTTGGGTGCCTCCCCGTCCGTCCTGTCGAACGCGCGTCAGCTTGGGACGAAGTGGTGCGAAGCCGAGGTGGGGCGATGCTGATCTCTGTGCATCCCGGCGCAGCAGCAGCCACGGTGACATGGCGGCGGCAGGGGCAGTTGTACGTGACAGTCGTCGTCAAGGCGACGTTCTCGCTCGTTCCTGGCGGCACCATGATGCCCGCGACACCGGAGCGCATCATCGAGGAGGAGGAGGCGCTCGAGTCGGGCTTCGGGCTGCGATCGGGAGGAGACCTCGCACCCTACCTCGGCCAGACGGATGTCTGGCTGCTCGGCCACGCCGCGATACCTGCGAGACGCGCGACAGCGGCAGTGCGCTTCGGGGTCTTTCGCGATGGCGCCCCACTGCTGGACGCATGGGCCGGGCTCGCGCCTCCTCGGGAGGTCAACGGAGAGACAGCGCGTGCTTGCATCGTAGGACTGGGATTGATCCCCGAGAGATCGCCGGTCCGGCAACGGCTCCTCGCAGGGTGCGACCCGACGAAGCTCAAAGGCCCGATTCGCGAGATCCCAGGCTCGCTCGACTGGCGTTATTTTCAGGCGACGCCGCCTCAGCAGCAAATCCCGCACCTCCGAGGTGATGAGTGGATCGGGTTGATGGGCGTCTTCAGCGAGTATCCCAATTTCCTGAGCCGTTTACCGGGGGCCTCGGGGTGCGCATACTGTCACGAGCGATCCAAGCCGCTTCGCGCTGGGCGGCCTATTCCGATGGTCGCAGACATGCTCCAGGTCGACGTGGATCGGAGGACGTGCTCGATCACGTGGCGCGGGCACTTCCCTGTGTGGGCGGAGGAAGCGCTCGCGTGGCTGCACATCGCCGCGGGTGTGGAATTGCCAGGTCGGCCGCTCTCCTGGGCCGACTCGTTCGCAGCTGATGTCGAGGAGCGAGAGGACCAGGGGCCGTCCGCGTGGCCTATCGCTACTGCAAAGGAAGAAGATTCCACGGCGACGATCGTGCCACCAGGGCTGAATCGCGCGACCGAAGCGGGTCCGTCGGCGCTGCCATTCGTGGCGCCGACGCCGGGGGTGCCCTCGGCGCTCCCGAACCCGACCCAGGTGCCGAGGGCGCTGCTGGACAATGACAATGATGGAACGGGGACCGTGGTGGGTGCGTTGAGGTTCACCCCCTCCGCGGCGCTGCCATTCCAAGCCTGGTTGGCATCCGAGGCGCCACGGGTCCCCGAGGCGGAGCCGCCAACGGAGCAGGACCAGGATGGGACGACCACCATGGTATGGGGCGTTCGGTTCGAGGCGACGGGAGCGCCGTCAGCGCTGCCGTTCGTGGCGCCGACGCCGGGGGTGCCCTCGGCGCTCCCGAGCCCGACCCAGGTGCCGAGGGCGCTGCTGGACAATGACAATGATGGAACGGGGACCGTGGTGGGTGCGTTGAGGTCCACCCCCTCCGCGGCGCTGCCATTCCAAGCCTGGTTGGCATCCGAGGCGCCACCGGCCCCCGATGCGGAGCTGCCAACGGAGCAGGACCACGATGGGACGACCACCATGGTATGGGGCGTTCGGTTCGAGGCGACAGGAGCGCCGTCAGCGCTGCCATTCGTGGCGCCGACGCCGGGGGTGCCCTCTGTGGTCCCGAGCCCGATCCAGGTGCCGAGGCTGCCGCTGGAGGATGATGGGACGGGGACCATGGTGGTTGCGCTGAGGTCCACCCCGTCCACGGCGCTGCCATTCAAAGCCGCCCCTTGGCTTGAGCTGCTGCCGATGGAGACCTATGCCTCGATCAAGGCACGGCTATGGGGCGCACCGGCCTCGTCTGCGGCGCGTATCCTCGGCGAGCACGGGCTGACGGAGGTCGATTGGCTCTTGCACGAGCAGCGCTATGCGGATGCGATCGGCGAGGAGCTGCATCAAGAGCAGGCGCCGCTCGAGAGGGCGGTGCGTGAGGCGATCCTGAAAGCCGAAACGCCGCGCCCAGAGGACATTCCCGACCTCACGATCGAAGAGTTCGTCGCGTTGCGCCTCGCCTGCGAGACCGCCGCCGATCCAGCCGTGGAGCTCTCGGCGCGAGGCCTCACGGCGTCCGCATTTCGCCGATTGCGGAGCCACTGGCGGCTCCAGTCGCTTGCCGACCCTGGGATCGCGGCGGACCTGCGAGCACGCCTCGCCGCGGGTCGGACACACGCAGTCCTTTAGCCGCCGAGGAGGGGAGCATGGATCTGGAACGCATCACGAGCAACCGAACGCCGATGGTCGTCCGTTCCTTGCTCATGGATGATCGCCATGGTCGTGAAGTCCTCGCCGTCATCGCCAAGCTCACCTACGCGGCTCCGAGAGGTGTGGCGACCATCGCCGTGACGCAGGCCCCGATCCGGCTCGAGGACGAGCCCACGAGCAGCCATCCGTGGGCGAGCCCCAAGTACCCGAACGACGCGGTCGACCACAAGCCAGGCACAGACATCCTGCTCGTCGGCACAGCCTATCCACCCCGCGGAAAACCCGTCACCGAATTCGATGTGAGCCTACGCGTGGAAGCCCCGCATCGCTCGATCCACAAGGTGATACGCGTGTACGGGCCAAGCGTCTGGTGCAGGGGTGTTCGTGGTGTCGTGCCCGGACCTGCCGCGACCGCCACACCGACCCCCCTGGTGTACGAGCAAGCTTTCGGTGGGCGGGACGAGACCCAACCTGGCGGGATCGTCCTCGATCGCCGAAACCCTTCCGGCACGGGGTTTGCTGTCGATCGGACCTGCCTCGTCGGCACACCGGCGCCAAAACTCGAGGACCCTCGCGTCCCGCTCTCTTCGCGCCTGCCCGCTCCCGCTGGCTTTGGCCCTCTCGGCGCGAGCTGGACCCCGCGTGTCGAGCGCGCGGGGACGTTCGATAGTGTATGGGCGCGCGAGCGAGCCCCTCTACGACCGGTCGACTTCGACCCACGTTACGCCTCGGTGGCGCCGCCCGATCTCTGGAGCGAAGAACCCCTCGAAGGCACAGAGGCCATCGAGGTGCTGAACGCGACGCCCGACGGCGTGTGGCGCTTTCGTCTGCCGAGGTATGCGCCACGGTTCCAGAGCGTCATCCGTGGTGTCGAGCGAGACCTCCCCACGCATCTCGACACGCTCCTCATCGACGCAGACGCGGGCCACGTGGAGCTTACATGGCGCGCCACGACGCCGATGCCGAGGAAGAGCGAGCACGTCGAGGCGGTGAGGATTTTCGGGGCGCACCCAATTCCCGAGCCCATTCTCGCCGATTTGCTAAGGAGATCCCTCGAGAGAGACGTTCCGGAGGCATCATGAGCACGCGCGCAGTCGACCTCATGCTCGACCTCGGTATCGAGCAAACCTTTCATGTCGTCGCGGCGAGGATCTCCGAGGGAATCTCGGAAATCACCCATGCGATCATCGAGATCGCGAGCAACGAAGACCTCGATACGACCCGCCTCATCGGAAACGACGCCGTGCTCGACGTGCTCGTGGGGCAGATGCCGTCGCGCCGGTTCACCCTCACGGTCGGCCGCGCAGGCTTCGTCGCCGTGCGTGGAGGTGCGCTCCGGTACCGGCTCGATCTCTACGGTCACCTCTGGTTGCTCCGGTTCGCCACGAATACGCGAAAATTCCGGGATGTGACCACGCAGGCCATTCTCTCGCAGGTGCTCCACGACCACCGCATCCCACACCGCTGGTCGCTCTCACGACCGACTCCCTCGCGGAATTACTGCGTACAATACCGAGAGACCAACCTCGCCTTCGTGGAGCGCCTCCTCGAGTTCGAGGGCATTTATTATACATTCGATTCGAACGGCGTTCTCGAGCTGGCCGATCGGTCCTCGGCGTCGCCGCCCGTTCCCGGCATCTCCGAGTTCGAACTCATCGACGCGGCCGGGGCGCTCGAACGCGACGAACTCGGGATCCACGAGATCCGTCGCGGCGCACGGGTCGCCAGCGGCGCGGCCACGGTCGGCGACTTCAACTGGAAAAAATCCAAGCTCGACCTGCGGCAGACGGCGAAGGCCGACCGCGACAGCGAGCTCGAGACCTACGATTACCCCGCCGGTTACCGCGAGATCGGCGAGGGTGCGCACCTCGCCCAGCTCAGGCTCGAAGCGCAGCGGGTCCAGGCGCGTTACGTCCGGGGGCGCGGCAACGTCGACGGTTTTGCGCCGGCGCACCGTTTCGTCTTCGGGGCGAGGGGCGGCGACGCCTTCGCCGGTGAGTACCTCCTCGTCGAGATCGAGCACAACTTCCGTAACCCTGCCATGACCGAGCTGGCAATCACGGATCTGCAGATCGGCGCCGTGACGTACGAGAATTCGTTCCAGGCCATCCCGCTCGACGTGCCCTTCCGTCCGGCGCGGCGTACGCCACGGCCGACCCTCGGTGGCTCGCACACGGCGATGGTACGCGGCCCCGTCGGTCAGGAGATCCATACCGATCCGTACGGTCGCTTCAAAGCGCAGTTTCACTGGGACCGGGAGGCGGTGGGGACCGACAACGACTCTCGGTGGGTGCGCCAGCTCCAGGAGAGCGCGACGGGGATGGTGCTGGCGCGCGTTGGCTGGGAGATGAGCATCGCCTACATCGATGGCGATCCGGACCGTCCGATCGGCATTGCGCGTCATATCAACGGCGTGATGCCGCCGGTCTACCCGCAGCCGGCGCACAAGAACGTGATGGCCATCCACACGCCCTCCTCGCCGGCGACCGGCGGCTACAACGAGGTGCGGCTCGACGACACGGCGGGCACGATGCTCTTTCACGTGCGCGCGGAGCGCGACTTCATCGGGGTCGTCAAGAACGACCGTAGCGAGCGGATCGGCAACAACGAAGCGCGCTTCATCGACATGTCCGTCTCGCATGCCGTCACCCACGATCAGACCGTGGCGATCGGCGCCAACTCGACGGTGCAGTCGATGCGCGACTACCGCCTCCACGTGAAGAACGACCGCAAAAAGGTCGTGAGCGGGAGCGAGACCATCAAGGTCGGCGCCGACGCAAACGCCACCACCGAGGGGAACGAGACCGAGAAGGTCGGCTCGGTGCGCATCACGATTTGTGGGAACATCAAGTCACCCGATTTCGCCTCGATGGTCAAGCGCATCGTGCCCGATCCCAAGGCGGCATTGCTGGGCATTACGCAGGGAGCGCTCAGCGGCGCGATGGGAGGCGTCGCAGGCGTGGGGAGCGCAGGAGGAGGAGCCGGCGGGGGCGCTGGAGGTGCGCTCGGAGGTTTCACCGGTGGGGTCCAAGGCGGCGGTGTCGTCGGCGCCATGGGCGGCCTCGCAGGCGGCGCCGGGAGCAGCCTCGGCGGCCTCGCAGGCGGCGCCGGGAGCAGCTTCGGTGGCCTCGCAGGCGGCGCTGCGAGCGGCGCGGGTGCCCTCGCTGGCGGGTTCGCAGGCAGCGGCGTGGGTGCCCTTGGAGGCGCGCTCAGCGGCGCCGGAGCGAGCCTGAGCAGCATGATCCCAACACCCTCTGCTGCGCTCAGCAAGCTCACGGGCGGGCTCTCCGAGGGCATCACCATGGGCAAACTCATCGACATGCTGTGTCAGGGCGAAATCACCCGCACGGCCGAGCACGCGCTCTCGCGCACGGTCGGTGGAGCCTTCGTGCAGGTGGGCGTCGGCGCAATTTCCACCAATGCCAAGACCAACTATGTCGAGACCGTAGGCGGAGCGAAGGTCACGATCGCCGCCAAGGGCAACATCACGAGCACGGTGAACGGCCCCGCGGCGCTCACCGTAGGCGGCGTGATGATACGCAAGAGCAAGAAGGCCATGGGGCTCGCGGCCAAGAACACCAAAGTCAACGTCGGCGGTATCGCCAAGCTCTCCTCCGGCGAAAAGATCGAGATCCGCGGCAACACGATCGTGGTCCAGACCAAAGCCGAACTCTCCCTGAAGTCGCCGAGCCTCGAGATCACACTCACGCCCGAAAAGACGACGATCAAGGGCGAACTCAAGCTCGAATGCAAGCAAAAGGTCGAGGTCACCGGCATGGACGACAACCTGACCTGAAGGGGCGATCATGAGCGCGCAATCGAACCAGGAGCACGCGTCGATCGAAATCGCTGGGAGGAGCTTCGATGTCGTCTTGCTCGAAGGGCAAGAGAACATCTCCGAGCTCTTCTGCTTCGAGGTCACCTGCGCCTCGCGCAGCGAGGGGCCCCCCGCCCAGGCGCTCGCTGGCCAGGCCGCTGTCATCACCCTGCGCGACGGTATCGGGGCCGAGCGCCAGGTGAAGGGCCTCGTCGCCGAGGCGTCCCAGCGGGTCCACGACGACGACTCGGCGCAGCTCCGCGTCGTGGTGAGGCCGTCTGTGTATCCACTGTCGCTCGGCCGCGATAGTCGCGTCTTCCAGGACAGCACCGTGGTCGATATCGTGAAGAAGGTGCTCGAGCGCTCCACGGCGCCCACCCGCTGGGAGGTGACGGAGCACTATCCAACCCACGTCTACTGCGCGCAGTACCGCGAGGACGACTGGACGTTCATCAGCCGGTTGCTCGAGGAAGAGGGCATCTACTACTGGTTCGATCACAAGGGCGGCGAGACCACGCTCGTCTTCAGCGACAACTCGGCCGCGGCGCCCGATCTCGTGGGCGGCGCGTACATTCAATTCTCCTACGAGACCGGTCAGACGGCCGGGCGCGAGCTCATCGAGGAGCTCGGCACCGTGGCGAGTGCTGCGCCCACCAAGTTCACCGTCCATTCGTTCGATCCGAATCGGCCCTTGCTCGCGGTGGGGGCCAGCGTCGGCGCAGGGCCGCTGGAGGTGTACGACGCCCCCGGCGGCGGCCCCGAGAGTCCCGCCGTCTGCGCCACGCGCGCACGCCTCATGCAGGAGGCTGCCAACACGGCCAAGGGCGGGATCGTGGGCGTATCCACCAGCGTGCGCCTCGTGCCGGGGATGGTCGTGGAGATCGGAGGTCACCCCCTCGCCCGCCTCGACGGCCGCTACCTGGTCACCCACGCCCGCACCAAGGTCGTCCAACGGGAGGCCGCGGGTAGCAAGGGGGAGCGCCCCTACGTGTGCCACTTCGAGGGGATTCCGGGGGCCGTCCCCTACCGTCCCGAGGTCGATACGCCGCTCGCCAAGCAGGCGGGGCTTCAGACGGGAATCGTCGTCGGCGCCTCCGGGCAGGAAGTTTTCCCGGATGCCGCTGGCCGCGTGCGCGTCCAGTTTCACTGGGATCGCGAGGGCCAGCGCGACGACGCCGCGGGCAAATGGATGCGTGTCGCTCAGCGCGGCACGGCCTCGTCGATGCTTCTGCCGCGCGTGGGCTGGCACGTGCTGACCTTCAACGAGGAGGGAACGGTGGATGCGCCGACCGTGCTTTCCCGCATTCATGATGCGGAGCACCCGCCGAGCTACCCGCTCCCTGCGAACAAGACTCGCGTGGTGCTCAAGACCGCGACCACGCCGGGCGGCGGATCGTTCAATGAAATCTATTTCGAGGACAAGAAGGGGCAGGAGGAGATGTTCCTCAACGCCTCTCGCGACATGACCGTCCTCGTGCAGAACATCAAAACCGACTCGGTCGCGCGGGATCAGAAACGCGTCATCGGCAACAACCACCGCACCCAGATCGCCAGCGATCAGCAGTTGCGCGTGGCCCACGACCAGAAGGTGACCGTCGGCGGCAACGAGCATATCCAGGTGGGCGGTGCGCGGAGCAAGGTCGTCGACGTCAACGAGACCTCGACCGTCGCCGGCAAGCGCTCGATCGAGGTCGCCGAGGCCCATACGACCAAGGTGCTCCAGACCCGCGAGCTCCAGGTCGGCGCGGCGCTCGTCGACGTCTCCCTCGGCAACATCGCAGCCAACTCGCAGCGCCGCATGAGCGACACCGTGGGTGGCGCCTTCCTCAAGATGTCGGCCGGTTCCATCAGCGAGGACGTGGGCAAGGTCGGCGTCTACACGGTTGGCGGCGCCAAGATCGAGATCGCCGAGGCCCAGCGGGTCATCGACATCAAGAACCACGCCTTCGAGACCGTGGGCGGCGCGCTGATCATGAAGACCGACGACGCCTTCCTCGACTCGGCCGACAAGAAGTCCAAGTGGAACGTGGGAGGCGCCGTCCTCGGCGATGCGCCCGACGTCATCCTCGAGGCCAAGGACAAGATCGAGCTCAAGTGTGGCGGGAGCGTGATCACCCTCCTGCCGGATTCGGTCGAGATCCGGGCGACGAGCTTCGACCTCTCCCAGGCCAAAAAGCTCGTGATCATTACGAAGAAGGTGGAGCACAACGCATGAGCACCGAGCCGCTTCGGTATTTCCTCGAGCTCGGCGGTCGGCTCCATCCGGTCCGCGATGTCTCCGGTATCGAGGGGATCTCCCGTCCGTTCCGCTTCGAGATCCGGTTTCATGCGGAGGAGGGCGACCCCCTCGAGCCCGAGGATCTCGTGAAGAGCAAGGCATCGCTCCGCCTCGTGCGCAAAGAGGACGAGCGCGTCATCGATGGCCTCGTCACGGACATCTCGATCGGGGCCGTGATCCGGGGCGCGCCGCTCGTCGAAGTCGTCCTCGAGCCACGCCTGGCGCTGGCGCGACTCCGCACCGACATCCGCCATTTCCGCGACAAGACAGCACTTCAGATCGTCTCCGAGGTGCTCTCGGGGCTCGGCATTCGCCATGAGCTCTGGTTGCGCGAGACCTACGAGGTACGACCCTACACCGTACAGCATCGCGAGTCGGACTTCGACTTCGTGAGCCGGCTGCTCGAGGACGAGGGCGTCTTCTACTACTTCGCGCCCGGCGATCTGCTGATCATCGGCGACGGCCCCGCGGCCTACGAGTCCATTGGGGGCAATCCGGTCTTGCCGTTTCGCGCTGGATCCGCCCTCGACAGGAATGAAGACGCGATCCACGCACTCGGCGAACATGCTCGGATTGGGGCATCGCAGGTCACGCTGCGCGACTTCAACCCGGAGAAGCCGAGCCTCAACATGACCGTGAGCGCCGCCGGTCCAACGCCGGCGGGGCCCGAGTTTTACGACTATCCTGGTGAGTACCTCAAGCCCGCGAGCGGCGAGCGCAAATGCAGGCTCATCGCCGAGGCGATGGCGTGCGCCGCCCGCTCCTACGAGGGCGAAAGCAATTCGGCGCGCCTCGTGCCTGGTCGCAAATTCTCGCTCGCCGACGCGCCCCAGGGCATTGAAGACGGCGAATACGTGGTGAATACGCTGACCCACCGGTGGCACCGCGACAAGACCGGCTTCTCCGTTCATTTCGACGCGCGGCAGAGCAACGTCGCCAGCCGCCCCCCGCGCGTGACCCAGGCGCCGTTCCTCACGAACCCCGTGACGGCGTTCGTCACGGGCCCTCCCGGCGCGGACGTTCATACCGACGAGCTCGGACGGGTCAAGATACAGTTCCACTGGGATCGATTGTCGCCGCGCGACGACACCGCTTCCTACTGGGTGCCGGTGCTCCAGGACAACACCGGGCACTCGGTCGGCATCCCTCGTGTCGGCTGGGAGGTGCTGGTCCATTTTCTCGAGGGAGATCCGGATCGGCCCGTGGTGCTCGGGCGCGTCTACAATGCGCAGGACACCGTCCCGGTGCCGCTCCCCGCCCGCAAGACGTGCAGCTCGCTCAAATCGATGAGCTCCCCGGGGCGCGACGGCACCAATGAGATCCAGTTCGAGGACGCAGCCGGGTCCGAGTACATCTGGATGCATGCCGAGAAGGACCAGAACATCGTCGTCGCCCACGACAAGGTCGAGCACATCATGGCCACGGAAAGCACCGTGGTTCGGCGCGACGAGACCATCAACGTAGGGGTCGACGCCTCGCTCGTCGCGGGACGTGACATCACCCCCACCATCGACAACGATCAGACGCTCCTGACCCAAGGGAACCGAAAGCTCGAGATCGCCACGGCCGACAACGCCACCGTGAAAGGTGAACGGACGATGACGGTTGGCGGGACGCACTTCCGCCGGGTCAAGACGAGCGACCTGGTGACCGCCGACGTCCTCGACGAGAAAGTCGGCGGCGTCGTTCTGGAGACCTTCCTGAAGACGAATGCTACCGAGGCTGGCAAAGCCATGACCGTGACGGTCGGGGGCGCCATCGTCGAGGTCGCTCGGATGAGCAAGACCGAAGGCGCCACGAAGGGGCGCGTCGACGCCGTGGGAGGCGTCGTCTTCTCCAAGGCCGGTGACGTGCACCAGCACCGCTCGGACAAGACGCGGACCACCACGGTGGGCGGCAGCCTCAAGGTCGAAGCGGCGAAGGAGCTCGTCCTGACGGGCGCCGAGAAGATCCAGCTCTCCTCTGCGACGGGCAAGCTCCAAGCAACGAAGGGCACCCTCCGGCTCAAGGTGGGGGAGACGATCGTCGAATTGAAGGACGGCACCGTCGGGATCACCGCCTCCTCCGTCATCAAGTTGATCGTGAGCACGACGAATAACCAGGGCTCGGACGTCGCGACCCAGATTTAACGAACCATGCCTCCGGCACTCGTCTGTTACCACCTGACCACCGCGCCCGACGTGCTCTTGCACGCCTACCTCAACGATCTGCCCGTCTTCCGGGGCCCGCACCGTGGCCCCGAGACGCAGCAGGGGGGCGCCAACCATTGGCTCGTCCCCGGGGAGAATACGCTCACGCTCGATGTCCTGCGCGCTCCCCGGCCCCGCTCCACGGGCGCGCCCCCCGGCGAGCCCATCCGGTTCGTGCTCTTCACCGCCGCGGATCCGGTCCACGCTCCCAAGGACGTCACGATCATCCACGAAGTGCGCTTCTCCGAGATCATCGAGAGGACGCCCGAAGCCGAGCACGAACCCTACCATTACACGGCGCGCTTCGACCTCGGCGTCCCGGTCAACGCGCCCGTGTATCTTTCGTCGCCGATGAGCGACGTCGACTGCCGGGGCACGCCCGAGCTTCACCAGGCGATCGCCGATCTACACGCCTCTCTCGCGGCCGGGGATGTCGACCGCTTCCTCGATCTCTGCTCACTCCGGAACGAGGAATACGTCTTCGCGTACGAGGGGCTCGGTCCAACCGTCGACAGCCTACGTGACGTCGCACGGGGCTTTTTTGCCTCTGGCCCCATCGTCGAGCCTCTGGAGCCGGACGCGCTTCATTTCGAGGCACGTGCGCTCGGCCGCGTCGTGTGCGTCTCCCGTGCCGATGGCCGCTCTGCCATCGAGGCACGTACGAGGGACGATGAGGCTGCGGTGCTGCGGGTCGATCCGTGGCTCACGCGCAAGGATGGGGCGTGGCGCATCTTCGGTTGACCCCTGCATCGCGAGCGAGGGAGCAATGTCTCAAAAGGTCTCGAATCAAAAGCGGACGATCGCAACCCAGAAGACAAAGCACAAGCCCCGCGCGACCGCGCCTGACGTCTGCAAGCTGCCGGACAACAAGCCTGCGCCGTTCGATAATTGGGTCCTGACCGACAAGCTCCAGAATGGCACCGTTTTTACGAAGATCGGTGATTCCCCGATCTGGATGCGTGCCGCTCAGGTCGGGCCGCCGTCACAGCCTGCGCACGCGGGCGTGAACAAGGGGGTGGTCAGCGGTACCTACTGCGCCGAGGCGCGCGCGACCTCCTGGTCTCCCGACGTGCTCACCGAGGGCAAGGAGGTCGTCCGCACCAACGACACGACGACACAAAACCACGGAAACACGACGGGCATCGTCGACGGTCGGGCCCTCGGCGAAGCCCTGCCGGACCCGAACGCCTTCGTGAAGCTCCGCTGCGCGATCTCGGCTCTCGAGGGCGAGACGGTGGCCGAGGGCGACGGGGCCGATAAGTCGGTGGTGCGCAAGCTCGGCTTCCCCGGTGGGCAGAAGGGCAACGAACCGTACTACCTCGAAATCCTCGAAGGCGACAAGGTGACGTTCACCTCGACGCGCGTCGACGTCACCGTGGATCCACAGACGCAGGATCCCGTATGCGGTCGTGTCGGCGCCAAGCACACGGAGTGGACCTGGACGCGCGCGGGCGGCAGCATGCCGCCACTCAAACAGGGCCCGTTCAAGGGCAAGAAGTACAAGCTGACCGAGACAACCGGGAAGAAGCTCGGCGACACGATCAACGACGCTACCGGGGGCAAGGTCAACCCGAAAGTCGTGGCCGTCGCGAACATCATCAAGCCCGGCGGCGGCACGACCACGTTCGGCAACGCCACCGTGGCCCGCGAGGGGAAGGACGCCCCGCCCCCGAAAATCGGGGAGGGTCAAACCACCGCCACGGGCAGGACTGTGGGTGGCGCCTTCGGCAGCTCGATGGCGTTCATCGCATACTGGAACTCCCGCAACGATCCGCTCATTTTCGAGGTCACGGCGACCGCGTGTAGCGGCTCGAAGAAGGCAACCATCAGGGCGTTCCCCGCGACCCCGATCAAGCTTTCGCTCCAGTTCGGCACCGCCGGGAAGAGCGAGGGTGAGTACACGTCGACCGAGCGGGTCGACGATCCCATCGTCACGCGCGTGAAGAAGGGGATGGAGTCGGTCAAGTCGATCTTCGACGCGCTGAAGAAAGTCGCGGAGATCGCCGGGCGCGACTTCGACTTCGAGATGTTCGTCGGCGTCTCGTGCGGCTGCGAGATCCGCTATGTGGCATGCAAGGAGGAGAAGAAAGGCCTCTACGGCACGCAATACACGCCAGCCCTCGTCGGCCGGAAGTGGAAGTTCTGGTTCGGCGCGAGCCCGCTGCTCAAGGTCGGCGTCAAATGGCCCATCTCGCTGATCAACTTCGTCGCTCCCGGCCTCGGCGAGGGCGCGGCGACCATTCTTCGCAAGCTCGGGGTCAAGCTCGATTTGGTCTTCGGGCTCGAGTTCTCGTTGTCGGTCACGTTCAGCGTGGGGCAGGACGAGTACGATTACTGGACCGACACCGGCCGGACCACCGAGGTCAAGATCACGCCTTCCATCGCCCTCGAGCTCCAGGCAGGGATCAAACTGGTCACCCTCAGGGCGTCCTGGGTGCACACCGGCAGCATCAAGTTCGCCGGTGGCGACAAGAAAGGCGTGCTCCTCCAGCTCTCGATCACCATCTCCGCCGTGCTCGAGCTCTCCATGATCGCATTCGAAGACCGTTGGTTCGCCAAGGAATTCAAATCGGCGCCCGATTGGGGCAAGATCAAATACGTAGAAAAGAAGCAAGATCTCATTACACTTTCTTGACGATGCGCATCCTCGTTGCCCACCAAGACCCGGCGCGGAAACCCTCTGCGCCTGGCCCGGTCCTCCCCGTCGGCGTCGTTCGCTGGCGGGCGCCCGAGCCTCGCATCACGGTGATCGTCAAGGCGACGTACACGCTCGCGCGCTCACCGAGCGGCAGCGTCGAGCTCGTGCGCTCGAACGAGCTCTTGCCGCTGTCGCTCTCGCGGCCCTCCGGTCTGCCCGGCGCCGCCGCCGACGAGCTCGAGTACGCGACGGATTTCGTCGAGCACAAGCCGGGTCTCGAGGTGGCGCTCGCCGGTTATGCCCACGCGCCAGCACCCGCCCTGCGCATCGACGCCAGGCTGCGCGTCGGCGAAGTACGCCGCGATTTCAGCATTGCCGCCGGCGCGCCATCGGCGCAAATCCCGCTCACCTCGGCCTACGTGCGCGAGGCTGGGCTCCTCGGGCCGACCGAGCCGGTGTCGGCGCGCGTGCCCCGTCCGCTCGACGAAGGAACGGCGAGCTCGATGGCGGGGCCGTACCTGAACGCAGGCGCGCCCCTCGAGCTCGTCGGTCTCGTTCCGGCTGGCGATGTCGTGACCTCGTTTCCGATGCGCCGCCCGCACGCGCTCCTCGATTACGGTGACCGGAAGGAGGAGGTCCCCCTCGTTTGTGATACCGCGTGGATCGATACCGATCACGCGCGGGTCGTGCTCGTCTTCCGCGGCAGCGCCGTGGTCCCCTCGGAGCGCGCGCCGGGTATCGAACGGATCCTCCTCGCCGAGGCGGAGGGCGATCATCCCGTCGACTGGAGCGCAATGGTGCGCGGTCTCCACCGCGGGAGGTTCACCTATGCCGTCGAAGAGTGCGATCTCGACGGTTCGAGGCAGCCCGATCCGTTCGCCGCCGACGAGCTCGCGGTGGCGCGCTACGGAGCTTGGGGCGAAGGCGTGCCCGAGCCCATCCTTCCGCTCGACAGGTACGCCGCCGTCTCGGCGGAGCTCGTCGAACGCCCGGATCGCCGCGTGGACACGTTGAAACGTCATGACTTCGACGAGGAGACGTGGACGGTCGAAGAGCGTGCCTGGCTCGAGCGCATCGCCGAGGCAGCGGATCGCGGCGACGGCACGCTCGCGGCCGAGTTCGGGGAGCGCTTCCTTGCTGCACAGGATCTGCTCGGCGACCCGACGGAGGCCGCGATGACCCTCGACACGTACGTCGAGATCACGCTCGCGATCGAAAGAGCCGGCGCTCCTGGAGAGGTGCTCGCTGCGCGAGGGCTCCGGTTTGCGCAGTGGATGCGAATCGATCGACGCTGGGCGCGCCGGGCCTCCGAGGAGCCCGATCTCGCAGACGAGCTCGCGCGGCGTCTCGAGCGCGGGCGGGCCGCCGCGCCGCCGCGCGACGAGGATGCGGATGATGACGACTAGAGCTGAGGTGCTGTCCGATCGGCCTGTCAACGTGCACGCGGTGGGAGCCTATGGGCCGCTCGGCCTCTCCGCCCTGCAGATCACGATGTGCGCGCGGGCCCGGAAGCTCGTGCCGCGCCCGACGTCGTTCGTCGACAAACGCGGCGAGAGCGTAGGTGTCTGCCTCGCCGACGGGATCGCCGAGGATGTTCATGGGCCGCCTCGTCTGCTCGCGCTGGCGCGACCTGCCCTACGCGAGGCCGTCCATCGCGCGCGTATCGAAGCGATCCCGCTGGTCCTTTCGCTGCCCGAGGCCGGCAGGCCCGATGACGACCCTTGTTACGGGGAATTTTTCGTGAAGATGCTCGCAGCCGCGTCGGAGGTGCCGATCGATATCGCGCGATCGCGCGTCGTGCGCGCAGGGCACGCGGGGGGCGCGCTGGCCATGGAGGCCGCCATCGCGCTGCTCCATGGCGCGCCCGCGGTCCTCGTGGGCGGGGTCGACAGCTACCATCACCCGGACCTCTTGCGCTGGCTCGACGAGGAGTGCCGGCTGCACGCGCTGGACGCCGAGAATGGATTCATTCCTGGAGAGGGTGCAGCGTTTGCATTGCTCTCTCGAGACCGCACGGGCCGGCTGCCGGCGCCCATCGCTGCGGTGCTCGGGTGTGCCAGCGGGCGGGAAGAGTCGGATCTTCATGACGAACCCAACATCGCCGCGAGTATGACCTCGATCCTGGGTCGACTCCTCGACGGCGCTTCGACGAGGCCGGGGTGGGTCCTCTGCGACGTGAACGGCGAGAGGCACCGCGTGCGGGAGTGGAACCTCTGTGCCGTTCGGCACAGGCTGATCGAGGGCGTGGTCACGATGGATGCTCCGGGGGACCTTGGTGATATCGGCGCGGCGACCGGGGCCATGCTCCTCGCTCTCGCGGCCGTGTCCTGGTCCGTCAGTGCCGCGCCCTCGCCGACCGCGCTCGTTGCGCTGAGCTCGGACGCTGCCGAGCGAGGTGCGTTTCTGCTCGCGGAGGTGCGATGAGCGCTCTCCCCCATGAGTTTCCGGCGAGGGACATCGCAGCGGCGGGGCGCGACGTGGTCGATCGCGTCGTCTCCGCGGTATCTGGATTGCCCCAGCGCGCAGGTGTCACGACCCTCGTTGCCGCCTTGAGGGAGGTCGGCGAGACGCTCGGCCGCCTCGGAGCCAGCCGCGCGGACGAGTTCGACCATGTCGAGCGTTTCGATCGTGCGATTGCCGCGCTTCAAGGCGCGCGTGCGCAGCTCGAAAAGGTGGCGACCCCGGCGCCCGAGACCGACGAGGACGCTGCCCGCGCGCTCCTCGAGCGCGCTGGAGCGAAACTACCACCCCGCCCCGAACGCCGCTCGGGCGGGCTGTCCCAGGATCTCGCTCGTTCGCTTTTAGGGGTCGAGGTGGCGCTCGTCAGCGCACGATCACGCGCAATCGACACGGTGGTCAAGGTCGGGAATCGCCCGGCGCGCGCCGCGTCCACTTCCCCTGCGACGACTGCGATCCCCGTGTTCCGGGCGAGTGTGGGCGTGCCGGCGCTGCACCACGTGGAGGGGTCGGTACGTCCGACCGTGCCTTGCAGCGCCGATGAGGACGACGATGACGAGGCGCCCGCCCCTCCGGCGCACCACGAGCGCGCTCCCCTCGGCGCCGGCGGAGAGGCGGCCCACGTGGCGCGGCTCGCCCGCGATTGCATGGAAGACATCGCCATTCTCGGCCACCTTCGCACGGTTCCGGAGGGCATGCCGTGGTCGCGCTCGCTGGCGGGCTTCGATCAGCGGTTGCTCGACAACGTCGATGCCCTGCTCTCGCTCACGCGGATCCCCGATGGCGCACGGGAGCCTGCGAGCGGCTCGTGGGTGCTCGACGAGCTCCAGCGCTGGGCCGCGGACGCGCCGATCCCCGACCCGGGGCGGGCCTTCGCCCAGGCGCTCGTGCTGGGGTCGATCCACGGGGAGGACGCGGCGCGCACGGCGGTGGTAGCGCTCCGCTCGGCGCACCCGAGCACGCTCACGGCGCAGCGGAATGCGTTGTCGCTCGCTCCGAGCCCCGGGATCGGCCCGGTCCTCCGCAGGCTGCTTCGCACGGGCGACGTTCCCCGGATCGTGGTCGCGCTGGACACCTTGCGCCTCCGCCGGGAGGCCGACCATCCGAGCATCGTCATGTTCCTCGACCATCCCGATGTGCTCGTCCGCGAGGCGGCAGCGCGGTGCTTCGCAATCGTCGAGCCGCGCCCGCGCGCGATTTCGTCGCTCCTCGGGGCCCTCACGAGGGAGGACGACGAGCGCGTGGTCCTCGCCATCGCGCGGAGCCTCACCCTCCGTGGCGAGCGCTCCGGCATTGACCACGTGCGTGGCCTCCTCGCAGCCGAAATGGAGTCTCCAGGGCGCGTGCCGCGGGCGGTTCGACAGGGCATGATGTGCCTTGTTGGCATTGCGGGCACCGAGCGCGACGCGGAGATGCTGAGGCGTCTCTTCGAGCGCAGCCCCGAGGGGGCTGCGGCTCTCGGGTGGCACGGGCACCCCGGCCACGTCGAACCGCTGATCGCCGCCCTCGAGGCCGAGGAGCAGCGCGGCTCGTCCCCCCTGCTGCGCGCTGCCCTGTGTACCGCGCTCCAGCGCATCACCGGCGGCCCGCGGCGGAACCACGACGAGCTCGAGGAGGGTTCCAGCGCCGACGATTTCTATGGTGCGACCCTTCTGGCGAGCAGCTTCCGAGAATTCTGGAGGCAAACGCGCGGTGACTTCACGAAGGTGCAGCGCTACCGGTTCGGTGTTCCTTACGCGCCGCGCTGCACGCTGGACGAGCTCGGCAACGATGGGGTCCCGATCGAGATCCGAGAGGAGCTCGCGTTCGAGTTCGCCATGGCCTGCGGGGAATCGCCGCTGTTCGTGCGGGATTGGATCAAGCGACAGATGTCCGCTCTTGCAACGATGCGTGAGCGTATCGGTGAGAGTGTACCTGGCGTATGGCCTGGCACGCGCCTCGGGCGTGGGCGCAGCTGAATCCCTCAGAGGGTGTTCCACAGGATCATCGAGACTCCCGACGTGTGTCGGCGGTAGTTGTCAAGCGCCGAAGCATCAATGACGTCATCGCGTGAAGGACGTCTGCGCTACTCGACTCGAGGGTACGTTCGTATTCCTTGTTGAGCAGGCGCGACTTGCAGAGCCAACCATTCGTACGCTCCACGACCCACCGTTTTGGCAATGCAACGAAGCCCCGCAGCTCATCGGGGCGCTTGACGACTTCAATGGCCAGTTTCGTCTTCTCTCGGAGGCCATCGATCACGCTTCCGTGGTACGCGCCGTCGACCCATATCCGCTCCAGCTTGGGGTACTCGCGACAAGCCTCCTGCAACACAGGCACGGCCCCATCACGATCCTGCGTCGACGCTGGCGTGATGATGATGACGAGAATGAGCCCCAGCACGTCCACCAAAAGATGGCGCTTTCGACCCTTCACCTTTTTTTCCCGCGTCGAAGCCCCTGGGCCGCCGACGTCGGTCGACTTGACGCTCTGGCTGTCGAGAATTGCAGCGGTTGGTTCCGGCTCCCGACCCGCCGCGGCCCGTACAGCTCGGCGTAGCGTGTCGTGGATGGCGTCGAGCACGCCATCTCTCGTCCAGCGTTGATAGCACTTGAAGACCGTCGACCACGGAGGGAAATCATGCGGGAGCAACCGCCACGCCGTGCCTGTGCGCGTGCGGTACCGAATGGCGTTCATGAACTCCCGCGGGTGATGCTTCGGTTCTTGAAGATTCGGTATCCACGTCGGTGTGGGGATCAGGTCGGCGATCAGCGCCCACTCGGCATCGGTGAGATCGGAGGGGTAACTACGCCTCGACGGATGATCTTGGATGGCCATGCCGCCGGGTTTGGCATGACCAGACTGGTCCGGCCAAACTTCCTGTGGAACACCCTCTCAGTGAACTGCAGGCGTCGAGCCTTTAGCGACGACCCGAAACGGGATTCGGGCGGCTTTGCAGGCTTTGACGACCGAAGTGTATTCGGAGTGCCCGAGCCAGCGAACGAGAAGGACCACGAGCTGAACGTTGCCGCCGCTGATCGCCGCGAGGACGCGCCGGATGCTCCCATTTCCACCGTAACGACGGCTGGGGAAGTACCGGATCTCTGCGGTGACTCGAAAGTCGTGGGCCCTCCCGTCACCGCCGACGATGGCAATCGCGGTCCTGCGAGCACGGCGTTCCGACATGAAGCACCTCCCACCGCCATCATGTCGATCAGTCCATGCGACACCCACGGTGGTGCATGACCCGTGCACGGTGTATACACGGTGCACGATGCACCGTGTATACATCGTGCGTCGCGTTTGCTGGGAAACGCGCGCTCGGGTAGGGTGCTTCGGGAGGTTCGGGATGGGCTGGCTCGAGAAACTGGCGAAGGAGCGAGAGCACAACAGCCTGCGGGCGGTCGCGCAGAAGATGACGAAGTCCGACCGCTGGCCGGCCAAAGACAAACGCTCCCTGGAGACCGTCGCGAACAAGCTTCGTGATGCCGACAAGGGGGAGGACGTCGCCTGATCTTCCCCCGCTCCCGTGGACAAACCGACTATGCCGCAAACGCGGCCACTTGTGCTCGCAATTCGAACTCGACCGGGCTCAAGTACCCCAGGTACGAGTGCCGCCGGGCGTGGTTGTAGAACCTCTCGAGGTAGTCACCGATCGACGCCATCGC
>NZ_JARZHI010000117.1:0-20331 GCF_029946465.1 Polyangium sorediatum
GGCTTCTTCGTCGGCCTGTTTGAAAAACTGCGCGGAGCGCAGTTTTTCAACCCTGGGTCCAGCGCCTCGCTGGTCCGGGGTCGAGGGGGCGGACAGCCCCCCGCGGGGTCCGGGGCGGCGCCCCGGCACGGTGCTTCTCAGATGAGACCCATGCTCAGCCACCCTGTGGAACCCCCTCTGCGATCATTTTTTTCAACGACCCGTCACGAAACGGTGGGCTGCCCGGTCCTGGCCGCAACGCCAGTGGCAAGAGGGCCACGGGCAGGCCGTGCCTGGCTCGGCCGACAAGCCGTATGGCATCGACAAGGCCGGTCTCGACGGAACTCTCGAGGAGACAGACATGAACGCAAACATGAGCGTCGACAACACCCCCCACCGCGGGAAACCAGCGTCCGACGAATTGGTTCCGTCGCGCTACGCGTTGCGGATCGGCGAGATTGACGTGCTGGTGATCAGCGATGGCGTGCTGCCGCTGCCCTTCGCGACGATGGCCACCAATGTCGAGCCGGCCGTGCGCACGGCCTGGCTGGACAACCTGTTCCTGCCGGACAAGTTCGATTGGGCGTTGAACGTGATCGTGGTGCGCAGCGGCGCCCGCACCATCCTCGTCGACTCCGGGTTGGGGAAGGAGTTCTCGGGTTTCCCGCGGGCCGGGCAGTTGGCCCTGCGACTGGAGGCCGCCGGCATCGATCTCGCCGACCTGACCGACGTGGTGCTGACCCACCTGCACATGGACCATATTGGCGGGCTGCTCGGCGACGGGATACGAGAGCGGCTGCGTCCGGACCTGCGGATCCACGTGGCGGCCGCCGAGGTCAACTTCTGGGCGGCGCCCGATTTCTCCCGCACCACCATGCCGTCGCCGATACCGGACGTGCTTCGGGCGACCGCGCAGCGGTTCCTGAAGGAGTACCACAGCCTGCTGCGGCCGTTCGAGGAGGAGCACGAGGTGGCAGCAGGGGTGGTCGTCAGGCGAACCGGCGGCCACACCCCTGGGCATAGCGTGGTCCGCCTGGCGTCCGGCGGCGAGCGGCTGACGTTCGCGGGCGACGCCGTGTTCCCGGTCTCCTTCGAGCACCCCGAATGGCACAATGGCTTCGAACACGACCCCGAGGCGTCGGTCAACGTCCGGATCCGGCTTTTCCGCGAGCTTTCGGCGACCCGCGAACTGCTGGTGGCCACGCACCTATCGTTCCCGTCCGTCGGTCGGGTGGCGGTCGATGGCGACGCCTTTCGCTTCGTACCGGCCTACTGGGACTACTGAGCGCTTGTTGGCTTAGGCCGAACACGGGCGCAGCGCTTTCAAGGCCGCGCCCGTGTAGAGCAAGCGGGGTTCAGGGCCGAGTCAACAATACTCTTCGAGGAATGCGAGCAGCGCGTCGACGTCGACCGGCTTGCTCAAGAACCCGGTCGGGCAGAGCGCGCGGACGCGATTGCTGTTCGCTCCGGCCGTCAGGACGACGACGGGAATCCTCGAAAGCGCCGGATGCTGGCGTTGCTCCGCGAGGAACCCGTAGCCATCCATGATGGGCATCATCATGTCGAGCAAAATGACGCAGGGCGCCTCGTGCTCCGCGAGATACGAGAGCGCCGCGCGCCCATGACAAGCCGTCACCACGCGATACCCCTCGTCCACGAGGAGCGTCTCCAGGGCCTCGAGCACCCCCGGATCGTCATCGACGACGAGGATCGTGCCGAGACGACACCCGTCGGCCTCCGACATGGCATTCTGTTGATCGTCGATCACGCAATCCTCCTCGACGGCGGGCGGCCCTTCGGGTCATTCCGATTCCACCGGAACGCGCGGCAGCGTGACGCGGAAGGTCGTCCCTGCCCCAGGCTCGCTCTGGAGGTCGAGCGAGCCACGGAACGCGTCCACGATCTTGCGCACGATCCAGAGCCCGAGGCCGAACCCGCCGCGGTGGTGCTCCGACGGGGAGAGCTGGACGAATCGATCGAAGATCCGGCCCTGATCCTGCGGCGGGATCCCGGGGCCATGGTCGCGCACCGACATGACGGCATGCCCGTCCTGCTCGGTCACGGTGACTTCGATCGGCGCTCCAGGCGCATACTTGATTGCATTCGAGAGGATGTTCACCAGCACCTGCTCGACCCGCAGCCGGTCCCATAGGCCCGTGATCGGCGCGTCGGCGCGCAGCGAGAGCTTGCAGCCTGCCTTGTCCAGGTTCTCGGAGAAACGCTCGGCGGTCATTCGTGCGACGTCGGAGAGGTCCACCTCCTCGGGCGTGAGCGCGAGCTGACCGGACAAGGCGCGAGAGAAGTCGAGGAGATAATTCACGAGCTTCTCCAGCCTGCCGCACTCCGCCTTGGCCTTCGTCAGCCGCTCGGCGAGCTGCCCTGCCGAGCATGTCCCTTTCGCGCCGGCCCGCAGCAAGCTCTCGATGTAGAGCTGCAGCGAGGTGAGCGGCGTCTTCAGCTCGTGGGAGGCGACCGAGATGAAGTCTTCTCGCATGCGCAGCGCCTCCTCGAGCTCCGCCGTTCGCTGGCGGACGCGCTCCTCGAGCTCCTCGTTGAGCTGGCGAAGCTCCTCCTTGGCGATCTTGAGCGACGAGCTCTCGATGAGCTCCCATTGGTTGGCGCGTCGGGTGAGCGCGAACTGATGGCTCCGCACGACGTCGATGACGCTGTCGGAGTTGCATCGGCCGAGGGAGTAGGCGCAGAGGCCGACGATCCGGTGCCCCCGAAACGCCCCGGTCAGCCTCGCCTCGTAGTCGGCGAAGCTCTTCCAGTCGCATACCTCGAGAAAGGACGTGTTCCCGCTCGCCCGCAGCCCCGAATAGCCCTTCTGGAGCGCGATGGCCTGCCGCTCGATCCACATCTGATGGAGGGTCTCGGTTTTGAGCCCCCCGGTCTTCAGATACCAGTCCTGATAATCGATGATCTCGAGCTGACCGCTGCGCTCGAGCGCCTCGATGTTGGGCACGGCTGCCCTGAACAGGTCGCGCGCCTGGTGGGCGCGGAGCGGATCGGCCGTGACCCAGACACATTGCGCGTTCCCGCGGATCCCCGCGAGGAAATACGGAACGAGCGCGTCGGCGAGATCCCGCTGAGAATCGTAGAACTGGCAAAAATGCGAGCCCCAAGGGAGAAGACCGACTGCCGGGATACCGCTGTCAACGTCCGCTGCTGCTACCATGATCCATTCGTACTCCCCATGCGTTGTGGCGATGCGCGAAAGAGGAGGCAAGCGATGGCCGCGCAATTTTCATTCCGATGCTGGCGCTCGTGCTCGGCGGCGAGGCAGGGAGCGGGGGCGGAAGCGGAGGCGGTACGCACGGAACGCGGGAAAGGCTCTCGATTCTCCGGGCCTGACGAACTTGACGAATCGACGATGGCTTGGTTGACCTACCCCCGGGATCGCGACCATGGAGGGAATGCCCGCCGGGCTGCCGGCCTCACGCCGACCGCCCACGCCGGCCAGCGCCGCGACAACCTTTCGCGACGGACAAACGCCGTGATGGAGGCGAGGTGCGCCCATGCTCGTGGCTTCATTGCTGAATCGATTTCCGCTCTGGATGCTCTTGGGGGTCACCATCGTGGTCCTCCTGATCGCCGCCGAGGGCGGTTATCGGCTGGGACGGTACCGGTTGCGCAGCCCCGAGCAGGAGCAAGGGACGCACGTGCTCGCCCTGGTCACCACCACGATGGGCTTGCTGGCGCTCGTCCTGGCCTTCACGTTTGGCTTCGCGGCGTCCCGCTTCGAGGCCAGGAAACAGATCGTCGTCGACGAAGCCAACGCCGTCGAGACGACCTACCTGCGCGCCGGCCTGCTCCCCGGCGACCGCGGCGTGAAGGTCCGCAGACTGCTGCGTGAATACGTGGAGGTGCGCCTGGAGGCGGTGAAGCTCGGCAACGCCGAGCACGCAGTGGAGCGCTCGGTGGAGCTGCACTGGGAGCTGTGGAAGGAGGCGGAGGCCGCCGGACGAGAGCAGCCCGCCTCGTCCGTCGTGGAGCTCTTCATCGAATCGCTGAACAAGACGATCGAGCTCCACGCGATGCGCGTCAAGGTGGCCGTCCGGAGCGGCATGCCCGAGGCCATCTGGGCGGCGCTTTATCTGGTCGCGGTCCTGAACCTGATGGCCGTCGGATATCACGCCGGTCTGGTCAAGACGCCCCGGTCCCCCGCGGTCGCGACGCTGGTCATCGGCCTCTCGGTCCTCATGATGTTGACCGCCGACCTCGACCGCTCGCAGGAAGGGGCCCTCCGGGTGAGCCAGCAGGCGATGATCGATTTGCAACACCTGATGGGCGATTGAGCAGCACTCGCCGAGGGAGGGACAGATGACGGAGACAGCCGAAGGATCATCCGCGGTCACGGGAGCGAGGGCCACGCCGCACCTCTCCGCCGAGGGGCACGCGGCGCGCGGCAAGGCGGAGCGCGAGAAGGTTCCGCGGACCAGCCACGCGACCTGGGAGGCGCCGCTCCACCGGCCCGATCCCATCACGCTGCTGGAGGAGCAGGCGAAGAGCCGCGTGCCCGAGCTCGTGCCCCTTCGTTATGGCCGGATGCTGGTCTCCCCCTTCACGTTCTACCGGGGCGCTGCGTACGTGATGGCCTCCGATCTGGCCACCACCCTGCGCTCGGGCCTGACCGTGCAGCTCTGCGGCGACGCGCACCTCTCGAACTTCGGGGTATTCGGCTCCCCCGAGCGGCGCATGATGTTCGACATCAACGATTTCGACGAGACGCTCCCGGGGCCGTGGGACTGGGACGTGAAGCGGCTGGCCGCGAGCATCGAGCTTTGCGGGCGTGACCACGGCTTCTCGAAGTCGGCGCGCGCCGACATCGTCCAGACGGCCGTCCGCGAGTATCGCGAGGCGATGCGGAGCTTCGCGAAGCTCGGCCACCTCGACCTCTGGTACACGAGCCTCGACATCGAACGGGTCTTCGAGCAATTCGGCGCGCGGGTGGGTGCCAAGCGCCTGAAGGTCACCGAGCACAACGTCGCGAAGGCCCGGACGAAGGACAGCCTTCAGGCCTACGAGAAGCTGACCCACGAGGTCGACGGTCGTCGGCGAATCCTCAGCGATCCTCCCCTGATCATCCCGATGGACGAGTTCATGAAGGGCGTGGCCCGCGAGCAGCTCGAAGAGCAGGTGCGCGCGCTCCTGCACGGCTACCGGGCCACGCTCCAGGCCGATCGGCGGCACCTGCTGGAGGGGTACGACTTCGTGGACATGGCCCACAAGGTCGTCGGGGTCGGGAGCGTGGGCACGCGCGCCTGGATCCTCCTGCTTCTCGGCCGTGACGACGAGGATCCGCTCTTCCTGCAGGCGAAAGAGGCGCACGCCTCGGTCCTCGAGCCGTTCCTCGGCAAGAGCGAGTACCCCAACAGCGGCCAGCGCGTGGTGGCGGGCGAGCGGCTGATGCAAGCCGCGAGCGACATCTTCCTCGGCTGGCAGCGGGTGAAGGGCGCAGGCGGGATCGAGCGCGATTTCTACGTGCGCCAGCTCCGCGACTGGAAGTTCTCGGTGGACGTCGCCGCGCTGGATCGGGTCACCTTGACGACGTACGGCAGTCTTTGCGGCTGGACCCTCGCACGCGCGCACGCGCGCTCGGGCGATCGGATCGCCATCGCGGCCTACCTCGGGAAAGGGGACACGTTCGACGAGGCCATCGGCGCATTCGCGATCGCCTACGCCGATCAGACGGAGCGCGACCACCAAGCGCTGGTGGACGCCGTGAAGAGCGGGCGCATCCAGGCCGAGACCGGGCTCTGAGCGCGGCCGGAGCACCCCGCTCCTCCCTCGCCCCCCTTCCCCTTCACCTGGCCCCCCCTTCGGCGTTAAGGTCCCGCCCAAGGAACGACCCCGCATGACCACCAAGCTCGACAAGTCCCACGCCGAAGCCTTCTCCGAGCGCATCTGGGAGCAGGACATCCTCCCTGCCCTCACCGACTACATCCGCATCCCCTGCAAATCCCCCTCGTTCGACCGTGCCTGGCGCGAGAACGGTCACATGGAGCGGGCCGTCGCCCTCATCGAGCAGTGGTGCCGCGCGCAGCCCGTCCCGGGCCTCCATGTCGAGGTCGTGCGCCTCGAAGGCCGCACGCCCGTCATCTTCATGGAGATCCCCGGCAAGGGCGACGACACCGTCCTGCTCTACGGGCACCTCGACAAGCAGCCCGAGATGACCGGCTGGGCCGAGGGCAAAGGCCCCTGGGAGCCCGTGCGCGAGGGCGACAAGCTCTACGGCCGCGGCGGCGCGGACGACGGGTACTCGGCCTTCGCCTCCATCGCGGCCCTCCGCCTGCTCGCCGAGCAAGGCCTCCCGCATGCGCGCTGCGTCGTCCTGATCGAGGCGTGCGAGGAGAGCGGCAGCTTCGACCTGCCCGCGTACATCGACGCGCTCGCCCCCCGCATCGGCAAGCCGAGCCTGGTCGTTTGCCTCGACTCCGGCTGCGGCAACTACGATCAGCTCTGGACCACGACCTCGCTGCGGGGCCTCGTGCAAGGCACGCTCGACGTCCGCATCCTGCGCGAGGGCGTGCACTCGGGATCGGCGAGCGGCGTCGCGGCGTCGAGCTTCCGCATCCTCCGCCAGCTCCTCTCACGGGTCGAGGACGAGGGCACCGGGCGAATCCTGCTCGACGAGCTCTTCGCGGTCGTCCCCGAGCAGCGCATCGCCCAGGCCGAGGCCGCAGCCGCGGTGCTCGGCGACGCGGTCTACACGGAGATGCCGTGGGCCGCAGGCGCGCGTCCGATGGCCGACGACAACAAGCAGCTCCTGCTGAACCGGACGTGGCGCCCGGCGCTCAGCGTCACGGGCGTGGACGGGATCCCGCCGATCGCGAGCGCAGGCAACGTGCTCAGGCCCTTCACGAAGGTCAAACTCTCGATGCGGATCCCGCCGCGCGTGAACCCGCGGCGCGCAGCCGAGGCGCTGAAGCGCGCCCTCGAAGCAAATCCGCCCTACGGGGCCGACGTGACGTTCACGCTCTCGGAGCCCTCGGAGGGCTGGGACGCGCCGCCGCTCGCGCCATGGCTCGACGAGGCGATGCAGCGCGCGAGCCAAGCATTCTTCGGCCAGCCCGCGATGGCCTTCGGCGAGGGCGGGACCATCCCGTTCATGGCCATGCTCGGCGAGAAGTTCCCCGAGGCCCAGTACCTCATCACGGGCGTGCTCGGCCCGCAGTCGAACGCACACGGCCCGAACGAGTTCTTGCACATCCGTTGTGGCAAGAAGCTCACGGCGTGCGTCGCCAGCGTCATCGCGGATCATTTCACCCGCGGCGCATGAAGAGATCGGGGCACGGCAGAGGCGGGTCGTAGTATCCTCGTGTCATGCCCCCGTCCTCCGGCTCGAACGAGTTTTCCTCCGGCATCCACCACGTGGACTGGCCCGTCGTCGCGGACGAGGAGCAGCTCCCGCGGGACGCGATGGAAGCGCTCGACAAGCTCACCCAACTGAACGGTTCGAGCCCCTCGGCAAGCGCACACGCATGCGGCGCCGTCTCGCTCGTGGGCGCGATGCTCGCGACCGCAGGCTACGCCGGGCTCGTCGCGCTCGCCGAGCAGATCGCAGACGAGCTCGACGACGAGAAGCGCAACGAGCTCACGCGGCTCGCGCAGGGCATCGCAGGCGGAGGCCCAGGCGCGACCTACGGCGCGCTCGCAGATTACGCGATCCTCCTCTACCGGCGCTACCGCGGCATGGACGGCGGAATGGAGTACCGCAAGCTGCTCCACCTGATGCAACGCGCAGGCTTCTCGCCGCCGCGACAGCAGAACGACGACGACGTCGCGCGCACGCTCGACCGCAAAGGCGAATGCTGGCCCGCGAAGATCTCGATATTCGGCGACGAAGGCGACCACTGGATCCTCGTCGGCCGCGACACGCGCGGGCTCTTCATCTTCGATCCCTACCCCCGCGAAGACGGCAGCCAGATCATCCGCCCCGGAGAAGCCGACTGGAAGCGCTACGTCGAGGCCATCGGAAAAGACGAGGCCGGGCGGAACACGATTGGCTTTTTGCCCGCCGTCTCCTCCAGCGATGGCGCTTGACAAGCGTGGTGTCTCCCAGCTTCCGTAGATGCCGGTCGAATTTCGAGAGGCGCTTGGGGACGAGGAGGCACGACGATGAAGATCGGCATTCTGGGGTCGGGTGACGTCGCAAAGAAGCTCGGCAAAGGCTTTCTAGAGACAGGTCACGCCGTGATGCTCGGGAGCCGCGAGGCGAGCAAGGTGGCCGGCTGGTCGGATCACGCCGAAGCCAAAGCAGGGACGTTCGCAGAGACAGCAGCCTTCGGACAGATCGTCGTCCTCGCCGTGAAGGGCACGGTGGCGGTGGACGCCGTGAAGCTCGCCGGTCTCGAAGCACTCGCAGGCAAGACCGTGATCGACGCGACGAACCCCATCGCAGACGCGCCGCCCGTCGACGGCGTGCTGCAATTCTTCACAGGCCCGAACGACTCCCTGATGGAGCGTCTCCAAGCCACAGCGCCCGACGCGCACTTCGTGAAGGCATTCAGCAGCGTAGGCTCCGGCCTCATGTTCCGCCCAAACTTCCCAGGCGGCCGGCCCACGATGTTCATCGCAGGCAACAGCGAAGAAGCCAAAGCCGAAGTACGCCGGATCCTCGACACCTTCGGCTGGGACAGCGAAGACATCGGCAAAGCCGCCGGCGCCCGCGCGATCGAGCCCCTCTGTCAGCTCTGGTGCGCGCCGGGGTTCCAGCGCAACCAGTGGACGCACGCGTTCAAGCTGTTGAAGCTCTGAAGGCGTCGCGCTGGGGCTTTGCCCCAGGCCCCACCCGGGGCTGTCCGCCCCGGGACCCGGACCAGCGAGGCGCTGGACCCAGGTCGATGAACTGCGCGGTGCGCAGTTCATCGAACAGCCAGGGTCAAGACCAGCGACGATCCTGCCAGCGGAGGCCGCAGCGCTGCAGGTTCAACCGGCAGCGTACGCGTCGCCGGCTTGAAACCCACCTCCGCGGTCTTGCCACGGGCCCGTTGGAAGAACTGCGCACCGCGCAGTTCTTCCACCTTCGGTCCAGGCCGTGCCTGGTCCGGGTCGAGGGGCGGACAGCCCCCGCGGGGTCCGGGGCAGCGCCCCGGCGCGACGCCCTCAGCCCGCAGGAACAGCCGACGCCGGCGGCGGCGAGGCAAGCCGAAACAGCAGCACCCCCGCTGCGACGAGCACCACGTCGCGCAGCACGGTCCACATCGTCACGGGCCCTGATCCCTCGCCGAAGCAGCCACACGTGATGTTCACGCCACGCGCGACCACGGATGCCACGGCCACCGTGAACACGCCGAGCACGAGCGTGGAGGCGAGCGCGCTGGCGCGGACCCAGGGACGCGGGCCTACGAGGATCGCGAGGCCGAGGACGATTTCTACGGCGGGTAGCGTCGCGGCGAGCAGCGGGGCGAGATCGGGCAGGAGCTGGTAGTTGTGGATCTCCAGCGCGAAGGACGTCGGGTCGCTCCACTTGAGCGCGCCGGCCGCGAGGAACATGCCGCCGAGGCCGAGACGCAAGAGCCAAAGAAGCGCGGTCTTTTTCACGGGCTCGGCTCCTGTTTGTGGGTGATGGCGCAACCGGGGCATGGGCCCGAGGCGCACGCCAGGCCCTCCTGCTCCCATGCGGAAAAGCCGCCGCGGAGCACGCGCACGTCCATCTTCAGCCCGCGGCGACGTAGCGTCTCGGCCACCTCGGCGGCTTCTTCGGTCGACGCGCCGTAGACCACGATTGTGTGCGCGTGGCCGAGCTCCTTCATCGCCACCTCGGCGCCGCTCGCGGTCATGTCGCACGGCAGGTGGATTGCGTCGGCCACGTGCCCGGCCTCGAAGCTCTCGGCTGTGCGGGTGTCGGCGAAGAGCGTGCCCGCTTGGCCGCACAGGCTCGAAGCCTCGCGCGGGGTCATCTCGATCACGGGCGCCTCTTCGGCCGCGGCTGCGGTGCACGCGGTGGGCGGTTCGAAGCCGGTGAGGGCGACGCCTGCGGGCCGCGCGGCGTTGATGCCGAGGCCGAGCACGGCGCCCCCGACGAGCAGCGCCAACGACCGCAAGATGAGGGGTCGATCGAGCCCGGACCACATCCTCCCGCGAAGCTAGCGCGGATGCGGCGAGGAGGCGAGGTATGCTGCGGCAAAGAAGCGCACGCCTTGCCATTTCGCGCTTCCCATCGCCTCGCCTCCCGGGTGATCATGGCCGCGCCCGATCGACCCCGAGGCCCCGGATGAGCGACCCCATCGCAGCACGCAAAGGCGATCATCACCTCTGTTTGCAGCATGTCGGCAAGGACATCTTGCCTGCTTGCGCGCCGACCATCCTCGTCGGCGGCGAGCCTGCTGCTCGCGTGACCGACTTGCTCGAGTGCACGGGCTCGCCGCCCGACATCATCGGCATCGGCGAGCCCACGGTGCTCCTCGAAGGCAAGATGGCGGCGCGCTTTGGTGATGGGACGGCCCATGGCGGGCTCATCGACGAGGGGTGCCCCACCGTGATCATCGGCAAGATGACCGCGGCGGACAAACGCATGCGCCTCATGGAGCGCTTGCGCCTCATCGACGCGGCTCGCCAGCGCGCGGCCTCCATGCCGAACGGCGCCGAGAGGGACCGCCTCTCGAACGCGGCCGAGCGCCTTGCTCGGAACAACCACGCCGTCGAGGACGCGCGCCTCGTGAACGACGTCTACCGCACGAGCGGCGCGCCCGAGGGCTGGACGCGCCTCGGCCCGAACGACCTCCCGCCGGAGCTACGCAACGCCACCTTCCACGACGACAGCACTGGGTTTTACTCCGACCTCTACCGCTCCGACATCGATGGCAGCTACCGGCTGATCATGCGCGGCACGGAGTTCGAGACCTGGAAGCAGTGGGACGGCAACGACTGGCTCTGGGGCAACCTCTCGCAGGGCGCGGGCCTCGAAGGCGCGCAGTACACGCAGGCCGTCGAGCTCTCGCGGCAGGTCGCTGCGGTCTACGGCGACAACGCGAGCATCGCCGGGCACTCCCTCGGCGGCGGCCTCGCCTCGGCCGGCTCCCTCGCCTCGGGCCTGCCCGCGAACACCTTCAACGCCTCGGGCATCCACAACAACACGTACGATCGTTACGGCCTCGATGCTTCTCAGGCGAACGACCTCGTCGACGCGTACCGGGTCGACGGCGAGATCCTGACCTGGGCGCAGGAGCAGTCGCCCATCGCCGGGATGATGCCGGACGCGATCGGCAACCGGTACGACTTGAACGCGGTGAACCAGAATCCGGACGGCAGCTTCACGGCGCGCGGGTGGCCGCCCGAGCCGACGTTCCAGCAGCCGGATCACTGGACGGGGTGGCTCAATCCGTTCGGCATGGGCAAGCGCACCGGCGAGTGGGCGCGGGCGGAGGCGGAGCAGGAGCTCGCCATCTTCGGCGAGCGGACCGAGCGGCACAGCACCCACGAAGCGGGCATCGAGCAACAGAAGAGCCAGGACATCGCGACCATCCAGGGGATGATGTGAAGGACGTCAAGCGATTCGCCGCAGGTCTCGCGGGGCTCGTCGGTGAGAGGCCGCCCCTCCCGCCCGCGAACGAGGTGTTCCCGAGCGAGCGGCTGCGCGAGGCCGCCGCGGCCGCCGAGCGTGGCGACGTGGCGACGCTGCGCGCGCTCGTCGATCGCGGCGCGGATCTCGACGAGGTCGCGCCTTCGGGCGTGAACCTGCTCATGTACGAGATCGTCGCGAAGAACGAGCTCGCCGTGCGCGCCTTGCTCGCGGCCGGCGCGAAGCCGAACGTGCTCACGCCGATCGGCACCTCGCCGATGCTCCTGGCCGCGACGAGCCCCGATCCGCGCTTCCTCGGCCTCCTGCTCGAGAGCGGCGGCAATCCGAACCTCGAGAACGACAAGGGCGTTCCCCTCGCCCACCAGGCCCTCAACGTCGGGCAATGGCAACACCTCGGGGTCCTGTTCGATCGGGGCGTCCCCGTGGACGTGAAAAACAAGATGGAGCAGACGCCCGCGCTGCGGCTCGCGTATCTCAATCGGTACGACGAGGTGCACAAGCTGCTCGATCGCGGCGCCGATCCGGAGGCGAAAGATCAGGTCGGCCTGTCCGTGCGCAAGCTCGCGGAGAAGCCGATCCCGGCGGCGGATTCGCCGCTCGAAGCGTGGCGGCAGAAGGTCGCGGAGCGGCTCGGGATTCCGGTCGATCAGGGCGGCGCGGCGCCGAGGTAGAGCTCCAAAAGGGCGCGGGCTTCGCTGTCGAGGTGGGCGGCGAGCGCGCGGGCTTCGGCCGGCGAGAGGGCGCGCAGGGCGTCGCCATGGCGCGCGTGGAGCTCGACGTCGAGGTCCTCGCGGACGAGGGCGAGCACCTCGCCGAGCCGCGCCGTGTCCCCGGGCCGCGTCGGTCCGACCTTGGAGACGGCGGCGTTCAGGCGATTCTCGTTCACCAGGGACGAGGCCTCGTGCACGAGCCAATCGAGCGCCGAGGCGGCGGGCGCGCGCGGGCCGGACCATTTCTCGGCCTCGTGAAAACGCTCGTCCTCGGCGAACTCCGCAATCTTGCGTTTCACGACGGGCCGCGCCCCGCCCGCGCGCCTCGGCACGACGAGCGCGCGGGCGGGCTTCAGGACCACGCCTTCGGCCTTGTTTGAGGGCCCGAGCGAAGGCAGGCCGAGCCGCGCGGGGATCGTCGTCTCGAATCCGATCGGGTAGGCAAACGCGTCCTCGTACCGGCCGCGGAAGAGCGGCCGCGCGAAGGGAATGCCGGCCTCCTCGCACGCCTCGCGGGCCTCGTCTTGATCGAGGTACACGCGCTCCGAACCCCCTTCCTGCACGAACCCCACGTCGAACGCGCAGAACTCGATCCCCGGGGCATACCAGCAGCCGGTTTGCACGGGCTGCACCCCGGCGACGGGCGGGACGTCGGGGTGCGGATAACCGCCGCCGAAGAGCTCTCCATACACGAAGACGCTCGTGGCCTTCGGCGCGCGGGTTTTGACCCGGGCGAGCACGTCCCGCACGCCGCCCGCGTATCGGCGCAGGACGCCGCGGTGACCAAAAAAGTCCTCGTCGTCCGCCAGGAGCCCCTTTCGTTTGGCGCACCGCACCTCGTCGCCCTCCGTGACGAAGCAGAAGTTCGCGCCGTGGATCTTCTCGGTGACGATCCACTCGGCCCGGCTCGCCGCGCGGTGGGCCGCCTCGTCATCGCCCAGGGCGGCCGCGAGGCTCTCGGCGATCTTTTCGTACGGGGAAAACGGGGGGATGGGCGGGGGCGTCATGGGCGACTCATGGGGCGGGGTTTCCCGAGCAAAGCCATTCACAGCCGCAGACCTGGAGCTTGTGCCCCTTCTCGGAGCAAGCGTCCTGGAAGGCGGCGCGGGCGGGCTCGGGCGTGCAATCGTCCTTCGCGGGGGCGCAGGCCTTGCCGTGGCCCTCGGCGTCGTAGGCTTGTTTCTCGCCGCTGCCCGGATTGCCGCCGCAGAGCATCTCGCAGCCGCACTGGATCATGCGGAAGCCGCCGAGCGAGCAACGATCGGCGAGCTCACGATCGGGCGAGACGGCGGGGCACTCGGCCGGCGGAGGCTCGCAGGGCTTGGCCTGCCCGCGGGCGTCGTACCCCTTGGCAGGCGCGGCCGCGGCGAGAGGCGCGCCGGGCGGATGCGGCGGGGGCGTTTGGCTGGCGCAGGCGAAGAGGGACGCGGCGAGGACGAGGAGGAGCGGGCGCGGCAGGAGAATGGGCATGGCGGGCGGGAGAAGAGACCACTCGCGGGGCGAGGCGTCAATGGGCGGAGGCGGAAGACGGGTCCCGGCGCGCGCGGAGGCGGCTGACGCGACAACCCGCTCGATCCGCGCCCCGCAGACGCCGCACGCTCCCTTCTGCGCGAGGATCAGGTCCAGATGACGGCCGTCTTCAGACCCACGAGGTTTCCGGCGGCGTCGAGGCCCACGAGATAAAGCGGGTGCTCCGCGCCGAACTCCGGATCGTCGCGGCCGAGGATCGCCGCCGTGATCTCGCGCAGGTTGGCCTTCATGAACCGCACGAGCTCCTCCACCGATTCCATTTCCGGCATGTCCCAATGAACATGGATGAATGCCTGGAGCGCCGGGTCTGCGGGCTGGAACCGCCTGATCTCGTGCTCTGGGCGGTCCGTGAGCCCGAGCGTCGCGCGGAAGGCGTCGGGGCTGAGCTGGTCGAGCTTCGCGGCGGCGTGGAAGGACGCAACGGGCGCCCCGCCCTCCGTGCCGTAGTAGCCATCGAAAAAGAGCCCCTTCGCGAGCTCTCCGATCTTCTGCGCGAGCGCCTCGCCCGTGGGCGCGGTCGCTGCTTTGAGCGTGCGCGCGAGGGCGACGGCGAGCTTGCCGAGATCGGACATGCGCGCGACCTCGTCCTCGGAGAGGCCATTGTTGTCGAGGTCGTGGCGATCGACGAGCTCGGTCCGGATGTGCACGAGCGCGGCGTCGATGTCGGACTTGGTCATCCGGGCCGAGCGCGCGGCGTCGCGGCGGTCGATGAAGCGATAAAGCATGTCGACGAGATCCCGCTCGGTGCCCTCCAGCGAGAGCAGCTTGGCGCGGACGTCCTTGCGGCTGACGATGCCGTCGGGACCCGCGGCCTGGAGGAGCTGCTCTGCTGCGCGACCGAGCGCGGCGTGGACATCGGACGTGGCGAGGGTGGTCATCTGCTCGTCTCTCCTTGTGAAGATGGCGTGGGTGGGATTTCTCCGCCGCGGCAGGACATCGGAGGGCCGCGACGTTTGGTGTCGCCCCATGTACCTCTCTCGGAGCCACGTCCGATATTGGACCAAGGTCCTATGCGACTTCGGCGCCGGCAGCTCGCAGCGGGAAGGAGACGCGCACGACGAAGCGCAGACTGTGCCCGGCTCTGCCCTGGTTCAGCTCTGCTGCCGACCGTCCGGGGGGCCTTGTACGGTCCAGTCGCTGGGACGAACGTCGATGACGGGCATGCCGGCGGCGCGGGCCGCGCGGACCCCTTCGTCGGTGTTCTCGAACGCCAGGCATCTGTGGGGAGCCACGGCGAGTTGCGCGGCGGCCAGCAGGAAGGCGTCGGGGGCGGGCTTGAGGCGGGCGATGTGCTCGCGGGCGACGAGGACGTGGAACAGGTCGGCGAGACCGACCGCGGCGAGGCCGGCGCGTACGACCTGGCCGTCGTTGGGCGTCATCCGGTGCCCGGGGGCCGCGCGGTTCAGGGCCAGATGGACCATCCCCGTCACCAGCGGCATCTCGAAGAAGGAACCGTCCGGGGACTGCGCCCGCTCCAGTTCCTCCAGGGTGTGCAATGGCAGGGGCATGCCAAGGGCGGAGCAGGCGATGGGACGTACCAGGCCCCGTCGCCGGCCTGCATATCGACGACGAAATCAATACCTTCAGGCGCAGGACCCTAGGGGGCCAGGCACCGTTCGCAATGGGACCTTGGTCCCATTGCGTGCCACTGGATCAGCGTCCTGGGTGCTGCGCGCGCCGGTGATGCTCGTGCCAGGCCCCCCGCCCGACGTCATCCACTTGCCGGCGGCGAATGGAGCGGCATCGTAGCGCCACGGGTTGATGGAGCATGTCCATTCGTGATACGCGACCTCGCGTGAACCGTCGTCGACCCAGGAAAGCGCAAACATCCAAAAAGCAAACATCGGAGCCGTTGCAGGTCGAACACCTCGCGAAGATGCATGAGGTCGGTCTGCTCCGAGGGCTCACGGTGGAGGCGCTCCGCGTCCTGCTGCCCGAGGTCGAGGAAGCCGCCAAGCACGAGCGGGAAAACGACCCGTTCGGCAATGAGGACGACCCTCGAAATCTCACGGATCGCTGGCTGGATCATGTATTCTACCTCCACCTCGCGAAGGCTGGGCCAGCGGAGGGAGCGCTCACTTCCAGCGTCTCGCTGGCCGACCTCACCTCGATGCTGGCGGGAGACGCGCCCCCCAAGATCGTGCTCACGGACGCCACGAATCGCCGAGCCGGCCGCAAGGTGCGCGTGTCCTTTCCCCCCTCTGCACATGCCTCGGTGGACGTGCTTTGCAAGTCGACCGAAGATCTCGCTGCCGTGGCGAGTTATGCCCTGCGGAAGGTCGACGATCCACGCTGCTTCGTGCGCGTCGAGGGGGATCCCAGGTTCCTGTTGGCTTCCCTGGAAACGCTCTATCTGCTCGTCACGCCCGAGCAGGTTCGCGCGCTGGTGGAGCTGGGCATCCTGCGCGACGACGAAGAGATCAGCGACATCGTCGAGCCCATCGCTGGCCCGCCCGTGCCGTACCTGGAGGTGCAAGGGATCGCAGCAGCGGGCGAGAAAGCGAAGCTCCAAAGCAGCGTGCTCGCCATGCCTCGAGGGGGCGATTGGGAGATCCAAGGCCGCATGGTGCGGGCGCCCCAAGGCCCCCACGCGACCAACCTGAGCGGCCATGCATACGCGCGGCTTTATAAAATCAAAGGCTGGCAGCCGTCGCCGAGGCCGACGTCCGACACCTTCAGCGCCAAGTGGGAGATGGTTCCTGGCGCGCTGCTCGCCATCCTCGACGGCGGCGACGATGCCGAGCGAGCATCCGAGCGCGTGCAAGCAGCGCTGGACGAGCTCAAGAGCGCTGCATGCAATGCGGACCGCGGGGCGCCCACCGCCCTCCCGGAGCCGCCCGAGGTGGCCATGGTGACGGCGCAAATCGGAGCCGCAGAGCTGCTCGTGCGGCGGCGCGGGACCGCCATGGCAATCGTGGTTCGAGACGGCCTCGCGCTCGAGCCGGGCGAAGCGCAAATGCCGCTGGAGCCGGGGGACACCGTCGTCCTCGGCACCGATCTCGGCGCGGCGGTGACGCGCGACGAGATCGCGGCCGTGGCGGCAAAGCCCGGCAACGACGGGCCGGTATCGTCGCTGCTCGAGCGCGCGGCCAAGGGAGGCGCCGTCCGGCCCGCGCTCCTGATTGCGCGCGTCGCGCTGCGACAACGCAACCATGCAGACGTCTGGTGAGCTGTTTTCAGAGCGGGGGCGCGAGCCTCCGACTCGCTGGAACGAGGGGTTGACGGCATGCACGGCGCTGAGGGTGAGCAACCCGCCCATTTGCCCGCGCGTACGAGCACCGTCACCGCGGCTGCATCCCCAGCGGGCGTGTGTCCACGACCGACGCGCTGATCAGAAGCGGGGGCGGAAGCGGGAGCGCGAGCGGGAGCGCGAGCGGAAGCGGGAGCGCGAGCGGAAGCGGGAGCGCGAGCGGAAGCGGAAGGCGCGAGCGGAAGCGGAAGGCGCGAGCGGAAGCGGAAGGCGCGCGCGAGCGAAGCTGAGGCGCGCGCGCACGACGTGGAGATCGTTTGAGAATGTCAGGAAGGCTCGCGCCCGCGACGTGGAGACGTGTGGGCACGAGAGGAAGGCGCGCCCGCGCGCCTTGGAGACGCGCCCGCGCGCCTTGGAGACGCGCCCGCGCGCCTTGGAGACGCGTGCGCGCGCCTTGGAGACGTGTGCGCGCGCCTTGGAGACGTGTACGCGCGCCTTGGAGACGTGTGCGCGCGCCTTGGAGACGTGTGCGCGCGCCTTGGAGACGCGTGCGACAAGGCGGTCGCGGCTTCGATTTCCGAAGAGGCCCTGCGGGTCGCTCGCCGCGCGGGCGAGGCATCGACGCTCCACAGCACCGCCTTGGCCTACCTGCTGATGAGCGAGCCGGCCCGCGCACGCACTTGCTTCGAACAAGCCCTCGCCATTCACCGCGCCCTGGGCAACCGCGCGGAGGAGGCCATCACCCTCGTCGACATGAGCGCCGCTCATTCTGGCTTGGACAACCCGGCGGCAGCCATCGCCGACCTCGAGCAGGCTCTTCCGATCCTTCGCTCCGCGGGGAACACACCCACGGAGGTCGGCGCGCTCAAGATGATGGTCACGATCTGTGTCGCCTCACGGGATCAGGATCGTGCCCTCCTGTGCTTCGAACGATTGCTACAAATCTTTCGCGACGCAGGCGACAGCACCGCGGAGCGCGCGACGCTCGCAGAGATGGCGAATGTGCAGCGTGCCTTGGGAGATCGAGGGGGCCCGAGGTTGCCTCATGAACATTCCATGCCGATTCGCCCCTCCCCCGATGCCGTTCCACCGGAGCATTCCTGTCCTTGCGGGAGCGGCGCCCCCTTCCTGCGGTGCCACGGCCTGGACGCATAGGGTCACGCCCCGGGTCTACCGCAACGGGCCGCTCCCGCCTCCGCTCCCGACGTTTCGATGCGCCTACCTCGGCGGCATGGGACGCTCGCCGGCATCTGTACGGCGGACCCATGGGCGCCTGTGACGAGCGGGGAGGATGTCAGTGCCTCAGGGTGACATCGACCTGCCAGAGCTTGGCTCCCTCGATCCCGGGCTCGAAGGGCCTCAGATAGAGCATCCGCATCCACTCGCCCATCTCGAAGCTCGCCGAGACCGCGGGAACGAAGTGGAATTCCTCGATGCCCGGACAACCCACGGTGCCCCCCGAACAACGACCCGGGATGTACTGGTGCTCGGAGAGCCTCAGGAGGGAGGTCGGCGAGAGGACCATGTGCCACGAGGTCCCCGTGGAGGGGTTCGATTCCAGGCGCAAGATCAGCTCATCCCCCTGCTGAAGGGTCACCGATTTGCCATTGTCGGCGTCGAGCAAGACGATTTCGCGCGCCTGCGCGCTCGCCGGCAGAATGCCGACCATCACCGCGCCCAGCGCGAGGATCGCCGAATACGAGCAGAGCTTCCTCATGTTCTCCTCCTCGGAGCCGTCGTCTTCGAGCGCGCATCGAGCCGCGCCCGCCGTCCCCCCCTCCATCTGGGGCAGAGAGCGGCCACCGGGAGGTCTCTGCCGACGAAATCCGAGCCCCTCGACGCGCATCCACAATGACGGGCGCCGTTGAAATCGCCGCCTTTACCGGCTCCACACCATCGGAAACAAGTCGACGTCGTTCCCAATCTTCCCGAAATTGTACGTCATTTGGTCGTACAATTGGTAGTGCTTTCTTTGGACACCCGGGCGCGACGAGGGTGCGAACGAGATGAAGATGCCCGTGTCACCGCCGCACGAATGGCTCCACTTGCAAGTGTAAGTGTGGGTCTCGTCGGGCTCGAGCGAGAAGTTGGAAGAGGAGCGTGTCCCGCACGCAAGGGAGAAGTCCCGGCGGTCCTCCGTTGCATTGCGGATTTCCACCGTCTGGATGCACTCGGCCGAGGCATCTTTCGAAACCGCGAGGAAAGCAACGAACCCCAGCGCAAGGAACCGTGTTTTTTTCAGCATCGCGTCCTCCTTGCACGATCGGCCCTCCGAGCTTCGAGGCCAAGCTCGTAGGAGCCGGCCCCGCTCTGCCGATCGCACCCACGAATGACATGGGACGCTCGCCTGCGTGTGTCCACGACCGATGCTCCTCCCCCGGTGATACCGCCGTTCCACCGGAGCATTCCTGTCCTTGCGGGAGCGGCGCCCGCTTCCTCCGGTGCCACGGCCTGGACGCATAGGTCACACGTGAGACGTCCGCCCGGGAGCCATGGGCGGAGTTCTGGCAGATGACACGTGGTGGAAGGCGTCAGGCACTGAGCATGGGTCTCATCTCGAAGCCGCTTCGCTGGGGCTTTGCCCCAGACCCCACCGGGGCTATCCGCCCCTGGACCTGGACCAGCGCAAGCGCTGGACTCGTGGCGATGAACTGCGCGGTGCGCAGTTCATCGAACAGCCGGTGGCAAGACCTGCGACGATTTCGCCCAAGGCCAAGGCCGCGGCGCTGACGGCTCCGCTGGCAACGCCCCGTTGCCAGGAGAGACGCGCGTCCGTGGTCTTGCCATCGGCCCTTGGAAGAACTGCGCGGAGCGCAGTTCTTCCACGAAAGGTCCAGGGCTGGCCCTGCAAAGGGGGGCGGACAGCTACAAACAATTTCCCCGCATCGACTGCGCTTCGCGCAGTCGATGCCCAGAGGTCCAGGGCTGGCCCTGGTTCGGGCCTTTGGGCGAACAGCCCCCGCGGGGTCCGGGGCAGCGCCACGGCTCCCACGCCCCGATCGTGGCGGGAGGGTCGCCTCGGCGGCCGAGGCGAGGGAGCCATCGCCGCTCGAGGGTCACCTCGGCGGCCGAGGTGAAGGTCGGATCGTGCAGCGCGCCAGGTTCACCCTTTCTTTCGGCGCAAGGGGAGGAGCAAAAGCGCGAGCACCCACCACGCGCCATGCGAGCCCCCGCCGACCTGACGGCAGCCGCAGCTCCCCTCCTCCGTCACGAGATCGCCGCCAAAGCCGCCCGAGCCCGATCCGGTCGAGGACGAGGACGAGGACGACGCGCCGCCTGCACCACCTGCACCACCCGCGCCGCCTGCGCCGCCTGCGCCGCCCGCGCCCATGCCGCCGGCGCCGCCATTGCCGCCATTGCCGCCCGCGCCGCCGGCTCCGCCCGCGCCGCCATTG
>NZ_JARZHI010000118.1:0-20185 GCF_029946465.1 Polyangium sorediatum
GGCAGCGGCGGCGCGGGCGGAAGCGGCGGCGCAGGCGGAAGCGGCGGCGCAGGCGGAAGCGGCGGCGCAGGCGGAAGCGGCGGCGCAGGCGGTGGCGGCACGGGCGGCGCCGGCGGCAGTGGGGGTCGGCCTTCGACGCCGGGCCCCACCCAAGAGGGCGGTTGCACGTGCTCGGCGGCAGGGGATTCCACCTCCACGGGAATGGAATCCGTCGCCCTTCCCATGGCCGGACTCCTCCTCGCCCTCGCGCGCGGCCGTCGCCGGATGCGACGCTGACCACGCGAACCCGCGAGACCACGGCCTCTCCATAGAAGGCGGCTCCCGCGTCCGCGGCGGTCTGCGCGTCTCCGAACGTCAAAACCCCCTCGCGTCACCGTGACGCGCGCCCATTCGAGCCTTCGAACACCCGCGCGTCACCGTCTCCTCCGGGTCTCCAAACGTTCGATCCCCCACGCGTCACCGTGACGCGCGCCCGTTCGAGCCTTCGAACACCCTCGCGTCACCGTCTCCCCCGGGTCTCCAAACGTTCGAGCACCCCCGCGTCACCGTGACGCGCGCCCGTTCAAACGTTCGAACACCCTCGCGTCACGTTCGCCGGCGCCCCCTCGAACGTTCGCTTCCCCTCGCGCGCCCACAACCTGCTCCTTGTCGGCCCCGCGAGGACGCGACGACGAAGTCGACTTCCAGGTTGGTTTGAGCAGCAACATGTACACAAACCTGACAGCCGCCTCGCCGCGCAGGCTCGCTTTGTCGCGCGCAAACGCGCACGATCCTGCTTTACAGGCAAATCTGAGCCTTGGTAACCTCGCCGCCGAGGTGTCGCGCGCATGGCTATCTTGGAGCTGTCATTTGCTTGCGGGGAAAGCTCCCTCTCGGTCCGGCGCTTCTCGGTCCACGAGTCCGTCTCGGGCCTGTTCACGGTCTCCGTGTGGGCGCGCTCCGAGAGCCCGAGCATCGATCTCGAAGCGATCATCGGGCAACCCGCCTCCCTCCGGGTGGTGAGCGGGTATCTCTTCGCGCGGCTCGGCGGGGCGCGGCTCTGGACCGGCATCGTGAGCTCGATCGAGCAAGTGCAGGCCGTGCAGCCAGGGTCGGGGGCGCACGAGCTCTCGACCTACTCGCTGCGCATCGTCCCGGGCCTGTGGACGCTCACGCAGCGCCGCAACTACCGCATCTTCCAGCACCTCTCGGCCCCCGACATCATCGACGAGCTGCTCGGTGACTGGGGCGTCGAGCGGATCTGGCAGATCGATCGGGGCAAGTACCCGAAGCTCGAATATCGCGTCCAGTACGGCGAGAGTGATTTCGCGTTCTTCAGCCGCATGCTCGAAGAGGCCGGAATCGCCTACACCTTCCCGGACGACGACGCGAAGGGCTCGAACCTCACGCTCTCGGACAAGCTCGAATCCAACGCCCCACGCCCGGGCGGCGCCCTCCCCTACGTGGACAACCCGAACCAGGAGGCCGAGAAGGAGTTCGTCTCCTCCGTCCGCCTGTCCTACGGGCTGCGCCCCGGCGCGCACACGATCCGCGACCACGACTTCCGCAACCCCTCGTTCGAGCTCTTCGGCGAGGCGCCCAAGGCCTCCGGGCCCGAGGCGAAATACGAGCAGTACCATTACGAACCCGGCGGGTTCCTGGTCGAGGGCGGCAAGGGCGGCGACACGCCCGTCGCGGATGACAAAGGCGTCGCGCGGCACGAGCAAAGCTTCGGCAAGGGGCGCGCGGGGCGGATGCTCGGCGGCGCGCGGGCCGACAGGCGCGTGGTCTCGTTCGACACGAACACGATCGATCTCTGGCCCGGCCAGATCATCTCGATCGACAGGCACCCGCACGGCGATCTCTCGGAGTCGACGAAGCTCCTCGTGACGGAGTTTTCCGTGGAAGGCACGCCCGAGGGCGAGTGGAGCATGTCGGGGCAAGCGGTCTTCACGGAGGCGCCCTACCGGCCGGCGCAACGGACGACGAAGCCGCGGGTCGAGGGCGTGCAGAGCGCGCGTGTCGTCGGGCCGAAGGGCCAGGAGATCCACACCGACGAGTTTGGCCGCGTCCGCGTCCAGTTCCCCTGGGATCGCGAGGGCCACTACGACGACAACAGCTCCTGCTGGATCCGCGTGAGCCAGGGGTGGGCCGGGACCGGCTATGGCATGATCGTGCTGCCGCGCATCGGGCAGGAGGTGATGGTCGGGTTCCTCGAAGGCGACCCGGACCAGCCGATCATCGTGGGCCGCGTCTACAACGCGAAGCAGGCCGTGCCGTACAAGCTGCCGGATCACAAGACGCGCAGCACGTGGAAGAGCGATACGTCGACCGGCTCCGAAGGCTTCAACGAGATCATGTTCGAGGATTCGAAGGGCGGCGAGCTCGTCTACGAGCAGGCCCAGAAGAACCGGCGAAGGCTCGTGAAGAACGACGAGACGATCACGATCGGCCAGGATCGGCAGAAGCTCGTCAAGAACGACGAGCAGGACAAGACGCTCGGCTTCCTCAAGGTCTTCGTCGGTCGCGACCAGGACATCGTCATCAAGCAGAACAAGCGCGAGCGCGTCGAGGGCGACTCGCACCTGCGCGTGTTCGGCAAGCGCAACCAGCGCATCGAGGGCAAACAATCCCTGACGGTGAAGGGCGACCGGCACGAGCTCGTCGGCAAGAGCTACGCGATCGGCGTGAGCGACGAGATCCACCTCCAGGGAGGCACGGCCGTCGTGATCGAGGCAGGCCAGGACCTGACGATCAAGGGCCCGGGCGGGTTTGTCCGCATCGATCAAAGCGGCGTGACGATCCGCGGCAAGGTCGTGCGGATCAACAGCGGCGGCTCGCCGGGCAGCGGCAAGGGCTCGAGCCCCGACGAGCCGGAAGCCGCGGTCGAGGCCGAGGTGGACGACGTCAGCGTGACGCTGATCGGGCAATAGGAGGAGAAGGACCATGCCTCCGGCAGCAAGAATCAGCGACCGACATGCCTGTCCCATCCCGGGGCACGCCATCAACGCCATCGTGACCGGCGAGGAGACGGTGATCGTCGGCTACATGCCGCAGTCGCGCGTGGGCGACCTCGAGGCGTGCGGCGCGGCGATCGTGCAGGGCGAGCCGACGGTGATCATCGGCGATAAGGACGCGGCGCGGAAGGGTGATCCGACGACCCACGGGGGCAAGATCGTCTCGGGCTGCCCATCGGTGATCATCGGATCGAGCGCGCAGGCCGAGACGCTCCTCACGGACCGACCCTTCGTCGAGGAGTGCGAGGAGAAGGCGCGCGCGAAAGAGGAACGGCGGCAGCGCGAGAGGGAGACGCCATGAAGACGCCCGGGCACATGAGGAGCGAAGGCCATGGCCACCCTTGAGCTGTCGCTCGCCTCGGGCGAGCTCTCCGTGCGGCGTTTCGTCGTGAAAGAGGCGACCTCGTCGCTGTTCTCGGTCTCGATCTGGGGCCGGTCCCCGGATCCGGCCCTCGACCTCGGCGCCATTCTGGACAAACCGGCGACGTTCCGATCCGCGCCGGGCTACCTGCACGTCTCGGGCCTCGGCGCGCGCACGTGGAAGGGGATCGTCGCCTTCGCGGAGCAGGTCCACGCGCTCCAGCCGCAGGCGGGGCAGCGGGGGCTTTCGACGTACCACGTCGAGATCGTCCCCGAGCTCTTCCGGCTGCGCTACCGCCGGAACAACCGCATCTTCCAGCAGCTCTCCATCCCCGACATCGTCGACGCGTTGCTCGGCGAATGGGGGATCGAGAAGGCCTGGAGGGTCGAGCGGGCGAAGTATCCGAAGCTCGAATACAAGGTCCAGTACGGGGAGAGCGACTACGCATTCCTGAGCCGGCTGCTCGAAGAGGCGGGCATCGCGTTCACGTTCCCCGACGATCAGGGCGGCACGCTCACGTTCGCCGACCAGCTCCAGGCGAACCCCGCGCGTCCGGGCGACGGCCTTCGGTACGTGGATCATCCGGCGCAGGCCGCGGAGCAAGAGTACGTGACGGCCGTGCGCCTCTCGCACGACGTTCGCCCGGGCAGCTACACGATCCGGGATTACGAGTTCCGGAACCCCGATTTCGAGCTCTTTGGCCGCGCGCCCGCGGCGACCGGCTCCGAGCAATACCACTTCGATCAGGGCGCGTTCCTCGTCGAGACGGGCAAGGGCGGCGGGACGCCGGTGGCCGACGACAAGGGGATCGCGCGGCACGACGAGAAATACGGCAGCGAGCTTTCGGAGAAGGCGCTCCACGGCGAACGCGTGGGGGTGCGGGCGATCTCGTTCGAGGCCAATACGTATGATCTCGCGCCGGGGGTCGTCTTTTCGATGACCCGGCACCCGCACGCGGAGCTCTCGTCCGATCGGAAGCTGCTCGTGCTGGAGACGACGTTCGAGGGGACGGCGGAGGGCGAGTGGAGCCTGCTCGGTCAGGCGGTCTTCGCCGAGGTGCCGTACCGCCCGCCGCGCCGGACGCAGAAGCCGATCGTGCACGGGCTCCAGTGCGCGATCGTGGTGGGCCCGTCGGGGCAGGAGATCCATACGGACGAGTTTGGCCGGGTCCGCGTGCAATTCCCCTGGGATCGCGAGGGGAAAAAGGACGAGGACAGCTCCTGCTGGCTCCGGGTGAACCAGGGCTGGGGCGGCATGGGATACGGGATGATCGTCTTGCCGCGCATCGGGCAAGAGGTGCTCGTGGGGTTCGCCGAGGGCGATCCCGATCTGCCGTTCGTGATGGGGCGTGTCTACAACGCCGTGCAGCAGGTGCCGTACAGGCTGCCGGAGCACAAGACGCGCAGCACGTGGAAGAGCGACTCCTCGCAGGGCTCGAAGGGGTTCAACGAGATCATGTTCGAGGATCTCGCGAAGCAGGAGCTCGTCTGGCAACAAGCGGAGAAGAACCGCACGCGGCTCGTCAAGGAGAACGAATTCGCGACGGTGGGCCACGACCGGCAGAAGCTCGTGAAGCGGGACGAGCGGGAGCACACGGACGGGTCGCGCAAGCGGTGGGTGGGCAAGGACGCGGACGCGATCACGAAGCAAAAGAAGCGCGAGCGGATCGACGTCGACGTGAGCGACGAGGTGAAGGGCAACCGGAGCGAGCGGATCGACGGCAAACAATCGCTGACGACCGCGGATTTCCGGGAGGAGAAGGTCGGGGGAAGTTACGCGCTCAAGGCGGCCAACGAGGTGCACGTCGTGGGGGGCGAGAACTACGTCGGGGAGGGAGGGCAATCCTTCACCCTGCGCGGGCCCGGAGGCTTCCTCAAATTCGACGGGAGCGGCGTGACGATCGAGGGCACGGTGGTGGCGATCAACAACGGCGGCGGCCCCGGCGAGGGCCGCGGCGCCAAGCCGGAGAAGCCCGAGGACCCGGAGCTCGATCATTACACGGAGTGCTTCCGGGCGATCGACGAGCGGTCGGAGGAGCCGATCCCGGAAATGCCCTATCGTATCGAGCTCGAGGACGGGACCGTCTACACGGGTCGCACGGACGACGAGGGATATACGATCCGCGTCGGAACGCTGAAGGAGCAGCAGGTGAAGGTCACGTGGGGAGGTGATCCCCCCTCGGGCCCGGATGCTCCGATGGATGAGGGGTGCTGACATGGCGCAAGGAGACCCCAAGGTATCGACCACGCGGCAGAACAACCCGGCCGCGACCGAGGATCGGGTCGCCGCGAAGCGGACCGTGACCTACATCTTCAACACCTCGGTCACATCGAGCACGCTCAGCATTCCCTACGCGGTCGCCGTCGACGACGAGGTGCAGGCCGCCTACCGGAATTCGGTCGCGCGTGTCAGCGGCGGGGACGGCGCGATCACCGTCACCGTCAACTCCGGCCAGAAGGTGAGCCTGTTCCTGAACAGCGACGCCGCTCCGGGGCGGCGCAAGAACGCCGTATACGCGGTGACGCCCAAGGATCGAAACGTCCGGGTGACGGTCAAGGAGAAAAAGGGCAAACACAACGACCCCGACACGCCCGTGCTCGTGGCCACCGAGAAAGCCCTCGAGAAGTACAATGCCCCGCTGACGGGCGACATCTGGATGAAGGTGACGCACAAGTTCACCGCCGCGGATGTCGACGCCGCGGTGCCGGCCGGGACACGCGCGGAGATCATCGCGGCCCTGCGGACCCTGTACGGGGGCCTCACCGGCAATACGTTGACGTTGACGATCCCGGCGTCGGGCACCCAGGCCGCATTCACGACGACGCTCACGTTCGCGGACGCGGAGAACCCGAGGGACAACATCACGAGCTTCAGCCTCACGACGGATGGCCTGCCGCGCGTGCACCCCGCGGGGTTCGCGGCGATCCTGAAGGCCGCCGTGGATTCGAGCGTGACAGCCATCTCGATGAGCTCGAATTGGCGACCCTGTCTCGGCTCGATCGCGCATCGCGCCGGGCTCGGCGTGGACGTGAACAACGTGGGCGGCACGCGGATGTTCCGCACCGCGGGCGCCAATGCCACGGAGGTGCGGCTCCTGCAAGCCTTCCAGGCGAAGCCAACCGACGCGAACAAGGCGGCGTACGAGGCAGAGCGCGACAAGAACCAACCGCTCCACGTGCAGGGCTTCCGGAGGTCGCTCCAGCAGAACCCCGGGGTCAAGCAATGCTTCGATCCGTGGGAGATGGATAGCAACACGAGGGACAACCAGGCGGCGACGCCGAACCGGCAGAACGACGGGAATTCGAAGCTCCACGGCAACCACCTGCACATCACCGCGCGTGATGGAGTCATCATCGCCTGAGGCGCAACGTCACGACACGAGGAGCCGAGGAGCCACCATGATCATCCGCCAAGCCTCCCTGGACGCCTTCCAGAAGTCGGCGATGAAGTCCTTCGAGGACGAGATGATCGAGCATTGCAAGGTGTTCTCCCCGAACCTCTGCAAGACGCTCACCCCGGAGCAATTGCGCCAAGCGATCGGGGCCGCGATCGAGATGGCATCCCGGTACGGGCTCACCCGGCGCGGCCCGGTGCATTTCTACATCGACTGCATGCTCCTCTTCGGCAGCAGCTTCCCGACGGACCCGCAATACCCGTGGATGGCCGAGATCCTCGTGCGTGACGATTTCGCCGAGGAGATGCTCAAGGCCGACGCGCTGCACGAGAAGGTCTGTGATTACCTCCGCGAGGTCGGCGGCTCGGACAGCCGCTACATGCGCGGCGCGCTCCGGAGGCTCCTTCGCCTCGCCCAGGCAAACGATCTGCCGCTCCATCAGGACGCGATCGAGCAAGACATCCTGCGCCTGCTCGGGCAAGTGTGGCCGGAGAAACTCGCCTACAGCGGCCCGGAGACGATACAGCTCCTCGTCAGCGACGCCGTGGGGCGCGCCCGCGACACGTACGGCTTCACCCAGCCCCGTTCGATGGCGCTGATGGCCGTGCTCATGGTCGCCTTTGGTCATCGGTGCGACGACGATCCGCTGTTCCCATGGATCAGCAAAACACTCGCGCGGCGTGAAGAGGACGGCCCCGCAGTCGTCGCCGAGAAACTCGAACGTCGCACCCTCGTCTGGTTCGAAGCAGTCCTCGAGAACGAGCTCGCCTAAGGGAAAGTCGATGACACAAGCAAGACCCCCCGCCACGCCCGACTCGGTCTCGAACGCAAATTCGCCAGCCTCGCCGTCCACCGTCCCCGAGGCGAACCAACCAGCCGCGCAAACGTGCAGCACGTGCAAGGACAGGCGGGTCATCGTCATCGATCCCGGTCATGGCGGGACCGCCATGGTCGGCGGGAGCAGCCCGAACAACGCGACGGCGGTCTCGGGCGTCAAGGAGAAGGCCCTGACGCTCCAGTATGCGCAGACCCTCAAGCAGCACCTCGACGGCGAGGCGTGCAAAGCGATCTTCCGAGGTCGAGGGTATGCCGACGTGCAGGTCGTCTTGACGCGCACGGGGGACACCAATCCAGGGCTGAGCACGCGGGTCAACGTCGCGAAGACGAACAAGGCCGACATCTTCCTCAGCATCCATTTCAACGGAGGAGTGGCGGCGGCGCGAGGCACGGAGACGTTCTACAAAGCCGGCTCCAACGGCAACGCAAACCTGGGCGAGGACACGGCCCTCGCGCAGACCGTCCAGACCGCGCTCTTCAATGCCATGAAGAGCATCGACGGGGGCGCGAAGGACCGAAAAATCAAGCCCGACACGGACACCAAGCACAAGAGCCTGGGCATCCTGCGGGACCCCGGCATCGGTTACAGCGGCAAGATGTGCCGTTCTGTCCTGATCGAGGTGGAGTTCATCTCCAACCACCAGGTAGACGCGCTGCTCGTGAGCGGCGGGCGCGCCTCGGCAAACCGCAGCACGCTCATGCTCGCCGTCGCGCGCGCCCTCGCAAATTCGCTGTGACGGGGAGCCGGGGCTCTGCCCCGGACCCCGCGGGGGGCTGTCCGCCCCCTCGACCCCGGACCAGGCACAGCCTGGACCGAGGGTTGAAAAACTGCGCTCCGCGCAGTTTTTCAAACGGGCCGACGAAGAAGCGGGGGTGCCAGTCGAACCCGCAGCGCGGCTCGCTTGGTTGGCAACGCGGCTGCCGGTCTTGACCCGGGCCTGTTCGATGAACTGCGCATCGCGCAGTTCATCGAGCTTGGGTCCAGCCCCTGGCTGGTCCGGGGTGCAGGGGGCGGACAGCCCCCTGCTGGGGTCTGGGGCAACGCCCCAGCGAATTCACCCCCAGGCCCAGCCCACCTTCCGGAAGCGCGTGACGAGCGCGTCCGTGAGCCGTCCGCGCACGACTCCGCTGAACGCCTCGCCCTTCACCGGATCTCTCCACCGGCGCTCGCTGCCGTCCACCATGTCGGCGCGGACGCCCGCGAACGTCGATAACCAGAGCATCGTGATCCCGGTCTCGTGGGCCCACGTCTCCCGGGACTTGCGGCCGCCCTTCATCCCGACCTTGCCCGGTTGATACGTCCCGCCCTTCGACATCGGGTGCATTTCATTCTGGATCACGGCCCCGAAGCCGCCGGGCACCGCGTTCTGGCGCAAGAGGTCGAGGAGCATGAGGTTGATCCCCCACGTCCGATGGTTGCGCGCCGCCTCCGACACACACATCGCCACGCAGAGCCGCGCCATTTCGGGCGGCGTACCGACCAGAGGATCGCCCTGCAAGAAGCCGAGAAGCGCCGCCGTCTTGTCCTTGCACCCCGAGGAGCCGAGGTACATGGCCTTGTAATCGTCACCGCCCGCGCGGTAGGCCGAAGCGGCCGCCTCGTCCGTCGAGGCCACGATGTGCGCATAATAATCGGGGGGCCCCACGCGCACGACCCACGTCCCGACCTGGAAGAGCTTCTCCGTCCCGCTCTCGCCGAGCGTGATCAGCTCCTGCATCCATTCCCCGGCGCTCCCGGGCTTCCGCACGACGAGCTCCACGGGCGTGATGCCGGTGCCACCACGCGCCACGGAGAAGCCACGCGTGTAGGTCGTCCGCCCGCCGGAGCCCGGTGTCGAGAACACGGTTTCCGTCGCGCTTTCGAGCATCGTGTGCACGTCCCAGCGCGAGAGCATCACCTCGCGGTGCTCCCCGTGCCGGACCCGGATGAAATGGCCCACGCCTGCGCCGGCCCACGCTTGCCAGTTCTCGAGGCCCTCGATCTTCTCCAGGTGCGTTTGCATGGCTGCCCGGAGCGTACAGCGGAGAAGGCGCGCGTGGAAGAGGCTCTTGCTCCTGCCCGCTCGCGCGCCCGCCCCCCGCTTCCCTGCCCCGGACAGATTGCGCCTGGGCGCCGCTCCGAACATCCATTCCCCGATCACGGTTCTGCGGGTATGCTCCGCGCGCCCCCATGGTAACGGCCCTCGAATTTCCTCCGCTCGAGGTCGGTGACGCCGGCCTCTCCGCGCTCGCGCGTGGCGTCATCGGCTCCGAGATCCTGAAGATTGCCGGCGAGATCCGGGCCATGAAGGCCAAGGGCGCCCAGATCTGCAACCTCACCGTCGGCGACTTCGATCCGGCCTACTTCCCCATCCCCGCCGAGCTCTGCGAGGGCACGCGCGCCGCGCTCGCCGAGGGCCACACGAACTACCCGCCCTCCGACGGCGTGCTCGTCCTGCGCGAGGCGCTCGTGCGCTTCTACGAGCGCGAGCTCGGCCTCAAGTACCCGATCGAGTCCGTGCTCGTGGCCGGCGGCGCCCGGCCCCTGCTTTACGGCGCCTACCGCACGCTCATCGATCCCGGCGACGTCGCCGTCTACCCGGTCCCGTCCTGGAACAACAACCACTACGCCTACCTCTCCGGCGCGAAGGCCGTGGAGATCCCCGTCTCGGCCGCGTCGAACTTCTTCCCGACCGCCGACGATTTTCGGCCGCACATCGGCTCGGCCAGGCTGCTGCTCGTGAACTCGCCGCTGAACCCGACCGGCACCGTCATCTCGAAGGACGAGCTCGGGCGCATCGCCGAGCTCGTGCTGGGCGAGAACCGCCGCCGGGAGGCCGAGGGCCTGCGCCCGGTGTTCCTCGTGTACGACCAGGTCTACTGGATGCTCACGCACGGCGAGGTGCACCACGAGACGCCCGTGTCGCTCGTGCCCGAGGTCGCGCCGTACACGCTCTTGCTCGACGCGCTGTCGAAGTCGTTCTGCGCGACGGGCATGCGCGTCGGCTGGGGGTTCATGCCGCCGGCGGTGCGGCGGCGCATGGCGGACATCCTCGGGCACGTGGGCGCGTGGGCGCCGAAAGCCGAGCAGGTCGCGACGGCGGCGCTGCTCGACGCGCCGGACGCGATGAACGCGTTCCTCTCGGGCGCGAAGGCAAAGGTGAAGGAGCGGCTCGACGCGCTCTTCGCCGGGTTCTCGACGATGCAACGCGAGGGTCTACCCGTCGACGCGATCGCGCCACAAGGGGCGATCTACCTGTCGGCGCGCTTCGACTGGATCGGCAAGACGATCCGGGGCCGGACGATCCAGACGAACGACGAGATCCGCAAGGTGCTGCTGGAAGAAGCAGGCCTGGCAGTCGTGCCGTTCCAGGCGTTCGGGCTGCGAGAGGAAAACGGCTGGTTCCGGCTGAGCGTGGGCGCAGTGTCGATGGACGACATCCAGGCAGTGTTCCCGCGCTTGCGCTCCCTCATGGCTGGTTGAGGGGCGATACGCCGCACCGGGGCGCCGCACCGGGGCGCTGCCCCGGACCCCGCGGGGGGCTGTCCGCCCCCTCGACCCCGGACCAGCGAGGCGCTGGACCCAGGGTTGAAAAACTGCGCTCCGCGCAGGTTTTCAAACAGGCCGACGAACAACCCGGGTCGCCAGCAGAACCCGCAGCGCGGCTGTCTTGATCGGCAACGCCGCTGCCGGTCTTGCCCGGGCCTGTTCGATGAGCTGCGCTCCGCGCAGCTCATCGAGCTTGGGTCCAGCCCCTGGCTGGTCCGGGTCCAGGGGCGGACAGCCCCTGGTCGGGGTCCGGGGTGAAACCCCGGCGCTACGCTAGTTTCCCCGTTTCGCGGAGCCACGCCTCGCTCCGCTGCATGCCCTCGTCGATCGGCACGCGCACCTGCCAGCCGAGCAGCCGCTCGGCCTTCGCCGTTGGGTACTGGAGTTTTCGTACGTAGCGCTCGAGGCGATCTGCCGTGAGTGGGATGCCGAGCTTGAAGAGCTCGTTCGCGCGGGCGATGAGGTATGCGAGGGGCATGGGCACGCGGCGGGGGCGCTTGCCGCTCATCGCGCCGTAGAAGCCGAAGAAGCGCTCCCACGTGACGGCCGCGTCGCTCGCGTTGAACGCCTCGCCCTCGGCCTCGGGCCGTGTCGCGGCGAGGCGTATCATGTCGACGACGTCGTCCACGTAGACGGGATACGCGTGGCCCTGGCCGTCGCCGAAGATCACGGGCACGCCCTTCTGCACGAGCCGGAGCATGCCCACGGTCCACCCGCCCGATCGCGGCCCGTACACCATCGCCGGCCGCACGATCGAGATCGCGAGGTTTGCCTTCGCCGCGGCCTCGCGCGCCGCCTCCTCGCCGAGCGCCTTCGTGCGGCCGTAGAGATCGACCTGCGTGACGTCGATCGGGACCGACTCGTCGACGTGATCCGTCGCCGGGAGCCCATACACCGAGATGGTGCTCACGAGGACGAACCGCTCGCAGCCCGCGCGTGCCGCGGCCGTCACGAGTGCGCGCGTCGCGTCCACGTTGACCGCGTACGCGTCGGACTCGCCGCCCTTGCCGCGCTCGAGCCACGCCGCGAGGTGAAAGACGACGCGTTTGCCCTCGCAGAGCCGCGCCATCGCGCCGGCGTCGCGCACGTCGGCCCGGTGGATCGTGACGCCTGCGGCGCGAAGCTTCGCCTCGTCCGGGAAGGAGCGCCCAGCGCCGATCACGCTCGCCTTGTCCTCGGCCGCGAGGCGCTCGGCCAGGCGTCCTCCGATGAACCCGCTCGCGCCGGTCACGAGGACCGGCGTCTCCGTCAACGACACATCACCCATCGAGGCGCGAGTCTACTGCCCCGCGGCGCGCGTGGGGAGCGCTCTGCGCTCGCTTCAGGGCACCGTCCCGCTCGTCACCTCGACTGCGACCTCGGGCGAGACCTTCACGGTGGCCTCGCAGCTCGGCGTGCCCTCGCAGGACGTGGCGTCCACGCGGACCTCTGCGTCCACGCGGAGCGTCGCCGTCCCCGCCGGCGAGCCTTGGGGGATCCGCACGACGATCTCCCTGTCCACGAGGCTCACTTGCGGCGGGGCCGGCAGCTCGAGCGTCTCGTCGTCGTAGGTGAAGACGACGTCGAGGTTCTCCTCGTCGAGCTCGTCGCCCGGCGCGGACCACGCGAGCGCGAGGTCGACGCCCGGGTCGATCTTGTTGTCCGGGTGGCTCGTGGTGATCGTGCGTGTGGCGAGCAGGTCCTCGAAGTCGAGCGCGATGCGGGCTGTCTCGTCCGAGACCTCGAAGTGCGTCTTGTCCTTGCCGAGGTTCTCCTCGGCGAGGGCCTTGCGGAAGGTGGGCGCGTTGCAGACCCAGCCGTCTTTCGTGGGCGTCTCGCCGCCGCGGATGAAGACGTCCATCTTCCGATCGTCCACCTTGGCCTTGATGTCGTCCGTGATCGCCTCGCACGTCCCGTCCTTGGGCACGAGCGCGAGCGAGACCCGCGGCGACTCGCCGAGCTCCACCTCGACACGCGCACGAGAAGGGTCGAGGTCCGCGAGGGTGGTCTCGGACTCGAGCAGATCAAAGAGGCCACAACCAGACGACGCGAGGGCGAGCGTCGCGAGAAACGGCAAGGTGAGGAATCGAGGGAGGATCACGCGGGCGGGCATGCTGGGCGCCAAGGGCAAACGGCGTACCGAGCACGGACAAACGACCCCGACGGCGATTTTTTCGCGAAATGACGCGGCGCGCGCAAATGGTTTTTCGCGGCTCGTGACGCGGGCGATCCAGGATTCGGTCGAGAAGGTGGTCAAACAGGGGGGCCTGCGCGCTGGCGAGGGCGGATTCAAGCAGCCCCGACGTCCGCCAGAGGTGCGTCGGACGGTACGCAGGCGTGCGGCACGAGCTCCGCATGCGGCAGGGGATCCACAGGGGGGGTGCGCGGCCCATGCGCAGGGGTCCCTGGGCGGATGACCGCCGTTCCCGGAAAATTTCGAGCTTTGCAGATTCCTCGGGGCGACCCCGGAGGCCCGCGTTGACCGCCCTGCGCCTCGTCGCTTAGCCTTTCTGCCGATGGTCCGGGATCCGCGGCTGGGCCCTTTGCAGGACGCACGCCCTCGGCTCGTCGCGTTCGGAAACGTCGCGGTCGGCTTCATCGCGATCGGCAACGTCGCGGTCGGCGTGGTGGCCATCGGCGCAAGCGTGGCCGTCGGGCCCATCGCAATCGGGATCAACGCCGTGGGCATTCTGCTCGGGCTCGGGCTGAACGCCGCCGGCACGGCCGCCATCGCGCTGATCAACGGGCTCGGGCTCTACACGTTCGCCGGCGTGAACGGGCTCGGCGCGCGCACGATCGCCTACGTGAACGCCGGAGAAAGCGCGTTCGTCGCGCTGCTCTGGCTCGCCCTGCAGCTCGTCGCTGCGCGGCTCGTGTCGCGGCGGATGCCCGCGCAATCCGCGGAAGCCCAGCCGGCAACCGTGCCCCTCGCAGAGATCATGTCAGGCGCACGCGAGGAAGGTCTGGTCCGCGCACGGGTCCTCGCGATCACGGAAGAAGGCGTGCAGATCGAGGAGGACACGCCAGAGGCCACCGTCGCGTCGCTCGCCTTCTCGGGCCGAGCACGCGCGTCCCTCGAAGCAGCCCAGCACGTGCCCGGCTCGCCCGCGATGCTCGTGACGGTGCGCGCGTCACGCGAGATGCCGTCGCAAGCGGTCGAGGCAAACTACCGCAGCGCGCCGCAGGTGAGCCGCGTGCTCTGGGGCGAGGACTTCAAGGCGATCCCAGCCCCGCCGCCCTTCTGGGCACGACCCGGCGTGGTACCGCGATTGTCGCGCGCGAGCCTGGCCGTCGGGGCAACGATCGCCCTCGCGGAGTTCGTGGTGCAGTGGTTCTGAGCTAACGCCGCGCCGCCGCGATCCGCGCGAGCGCCCGCGCCTCGGCCACGTCCATCGGGGTCCGCCCGGTCGCCTTTGCCTCGTCGAGCACGAGCCGCGCCGTGTCGCCAAGCCGATCGATGAGAGGTGTGCGGTCGGGCAGGCCCATCACGGAGAGGCCGATCCCGTCGATGACTGCGCCTGCCGAGGCGATCGGATCGGGCACGTGGAGGATGCCGCGCGCGGCAAGATGGCTCGCGATCTCGGGTGATGCGAGCGCGTTGTTCGCGGCTCCGCACACGGCCCATGCGCGCATCGACGGGACGACCTCGGCCGTGATGACGCCGCCCACGGCGCAGGGCGCGACGATGTCGACGTCCTCGACGAGGATGCGTTCTGCCGACGTCACGCGTGCGCCGGGGATCCCGCGAGCGACCTCCTCGGCGCGGCGCGTGTCCACGTCGGCGAGGACGATCCGCGCGCCTGCGTCGGCGAGCGCTGCGGCTGCGCGCGCGCCGATCGCGCCTGCGCCTTGCACGGCCACCGAGAGCCCTTCCACGGGCACGCCTCGCACGGCTGCGCATGCCTCGATGCATCGGAGAAGCCCACGCGCCACGGCGGCTGCGAGGCCTCGCTCGTCCGTGTGCACGTACTGTGTGTGCTCGGCCATCACGGCGAGATCGGCGGCCGTCGTCCCGAGATCACCGGCCGTGCGGAACGTGCCCCCGAGCTCCTCGACCACTTGCCCGAGCCGCGCGAATGCGGCCTTCCGATCGACCCCGTCGCCGAGCAAGACGACCGCTTTCCCGCCGCCCGCGTCGAGCCCGGCGAGCGAGCACTTCCGCGTCATGGCCCGCGCGAGCGCGCGCACGTCGGCGAGCGCGGCGTCGGCCGAGGGGTACCGCATCGTCCGTACGCCGCCGACGGCGGGCCCGAGCGTCGTGTCGTCGAGGGCCACGATGGCGCGCAGGCCGGAGCGGGGATCTGCGACGAAGATGCACCGCGGGCCGCCCGACGCGGGCTTGGGGAGGAGTTCCGCCATGGATCGCAAAGACGCACCGATCGCTCCGCGACGCAAGCGCAGGCTCCTCCTCGATGCATGCGGCGCGTGGCGCGGGCCTCGCATGCCCTTCGGGGCGCGGGAGGCGCGGGCATGGATGAATCAACCTTCCTGGACGAGGTCGCGTGGCGTGGTGGGCTCGGAGAAACGTCGAGCGCGCGCACGGTCGCCGAGGCGGTCCTTCGGGCGTTCGCCGAGACGCTCGTGCCCGATGAGGCCCGCGCGCTCGCGCATGCGCTCCCTGCGCCGCTCGACGCCTGGATCCTCGACGGCCCGCACTTCGGGAGCCTCTCCGAGGACGCGCTCTACCGCCGCGTCGCCGATCGCGAGGGCACGCTCCTCGGCTTCGCCATCGAGCACACCCGGCTCGTCCTCGGCGTCCTCGGCGACGCGCTTCCCGAGACCACGCGCCTCCGCTTGCTTCGCCACCTCGGGCCTGCACTCGGTGATCTCCTCGCCCCGCGCGCGCCGCTCTCCTCACCGCCCGTCCACCTCCGCCGGCCCGCCGAGCCCGAGCGAGGCAAAGGAACCAGCCTCGCCACCGGCCGCCCCGGCAGCCAGAAGCCGCTCAGCGAGGCCCGGCCCGAGCGTGCCCATGCGGACTCGGTCGTCCGCGCCGAGAACCCTCACGGCGAGACCAAACTCTCGTCGAGCCGTGGCCTCACGCAGGAGCGCGAACAAGAAACCCTGGCCGAGGGCGAACCCGGTCCGCTTCGCCCCGTGAGCGAACAACGAGGCCGCTAAAACCGAGGCCTCGAAGGGCCGTTGGAATCTGGCAGGAAGCTACGATCCCGATCCGAAATCGTGTACCTTCCGAGCGAGCCGCCCTCCGGTTGGGCCGGGGGCGGATCGTGCGGAAAGGCTCGGGCGGATGCAGGCTGGCCAGCAAATCACGCCGACGCTTCGGCTCCAGGGCCTCCTCGGAAAAGGTGGCATGGGCAGCGTGTGGGCCGCCGACCACCTCGCGCTCGGGACCCAGGTCGCCGTGAAGTTCATGTCACCGGCCTACGTCGAGAACCAATCGCTCGTGCAGCGGTTCCGCACGGAGGCGATGGCGGCGGCGCAGATCAAGAGCCCGCACGTCGCGCAGGTCTTCGATCACGGCTTCACCGCCGACGGCACGCCGTACATCGTGATGGAGCTGCTCGAAGGCGAGGACCTGAAGCGCCGCATCCGCCGCGAAGGTCCCCTGCCGCTCCGGGACGTGGCGCTCGTCGTGTCGCAGGCCTCGAAGGCGCTCGCCCGCGCGCACGCCCTCAACATCGTCCACCGCGACATCAAGCCGGACAACATCTTCCTCTGCAACATCGACGGCGAGACGTTCGTCAAGCTGCTCGACTTCGGCATCGCCAAGATGGGCCCCGACGGCGCGCTCGGCGCCACGACCACGGGCTCGATGATGGGCACACCGCTCTACATGAGCCCCGAGCAGCTCCTCAGCGCGCGGCGCGTCGATCACCGCTCGGATCTCTGGTCGATCGCGGTCGTCGCGTACCACGCGATCACGGGCCGCGTGCCTTTCCACGGCGAGACCGTCGGCTCGCTCGGGGTCGCCGTGCACACGGGCGTCTTCCACCTCCCGAGCGCGCTCCGGCCCGACGTGCCGCCGGCCGTCGACGCCTGGTTCCAGCGGATGCTGCGCCGGGATCCCGCCGAGCGCTTCGGCTCCGCGAAGGAGATGGCCGAGGCGCTCGAACAAGCCATCCTCGGCGCGCCGTCGCCCTACGCGGTGACCGGCAACTTCGCCCGCGCGCCGTTCCCCTCGCACGCCGATCCGACGCCCGCGCCGTTCTCGGGCGGGCGCATGGCCACGACGCCGGCCCCGAGCTCCCCGAGCGGTTACGCCTCCTCGCCGTACACGCCGCCGCACAGCGCGCCGCAGGTGCCCGCGAGCGCGCCGCAGACGCTCATCGGGACGTCGACCACAGCCGCGCGCGCGGGAAGCGGCAAGAAGTCCGCGATCATCGTGGCAAGCGTGGCCGTGCTCGTCCTCGCCGGGCTCGGCATCTTCCTCGCCGCTCGCCGCAGCAACGACGTCGCGTCGATGTCCGCCGCGCCCGGCGAAACCTCGACCCCAGGCGCGACGCTCGCGCCGTCCCCTGCCCCGTCGCCGTCCCCCACGCCCGTCGTGGCCCTGGCGCCTCCGCCGAGCGCGAGCGCGCTCGCCGAGCCCGCCGCGCCCAGCTCACCCACGACGACGGCCGAGGACAAACCCACGACCCGCAAGACGGCACAGCCCCCTGCCGCGACGACTCCACCTCCGCCCGCGACGACCGCGAAGGCCGCGACCAAGCCGCCCAAGGGCGGCAGCAAAGACACGATCGGCTTCTGAACCACGCTGCCATGCGCCAAACGCAAGCTCGACTCGGTGCCACCGCGACGATCGTCGCGCTCGGCCTCTCGCTCTCCGGGGCAGCAGAGGCCCAAGGAAAGCAGCCTTCGGCCGCCGCCAAGCAGACGGCGCGGCAGCTCCTCGTCGATTGTCGCGCCAAGCTCGGCGCGAACAAGCTCGCCGAGGCGCTCAAGGATTGCCAGGGCGCGCACGCGATCATGGGCGTGCCCTCGACCGGGCTCGATCTCGCGCGGGTGCACGAGGCCATGGGCCACCTCATCGAAGCGCGCGAGGTCGCCCTCGAAGTGACGCGCTTCGACAACACCGCCGGCAACGCCGCCTTCGCCACGGCCATGACCGAGGCCGAAGCCCTCGCGCAGAGCCTCGAGCCGAAGATCCCCTCGCTCGTGATCAACGTGAGCGGCCCGCCCTCCGGCGCCGAGATCACCGTGAAGGTCGACGCCGAGACCATCCCACAAGCAGCCGTCTCGTTGCCCTACAAGGTCAACCCGGGCGAGCACACCGTCATCGTCTCGGCCGCCGGCTTCGGCCAGCGCGCCGAAAAAGTGCAGATGACGGTCGGACAAACCCGCACCGTCGACATCACGTTGCGCCCCGCCGAAGCGGGCGGCGAAGACGTGGTGAATCCGTTCGGCACGCCGGACGAGGCCCTCTCCGAGCACGAAGGCGGCCGGCAGATCCCGGTGTGGACGTGGATCGCAGGCGGCGTCGGGCTCGTCGGGGCCGGCGTGGCCGTGGGCTTCGGGCTCAGCTTCAGCGACGCGCAGAAGACCGTCAGCCGCGATTGTCCAAACAACGCCTGCAACGACACCTACACGCCCGCGCAAGCCCAAGCCCTGCAGGCGAAGTGGAACCGCTCGCTCGGGCTCACCGTGGCCGGCAGCGTCGTCGGCGCGGCCGGGATCGGCGCAGCCATCTTCGGCATCGTGACAGCGCCGAAAAAAGGCGCGCCCGCGCCCTCCACGGGGTTCGTCCCGTGGATCGGCCCGTCCGGCGTCGGCGCCTCCGCATTCGGCCACTTCTGACCCACGCCGCGATCCGTCGCGCACACGCACGGATGTCCCGCATGGAAGCCTGCGCGCGCCGCGCCTCGGCCGCGCCCTTGTGGTACAACCGACGCCACCGTGCTCCTTGCTCGCATCCGCCTCGTCGGCCTCGGCCCCTTCGGCGACATCACGCTGCCCCTCTGCGACCCCGATGGCTCGCCCCGGCGCCTCTGCGTGATCTTCGGCGGCGAAGGCGTAGGCAAGACCGCGGTGCTCTCCGCCATCGCCACGACCCGCCCAGGCCACGCCGTCGCGCAAATCGTCCACACGCGCAGCGCCGGATCATCCTCCAGCGCCCTGCGCGCCGACCTCCCGCACGACCCACGCCCCGACGTGCCCCCCTTCGTCGTGGCCGAGTGGCTGCTCGGCGACGACGACCCCGCCCGGCCCCACACGCTCTGCGTCGCAAGCCCAAACGCGCGCCTCGACGAGCGCGACGACGAAGCCCTGCTCCGCCGTCGCGAGCAAGCCCTCTTCGATCGCCGCGCCGCCGAGCGAGGGTTCGTCCTGGTCTCCCTCTCGGGCGCCCGCTGGTTCTCCCGCACGCCCGTGCTCCTGACGACGCCCGAGCGCACCCTGCTCCGCTACGACGTGCGCGCCTCCACGAGCTTCGACGACGCGAGCCGCACCGACATCGCCCGCGAGACAAAGCAAGTCCTCTCCTTCGCCTGCATCACAGCCGCCCTGTCCCGCAAGACGGAAGGCGCACCGGTGACCGCAGCCCGGCTGGAAACAGCCCTCGTCGGGGTCCTCGGCGCCCTGCTCGAAGAAGATGGCTGCACCTTTGTCGGCGTCGATCCCGTGCGCCTCGAGCCCCTCTTCCGCGACGCCGACGACCGTCTGCTCGAGTTCGACGACCTCCCCCGGAGCCTGCGCCACCTCGTCGCCTTCGGCACGCACGCCGTGCGCTCGCTCGCCGCCGCCTTCCCCGACCGCGATCCCCGCGAATCCGAAGGCGTCGTGCTCATCGACGACGTCGAGATCGAGCAGCCCGCCCATCGCCTGCGCACCCTCATCCCACGCCTCCGCCGCGCCCTGCCGCGCGTGCAGTGGATCCTGACATCAAGCTCCCCCGACGTGGCCCTCGGCTGCGCCCCCGGCGAGATCATCGCCCTGCGCCGCCTGCCCGGCGCCGCCGCCATCGAGCTCCACGAGGGCGAGGACGCCGTCCTGCATTAGGCGCGGAGCTGGGGCGTTGCCCCAGGCCCCAGCAGGGGCTGTCCGCCCCTGCACCCGGACCAGCCAGGGGCTGGACCCAGGCTCGATGAACTGCGCGATGCGCAGTTCATCGAACAGGCCCGGTCAAGACCAGC
>NZ_JARZHI010000119.1:0-20130 GCF_029946465.1 Polyangium sorediatum
CCAAGGGCACAACGCCTCCCGCCAAGGGCACAACGCCTCCCGCCAAGGGCACAACGCCTCCCGCCAAGGGCACAACGCCTCCCGCCGAGGGCACGATGCCTCCCGCCAAGGGCACAACGCCTCCCGCCGAGGGCACGACGCTTCCCGCCGAAGGCACGACGCTTCCCCCCAAATGCATGCCGACGCCCGCCAAATGCATGCCGCCGCCCGCCGAAGGCGTGACGCCGCCCGCCGAAGGCGTGACGCCGCCCGCCAAATGCGTGCTCCCGCCCGCCAAATGCATGCCGCCGCCCGCCGAAGGCATGATGCCGCCCGCCAAATGCGTGCTCCCGCCCGCCAAATGCATGCTCCCGCCCGCCAAATGCATGCCGCCGCCCGCCAAATGCGTGCTCCCGCCCGCCAAATGCGTGCTCCCGCCTTCCGAAGGCACGACGCCTGCCCCGGAAGGCACGAGCAGCGGGGGGGCCGCAGGGGTTGGGTTGCCGAACGGCAGGGCAGCATCGGGCGGAAGCTTCGGCTTGCGCTCGGTCGCCGGTTCGGGCTCGTCCGCCGCGGGGGCCGGCGCGGCCGCGCGAAAGGGCAGCGCGGGCGACGCCGCGGGCCTCGCCGTGGGGACGAGCGTCCGCGTGCCGTCGTCGTCCGGCGCGATCATGCCAGACGCGACGAACGGCAGCGTCGCAGCGACTGCAGGCCTCATCGGGGGCACGAGCGTCTGTGTCCCGTCATCGTCCGGCTCGATCGGCGGCACCCGGGCCGGCGCGGACGCGGGTGCAGGGCTGCTCGTCGGCGCCTGGCGCAGCGGCGATCGCTGGAACGGCAGGGTCTCGAACCCCTCGGGTTTGCCCACGTTCCCGGTGGGCGTCACCTCGTCGTCGTCCCGCGCAAACGAGAGCTGCGGACGCTCCGGGCGCGGCGCGGACGGCGGCACGGCAGGGGCGCTCGACGGCGCGAACGGAACCGCGGCCGCAGGATTCCGAGGCGCGCCCAGGGCGGGCATGGTCATCGTGCGCGAGGTGGGCCCCCGCTCGGGCGTCGCCAGGGCCTTCGTGACGCTCTCTGGAGCGGCTTGCGCGACACTCGGCGCGACACTCGGCGCCGCGCTCGGTGGAACGCTGGGCGCGACACGCATCGCCCCGATCCCCTGCGTCGGCGTGACGACCACGACCCCTTCTTCCTGCGCGTGCCGCAGCGGCACCGCCGCGCGCCACGTCACGCTGCAGACCGCTCGATCCGTATCGATGAACAGCGTATCCGCGCGCAGCCACACTTCCTGCGGGCTGCTCCCGCTCCGCGTCACCATCGCCCGCGGCCGCACGTCCTCGACGAGCGCGATCATCCGCGGCTGCTCGGGGTGCAGGTGTTCGAGGAGGATCTGCGCTTGCGCCGGCAGCTCGGTGATCTGCTGGTCCTTCGGCGCCGCGTTCCAGTACGACGCATCCACGCCCGCGGGCAACGGATGCTCGTGCCACCCCTCGTGGGGCCACGTGCTCCGGTGCGCACGCAGGTGCTCCATGCGTGTCGGCCAGCGCGACGCGATCGGCCCGAAGCCGACGGGCGGGACCTCCTGCACCGGGCTCCGCAACACGAACCCCGCCGGCTCGAAGTTCGGCGGAGGCCCCGGCGCGTTCGCGGCCATGCTCGGCGGGATCCCCACGGGGTTCCACGACCTCGGCCCGCCCGCCGCCCGCATCCAGCGCAGGGGCATCCGCGTGAACGGCACGGCGTCCGAGAGCCTGCCATCCGGCAGCCAGTAGCGATCGCCGTAGGCCACGATCGCCTTGTTCAGGGACCCGACCGCGACCCGCGCGACGAGCGACGGCACGGCCTGGCCCTGGGGCGCCCAAACGTGCCCCACGACCATCACGTCCACGTGCCGCTTGAACGGCGCGAAATCGTTCGGCAAGCGGACGCTGCGTGGCGAACCGTCCTGCCAGTAGACGTCCATCGCCTGCGGCGCGTCGGGCGACCCGACGAGCTCGCACGGCCCGTTTCGCAGCGCGTACGTCGCCTTGCAGACGACCGTCATCACGAAGGCGTCGCGGCGCGGCTGCCAAACGAGCTTCGCCACGGCGAGCGGAGGGGTCGCGGAGACGTGCACGGGCGTCAGTTTACCATCACGCCGCTCGCTCGATGAGGCCTCGGATCACGCGCTCGGGCGCGGCTCGCGGGGCGAACCCTCGGCGTTGACAATCGGACCCATCCGCGCCATTTCCGAGCGCCATGGCCAAGGTCCCCCTCGATCACGCGACCGTCGACGCGTGCCGCGCTGCGGCGGCCGCGATCGCCGACGACGTCCAGCGCTTCATCGACCGCCACACGACCGTCGGCATCGAGCGCACCGTCGCGCGCGCCTATGGCGTCACGGGCGCGGATCCCGAGGGCACGCCGCTCGCGAACGCGCTCGTCGACCGCATCCACAAGGCGGGGCACACGGGCCGCGGCGTCGCCTACTTCCTCGGACGCGCGCTGCTCGAAGGCGCGAGCTCCGCGCAGGAGGCCGCCGAGCAAATCGCCTACGGCGGCGCCTCGCTCGACGTCGAGGGCGGGCCCACGACGCACGAATGCCGCGGCGCCCTGGAGCTCGAAACGCAGAGGGCGATCGCCCGCATGGACGAGGCCCGGCGCGCGCGCGAGGTGTTCAAGGCCCGCTTCCCTGCGGCCGAGCTCCCGCTCAAATACGTCATCGTCGCCACCGGCAACATCTACGACGACGCGGTCCAGGCCAAGGCCGCGCGCTTCGCGGGCGCGGACATCGTCGCGGTCATCCGCGCCACGGCGCAATCGCTCCTCGATTACGTGCCCGAGGGCCCGACGACGGAGGGGTATGGGGGGACGTACGCCACGCAGGAGAACTTCCGCATCATCCGCAAGGCCGCGGACGAGGCGAGCGAGGAGACGGGCAAATACCTCGCCCAGACGAACTACTCCTCGGGCCTGTGCATGAGCGAGATCGCGTGGATGGCGGCGGTCGAGCGGCTCGACATGCTCCTCAACGACGCGATGTACGGCATCCTCTTCCGCGACATCAACATGGAGCGGACGTTCGTCGATCAATACTTCTCGCGCCGCATCGTGGCCCGCAGCGGGATCGTGATCAACACGGGCGAGGACAACTACCTCACGACGGCCGACGCGGTGGAGAAGGCGCACACCGTGCTCGCCTCGCAGTTCATCAACGAGGCGTTCGCGCGGCGCGCGGGGCTCTCGGACGATCAGATGGGCCTCGGCCACGCCTTCGAGATCGACCCCTGGCTCGAAGACAGCTTCCTCTTGGAGGTCGCGCAGGCGCAGCTCGTCCGGCAGATCTTCGACAAGCACCCCATCAAATGGATGCCGCCCACGAAATTCAAGACGGGCGACGTCTTTCACAGCCACGTGCACGACGCGATGTTCAACCTCGCGGGCGTCATGACACACCAATCGATCGAGCTGCTCGGCATGTTCAGCGAGGCGATCCACACGCCCCTGCTCATGGATCGGTATCTCGCGCTGAAGAGCGCGAAATACGTCTTCGGCACGGCGAAGCACCTCGGCGACGAGATCCAGTGGAAGCCCGGCGGCATCGTGGAGCGGCGCGCGAAGGAGGTCCTGCACAAGGCGCACGAGCTCTTGGACCAGGTGAAGGGCGACGGCATCTGGGACGCGATCGGCGGGGGCGCATTCGGCGACGTGAAGCGCAGGCGCACGGGCGGCAAGGGCCACGCCGGCGTGGCGGCGCGTGACCCCGAGTATTTGAACCCGATCCTCGACGAGCTCGAAGGAGGCCGCTGACCATGGCGAAATGGCTACGCGCGTACGGGGACCGTGAAGGCGACGGGATGGTGCAGATGACCTTCACGCTCGCGATCCTGCCGGGGGATCGCGCGCGGGAAGCCGCAAAGCGCTTCGCCGAGGCCCACGGCCTCAAGGACCCGCTCATCACGACGATGGAGCAGTGCTCCCAGCAGCACACCTATTTCGTGGCCTACGGGCATTCGGCGCACCAGATCGACGTCGACACCATCGACGTCGCCGAGCTGGCCGCGAAGCCGCTCTCCCGCGAGCAGATCGAGGCCATGGGCAAGGAGCTCGGCCGCAAGATCGTCGTGGTCGGCGCGTGTACCGGCTCGGACGCGCATACCGTCGGGATCGACGCGATCCTCAATTACAAGGGATTCGCCGGGGAGAAGGGCCTCGAAAGCTACAAGTGCTTCGACGCGCACAACCTCGGCGCGCAGGTCGAGAACGTCGAGCTGGCCGAGCGCGCCAAGGCGCTCGGGGCCGACGCGATCCTCGTCTCGCAGGTCATCACGCAGCGCAACTGCCATAAAGAGAACGCGGCGGCGCTCATCGATCTCCTGAACAAGCAGGGCGTCCGCGACAAGTTCCTGCTGCTGCTCGGCGGCCCGCGCATCGACAACAAGCTCGCGCTGGAGCTCGGCTATGAAGGCGGGTTCGGGCCGGGGACGAAGCCCTCGATGGTGGCCGCGTTCGTGGCGGAAGAGGTCCTCCGCCGCGCGCGGGGCAAACAGGTGGATCCGCGGCGCTAGCGCAAGGCGGCCGCGTGGTGCTCCACGTGGTCGCGCATGAACGACGCAATGAAATAATAGCTGTGGTCGTACCCCGGCTGCATCCGGAGCGTCAGCGGATGCCCCGCGGCCTCGCACGCCGCGCGGAGGAGCTCCGGCTGCAATTCCCGCGTGAGGAATTGATCCGCGTCGCCCTGGTCGATCAGGATCGGCAGCCGCTCCTTCGCCTCGCGCACGAGCGCTGTCGCGTCCCACGCCTTCCACGCCTCCCGGTCCGCGCCGAGGTACGCGCCGAGCGCCTTTTCGCCCCAGGGCACCCGGCTCGGCGCCACGATCGGCGAAAACGCCGACACCGATCGATATCGCCCCGGGTGCTTCAGCGCGAGCACCAGCGCGCCGTGCCCGCCCATCGAATGCCCGAAAATCCCGCGCCGGTCCGAGAGCGCCGGCAGGTGCGCCTCCACGAGCCCCGGCAGCTCCTCGGCCACGTATTCGTGCATCCGATAATGCTTCGCCCAAGGCGCCTCCGTCGCGTCCACGTAAAACCCGGCGCCTTGCCCGAGGTCGTAGGCCGGATCGTCCGCCACGCCCTCGCCGCGCGGGCTCGTGTCCGGCGCGACCACGATGATCCCGTGCCGCGCCGCGTGCTCCTGCACGCCCGCCTTCGTCACGAAGTTCTGCTCCGTGCACGTGAGCCCGGAGAGCCAGTAGAGCACGGGGCAACGCCCGGACTCGGCCTGCGGGGGCAGGTAGACGCCCACGTTCATGCTGCAGCCGAGCGCGCGAGATTCGTGCCGCAGCACCTTCTGGTGGCCGCCGAAAGAGCGGTTCGTCGAGACCTGGGTGAAGGGGCTCGGCGATCCGGAGCCCGGCGTGTCGAACGAGTTCGTCATGGCGACGGCGAGACTACCCGAGACAGCCCCCGCCGTGCAATGCAGAGCGCCGCAGCCTCCGAGCACGGCCGGGCGTGCCCGAGGCCGCCAAACCTCGATTAGCCCGTCCGCTCGACCGACACGAGCCACGCCTCCGCGTATCCCTTGCCGCCGAGCATGTGCTCGTACCGCGCCGGCCGAATCTCCCGCACCTTCCAGCCCGACGCGAACGCCCTCCGAAGGTCCTCCGGCGAAAGCCGCCGCGGCCCCTCCGCGCCCGGCTCCCGATCGCTCCATACGAGCGCGTGATACATGCTGCCCGGACGAACCACGTGCGCCAGGCTCGCCACGTAGTGCGCCCGCATTCCGCTCCCGAACACGTGGAGCAGCCCCGAATCCAGCACCGTATCGAACGTCCGCCCGAGCATCTCGAGCTCCAGCGCATTGCCGCGCACGAAATGCACCGACACGCCGCTCCACTGCGCGCGTGTCCGGGCCTTCGCGAGCGCATTCTCCACCATGTCGAGCCCCGTCACCGCGTGCCCCCGCGCCGCGAGGAAAATCGCGTTGTCGCCGGGCCCGCAGCCCACGTCGAGCACGTCGCCGCGGAACCCTCCGGCCTCCGCCAGCGCCACGAGGTCCGCCTGGGGCCGGCCGATGTCCCAGGGCGCGTGCACGCCCTCCTCGTAGGCATGGTGAAACGCCGAAGGCTCCGGTGGAGCCGTCCTGTCCCGCGTGCCTTCACTTTCGCTCGCCATCACCCCTCCTCCACGTCCATGTCTCGGGTGGATCCCTCTCCATGCGGCGGCGCCTCCAGGACGGCAAGGTTTTGCGCGCGCGGATTCGTGCGCGTGCCCTGCCCTCCGCCTTCCGCGCGGCGCGCCTCGCGGAAGGCTCGACGAGCGCGAGCACGAGCGGTAGGTAAGAAGGCTCCCGCGTCGCCTCCCAAGCGCCATGCGTCTCTCCCAAGCGCCCCTTTCCCTCTTCGCCTTCGCCCTCGCGGGCGTGCTCGGGGCCTGCCCGCGCGCCGCGGCGGCCGCGCCCCCGGGGGACCCCGCCGCGCAAAAACAAGCCTGCGCAGACGCCTCCGAGCAAGGCCAGGAGCTGCGCGACCAGGGCAAGCTCCTCGCCGCGCGCGAACGCTTCCTCGCTTGCGCCGCGGAGGCCTGTCCCGCCATCGTCCGCAAGGACTGCGCCGACTGGCTCACCGATCTCGACGAACGCACCCCCTCGATCGTCCTCGATGCGCGTGGCCCCGTGGGCCAGGATCTCACCGACGTCCGCGTCCTCGAAGGCGAACGCGTGCTCGCCTCGTCCCTCGACGGCAAAGCGATTCCCCTCGATCCGGGCGAGCACCGCCTCCGTTACGAGTGGCCCGGCGCCCCCGCAGTCGAGGAGCGTGTCGTCCTCCGCGAAGGCGAGCACCGCCGGCGCCTCTCCGTCCGATTCGTCGGCGCCGCACCCCCCGCGCCGAAGACACCCGCGCCTGCCGCGCCTCTGCCGCGCCCCCTTCCCCTCGCGCCCCTCGTCCTCGGCGGCGTGGCCCTCGCGGGCGGCGCCGCGTTCGCCGGCCTCGCCGTGAGCGCGAAGAGCGATTACGACCACCTCGACGCCACGTGCGCCCCGCGCTGCACCGCCGACCTCGTCGACCCCGTCCGCACCAAGCTCCTCCTCGCGAACGTGTCCCTCGGCGTGTCCGTCGTCTCCCTCGGCGTCGCCACGTTCTTGTGGTTCACCCGCCCCAAGGGTCCGCCCGGAAAAACCCCGACGACCGCCTTCGCCATCACGCCCCTGCCCGGCGGCGCCGCGGCCTTCCTCGGCGGCCCCCTCCCGTTCGAGGGATCGCCCCGCTCCAGCGTGATCCCACCGATCACCCCCCCATGAACGATCCGATCACCCCTTCGCGCCTGCCCCTTCTTTCCCGGCCGTTTTGCTGATCCTGCGCCCCGGCATGCCCGTTGCCATGGGGACGGGGCATGAAGCACTGGAACCGTCGACGCTTCCTCTCGGGCATGGGCGCGGCCCTCGTCGCCGCCCCCGTCCTCGGCCTCCTCGAGCGTGACATTCGCGCCGAAAACGCGACGCCGGCCCGCCGCCTCGTCGTGTTCTTTTCGCCCAACGGCACCATTCACAAGCACTGGCGCCCGAGCGGCAGCGGGTCGAACTTCTCCTTCCCCGCTGGCAGCATCCTCGAGCCCCTCGCCGCGCACAAGAGCCGCATCATCGTGTGCGACGGCCTCGATTTCCACGGCGTCGACAACCACGAAGCCGGCATGGCCGCCATGCTCACCGGCGGCGGCACCCTCGGCACGGAGACCGCGGGCAAGAGCCTCGATCAATACATCGCCCACCGCATCGGCCAGAACGATCGATTCCCCTCCCTGGAGCTCGGCGTGCAGACGAGCGCCTGGGGCGGCGGCATCCAGACCCGCATGTCGTATGCCGGCCCCGGGCAATTCGTCCCGCCGGACGACAGCCCCAAGAGCGTCTATACCCGCATGTTCGGCGACGCCCTCGGCGGCCCGGGCGAGCTCGACGCGGCCCTCGCCCGCAAGAAGAGCATCCTCGATCTGCTCCGCGGCGAGCTCGGCACCTTGCGCGGCAAGGTCGGCGCCCACGAGCGCGAGAAACTCGACGAGCACCTCGCCTCGCTGAAGAAGATCGAATCTGGCCTCGAAGGCCCGCTCTGCGCCCCGCCCGCCGCCCCGCCCGCGGTCGGCACGTACAGCAACGACGCGTTCCCCACGATCGGCAAATCCCAGATGGATCTGCTCGTCCTCGCGCTCGCGTGCGACATGACGCGCGTCGCCTCCGTGCAATGGAACCACACCGTCGGCCCCGTCGTCATGAGCTGGCTCGGCGTCGCCGAGGGCCACCACGGCCTCTCCCACAGCGACGACGGCAATTCGAAGGGCGTCGCCGAGTTCGTCGCCACCGAGCGCTGGTATGCCGAGCAGTTCGCCTACCTCCTCGAGCGCCTCTCCACCACGGCCGATCCGCAGGGCGGCATGCTCCTCGATTCCACCGTCGTCCTCTGGTGCAAGGAGCTCGGCGACAGCCGCCTCCACGATTGCAAGTCCGTGCCCTTCGTCCTCGCGGGCGGCGGCGGCCTCTCGACGGGCCGGTATCTGAACTTCGGCGGCGCGCCGCACAACCGCCTCCTCGTCTCCGTCTGCCAGGCCCTCGGCCTCGACAATGAGACCTTCGGCGACCCGCAAAAAGGCTCGGGTCCCCTGCCGGAGCTCTTCGCGTGAAAACCCCTGGAACCAACGTGGGAGCCATGGCCATGCTGCGTACTGTCCTTCGCTCGAATTCGATCCGGATCACGGGCGCCCTCGCGCTCACGGCCGCCTTCGCGGGCTGCCTCGGCGGGGAAGACGAAAAGGAGGGGAACGCGCCCGGCGTCGTCGGTTGTCCGGACGACCTCGCGTTCTTCCAGAACAACGTCTACGAGCCCCTGCTCGAAAAGAAATGCTTCGTTTGCCACAGCGCGACGGGCATGGCCGGCAAGAGCCGCCTCGTCCTCACGCCGCGGAGCGAGCCCGACGCCCTCGAAAAGAACCTCAAGGTGGCCCGCGCGCTCGCCGTCGAGCAGGAAGGCGGCCTCTCCGTCCTCCTCTCGCGCCCCTCGGGCCAGCACCCGAATGGCCACCCCGGCGGCACCCTCTTCGAGCAGGGCACGCCCGATTACGCGACCCTCTCGCTCTTCGTCACGCGCACGACCCGCGGCGAAGGCTGCGCCGCGCCCTCCGCCGCCTGCACCACCGTGCAGCCGGGGCCGCGTGTCCTGCGCCGCCTCACCCGCCATGAATACGACGCCACGATCGCGGAGCTCTTTGGCATCGAGTCGCAATGGGGCGCCTCCTTCGTCCCCGACATCGTCATCGGCGGCTTCGACAACAACGAGGACGCGCTCCGCGTGAGCCCGCTCTTCGCCGACCAGGTCCGCCGCGCCGCCGAGGAGATCGCGACGCTTGCACTGACGAACCCTTCGAGCATCCTGCCCTGCGACCCCGTCGCCGCGGGCCCCGAGGCGTGCGCGAAGACGTTCGTCGACACGTTCGGCAAGCGCGCCTTCCGCCGCCCGCTCAGCGCCGAAGACGCCAAGCGCTACGTCACGCTCTACCAGACGATCGCGGACAAAGAAGGCTTCAACGAGGGCATCGAGGCCGTGATCACGGCCATGCTCCAGTCGCCGCATTTCCTCTATCGCACCGAGATCGGCGACAATTCGATCGCCAGCGAGGGCGGGCGTGTTCGGTTGACTCCCCACGAGATCGCCACCGAGCTCTCCTACATGCTCTGGGGCACGATGCCCGACGACGAGCTCTTCGCCGCGGCCGACGCGAATGCGCTCGGGACGCCGGAGCAGATCGAGGCCCAGGCCAAGCGCCTGCTCCAGGATCCCCGGAGCGACGAGATCCTCGAGCGGTTCGCCATTGCCTGGCTCGAGCTCGATCGGCTCGACGCCGCGCCCAAGGACTCCGCCACCTACCCCGAGTGGAACGCCGACATCCGCGCCGCCATGATCGAGGAGACGCGCCAGTTCGTGCGCCACGTGATCCGCAATGGGGAAGGCACGATCGCGGAGCTGCTCGATGCGCCTTACACCTTCGTGAGCCCCAAGCTCGCGACGTTTTACGGTTTGCCCGCGCCCGCGGGCGCGGCCGACGAGAACGATTTTGGCATGATCGAGCTCGGCGACTCCGGCCGCGCCGGCATCCTCACGCACGGCAGCGTCCTCGCCACGCATGGAAAACCGGCCGGCTCCTCCCCCGTGCATCGCGGCAAGCTCATCCGCGAGCGCTTATTTTGCCAGCCCTTGCCGCCGCCGCCGCCCGGCGTCGTCGCGGAGCCGCCGCCCGTCGATACCACGAAGAGCACCCGCGAGCGTTACGCGGCGCACACCACCGTCGAGCTCTGCAAGAGCTGCCACGACCTCGTCGACCCCATCGGCTTCGCCTTCGAGCATTTCGACGGCATCGGCCGGTATCGCGCCGACGAGAATGGCCTGCCGATCGACGCCTCCGGCGAGATCCTCTCGGCCCCGGCCACCACGGGCAGCTTCGTGGGCGTTCCCGAGCTCGCCACCGTCCTCGCGGACAGCGCCGACGCGCAGGGTTGTTATGCGCGCTCGTGGCTCCGGTATGCGTATGGCCAGCTCGACGAAGGCCGGCTCGCTTGCCTTTCGAGCCAGGTCGCGGACGAGTTCCAGAAAGGAAACCTCCGCGTCCTCGACCTGCTCGTCGCGCTCACCCGCACCTCGCATTTCACCGAGCGTGTCGCCGATCCCCCGGAGCCCGGCGGCCCCAGCAATCCCTCGGGCACGGGCGGCGGCGGCGGCGCGGGCGGCGATCCGACCGGGTCCGGCGGCGCGGGCGCCTCGGGCGGCGGGGATCCCGGCCCCACGCTCCCGTACGTCGTGGATACGACCGTCGACAGCGATTGGGGCAGCGGGTATCAGCTCACGATCCAGGTCACGAACATCGGGAAAGAATCCCTGACCTGGTCCATCCCGATGCAAGTCGAGGGCACGATCGCCAATATCTGGAATGCGAGCTACACGGTGGCGAACGGCACCACCCATTTCGTCGGCGCCGAGCACAACGCCACCCTCGCGCCCGGCCAGGCCACGAGCTTCGGCTTCGTCGCGAATCGCTGAGCGCAGAGAACCCGACTTTCGATCCGGACGGGCGGGCCCTACGGTTCGCGGAGACCATGGTCGCCGCGCCGCCCGCCCTCGCCGCTCCCGCCCTCGACCTCCCCACGACCTGGTACGGCCCCGCCGTCGCGCGCTTCGAGGCGGAGTTCCCTGGCAATCCCTACGATCCCGACGAAAACGACGTCCGTGTCGTCTTCGTCGGATCAAGCGGCGAGCGGATCGAGCGCATCGCCTATCCCGACGGGACCTCCGCCTACGAGGCCGTCCTCGTCGCGAAGGCCCCCGGGCCGTACCGACCCCTCCTCTATCGCAATGGCGTCCTCCAGCCCGCCCGAGCCCGGAGCGACGTCGTACGTCTCGACGAACGTTTGCCGCGCGGCTTCCTCCGGGTCGATCAGCGGAACCCGAACCGCTTCGTGTGGGACGACGGCACGCCGTATTATCCGCTCGGCTTCAACCTCGGCTGGCAAATGCCCGAAATGCCGCCCATGACCACGCAGATCGCGCGCATGGGCGCAGCCGGGATCCAGTGGACGCGCATCTGGGCGAGCTCCTGGGATGGGAAAAACCCGTTCTGGCCCGTGAACGACCCCGCTGCGCCGCGGGATCGGCTCTGGCCACCGGCGCTCGCGAAATGGGATGCCCTCTTCCAGGCCTGCGAGAAGGCCGGCATCTCGATGCAGATGGTCCTCTTCAACCACGGAGCCTTCAGCACCTTCGTCAATCCGAACTGGCCCGATCACCCCTGGAACGTGGCCCGCGGCGGATTTCTCGCGGACGCAGCCGACGTCTTTTCGGACCGCGAGGCGCGGCGGCGCATGAAAATGTGGCTCCGCCACGCCGTCGCCCGTTATTCGCATTCCCCGGCCCTCTTCGCCTGGGAGCTCTGGAACGAGGTCGAGTGGACCGACGCCTCCTTCGCCGGGCGCTTCTCCGACATCACGGCCTGGCACGAGGAGATGGCGTGTTACCTTCGATCCCTCGATCCCTACGGCCACCCGGTGACCACGAGCGCGCTCCTCGCCCCCGCGTCGACGTGGCGCTCCATGGACTTCCTCCAGCCCCACCTGTACACGGATGCCATTGCTCTCTTCGCCCGCCTCGGCTGGCTCCCGACCCGCGCGCCGGCCTTTTTCGGCGAGGTCGGCCCCTCGCGCCCCGCGCGGGTGAACCTGCGAGCCTTCGTCCGCGACGCCCTTTATGCCGGCATGCTCCGCAATCAGGCCGGCACGCCCATGTTCTGGTACTGGGACCTCGTCGAAAAACACGACCTTTATGGAGAATTCCGGACCGCGGCGAAGGTGCTCGACGTGAGTCGTCTCCCGTCGCATGCGCGCGCCGAGGCGCGACCCATCCTCGTGATCCCGCCTTCGCCTGCCCTCGCGCTCGGGGAATGTGATTGGTTGACGGTCCGGATCACCGCCCCGTCCCCCCGCACGGTCCGTATCCTCGGCGCGCGGCTCGACCAGGGCGACTACCATCGCACGACCATCGACCTCGACACCGGTCAATCGTCCGAGGATAGGGTTCGTGTCGGACCAACGGGCCTGGAGGTCGCCCTCCCGGCGGCCGACGTCGTCATGGTCCTGGACAAACGCTCCGGTGGCTGCCGCGACGAGGCTTGACAATCGGGCGCGTATGGAGCCTTCATGCGGGCCCGTTTTTCCGGAGCCTACGAAGCCATGCCCTCGACGCGAAGCCACGCCCATCGCGCCCTCCCCTTCCTCGGGGTCGCCCTCGCCGCCTGCAACCCGGGTGGCTCCTCCTCCGCCCCTGCGCCCGCGGGCAGCACGAGCGCCGCGGCGGCGCCCGCGCCCACCGCCGCGCCCGGGGAGAAGCTCGCCATTCGACGCGTTTTCAAGGCTGGTGCCGTGTATTCGGTCGAGACGAAGGAAGCGACGTCGAAGCGGACCCAGCTCATGACCGCCGAATTCGAGGTGAAAGAGGCGACCTGCAAGAGCTGCACATCGAGCCCGGAGGACCCGGGTTTTTCCGGGCTCCTGCGCCTGATCGAGTACGGCGACGCGGGAGAGCCGCGAAAAAGCCCGAACGTGATCTATGCCGTCGAGGGCGTGCCGAGACGCAAGGACTGGACCGCGAAGGTCACGGCGCCAAACCCCGAAATGGCGATGTGGGAGCGCTCCCGGTCCCTCCACGCGCTCATGGGGGATATCTGCCCGCTCACCAAGGATTTCCCCGATCTCGCGCCAGGCCAGCGGGAAGAGACGACGTACAACGGCATGAAGCTCGTGTATGCGCTGGAGAAAATCGAGCGCGAGGGGGACAAGGCGTTCGCCGTCCTCACGCACGAGTGGACCCCGCTGCCCGACAAGAAGGCCGACCACGGGGAGACGTGGCGCGCGCGGATCTCCCTGGAGGACGGCTTCACCGGCACGTGCCACCACGAGTTCGTCGCGTATTACAAGGACCCGCCGGAAACCACGACGTTCGACGTCACCGTGAAACGGACGCGCTGAGCTCGGCCATGGTAAAGCTTGGTCTCGGAGGAGACACGTGACCGAGATCCCGCTCTACCAGATCGATGCCTTCACGCGCCGCCCCTTCGCCGGCAACCCCGCCGCCGTATGTCCCCTGCCCGCGTGGCTCCCGGACGCGACGCTCCAGGCGATCGCCGCGGAGAACAACCTTTCGGAGACCGCGTTTTTCGTGCGCCAGGGTGACCGCCACGAGCTGCGCTGGTTCACGCCCTCGGTCGAGGTCGATCTCTGCGGCCACGCCACGCTCGCCGCCGGATACGTCGTCCTCGAGCTCCTCTCGCCGGACCTCCCTTTCGTCTCGTTCCACACGCGGAGCGGCGAGCTCGTCGTGCGGCGCGCCGAGGGCTTGCTCTCGATCGACCTGCCCGCGCGCCCGCCCGCGCCCACGCACATCACGGACGCGCTCGCCGAGGCGCTCGGCAAGCGACCGACCGGGGCCTTTGCCGCGCGCGATCTCGTGGCCGTGTACGACAGCGCCGAGGACGTCCGCGCGCTCCGGCCCGACATGGCGAAGATCGCGGCGCTCGATACGTTCGCGGTGGGCGTCACCGCGCGAGGGACGGGAATCGACGCGGACGTCGATTTCGTGTCCCGCTTCTTCGCGCCGGCGAAGGGCGTCCCCGAGGATCCCGTGACGGGATCCCTGCATTGCACGCTCGTGCCCCTCTGGGCCTCCGAGCTCGGCCGGACGCGGCTCCAGGCGCGGCAGGTGAGCGCGCGGACGGGCGAGCTCGACTGCACGCTCGCGGGGGATCGCGTCCTGCTCGCGGGCGGCGCGGTGCTCGTGATCGAAGGCCGGATGCGCTTCTGAACCGGCTTCCCTGACGCCGCGCGGAAAGGTATCTTGCCGGCGGCCCATGATTCCCGTCCTGCGGTGCACCGACCTCGAGCTCACCGATCTCGCCGACGACAAACCCGCGCTCGTCGACCCGGAGACCGGCGAGCCCGCGGGCCTCTCCCTCGTGCAGTGGCTCGGCTCCGGCGGAATGTCCGCCGTATTCCTCGCCGAGCGTGACGAGGAAACGGCGGCGCCCGGCCTCTCGGCGCTCGCGCCCTCCCGGGTCGCGGTGAAGCTCGTCAAGCCCGGGACCGAGCAGGGCCTCGCGCAGATGGGCATGACGAGCCGGGACCTCGCGCAACGCGAGATCGAGGCGCTCGAACGGGTGAAGAACCTCGTCCCGCCCAGCGAATTCGTCATCGGATATTACGGGCACGGCAGCGCCGAGGTCGCGCTCGAAGACGAGCCGCCCCTCATCCTGCCCTGGATCGCGCTCGAATACGTCGAAGCATCCAGCGAGGGCGTGACGCTCACCGATCGCGTCAGCAAAGCGCGGGAGACGGGCGTGGATCCGGTCCGCGCCCACAGGCTCGCGCGCGGCATGATCGAGGGTGTCCGTGTCCTCCACGGCCTCGGCATCCTCCACCGCGACCTCAAGCCCGACAATGTATTCGTCGCCGGCCCACTGGACGATGAAACGCCGAAGATCGCCGATTGTGGCATCGCGCGTGTCGACGGGCTCGCGCTCGCGACCGTGCAGGGGATCACGCTCGGGTATGGGGGCCCCGAGCAGGCGCTCTCGTCGGTCGCGCCCTCGCGGCGCAATCCGCTCGTCGGGCCCTGGACGGACGTGCACGCGCTCGCCTCCACGATCTGGTTCCTGCTGACGGGCGAGGAATGGTGCCGCTCGATGCCCGCCTGGTACATGGGCGAGCGGCGCAGCCTGCGCACGGCGAAGAAGCTGCACCGCGGCTTTTTGGCGGCGGAGGAGCTGCTCGGCGCCATCGACCTCGCGCTCCGGCAAGGCGCCTCGCCGGTGCTGCCCGAGGGGACGTGGGACCTCGACGGCGCCACGTTTTACGAGACACACGCGCGCAAATTGCTCGGCGGCTCCATGTTCGAGGGTTCGCCGCCGCGCTTCCCCTCGGTCGACGCGTTCGCCGAGGCGCTGCTCCCGCCCCTGGAAGCGGCCGCGGCGCGGTGGATCGAAATCGCGGCGCGCGAGCACCAGCCGATGACCTCGTTCCGCAAGACGCGCATCTTGCCGTCCGAGGAGGAGGTCTTCGCCGCGATGGACGCGCTCGCGCCGCCGCGCACCACGAGCGAAAAGCCCCTCCTTTTGGAGCCGGGCGGCGTCGTGTTCCTCCCGGGCCCCTGGGGATTCGCGCGCTCGGGCAGCGAGCTGCATGGTTTGTCCAAGAAGGAGCCGCGCACGTTCTCGGTCGACGTCCCACGGCCTTATAGAGCGCAGATCGCCGCCTCCCGGTGGCTCGTGCGTGGCCCGGGCGGGGGCATTGCGCTCGTGGGCCCGGCCCACGTCCTCTTGCAGCGAGGCGAGTCGTTCGTGCAGGGCACGCTGCCGCGGCGCGCGGACGAGGGGCCCGTCGGTGAAATCGTGGCGACGCTCGGCGACGGCCGTGCCTTCGGGGTGGTGACGGCCGACGCGGGCGAAGGCGGACCGGAGCTCTGGCTCTCGAACGACGGCGTACGCTGGGCCGATCCGCTCCTCTTGCCGCTCGGCGGCGAGGTCTCCGCGATTGCCTCGGGCCCGCTCGGCTTTTTCGTCGCGGGCAGCTTGCGCGGCAAGAAGGCGCGCGCCTTGTGGATTGGATACGACCAAGAGGTCCGCTCCTCCGCCGCGAGCTTGAACGACAAACCTGCCTTGCTCCTTTGCGTGGCGGGCGCCGAGGGCGAAGCGTGGGCCGCGGGCGTGGGCGTCGTGATGCGCTTCGATCGCGGAGGATCCGCGGTCGAGGCCTCCGAAGCGGAGGGCCTTCCCGTGGCAATGGGCCTCGACGACGAGGGCGTGCCTTGGCTCGTCACCGAGCGGGAGGTCTTCCGAAGGCACGGCGGCGGCGTTTCGCCCGTGTGGAAGCGATATCATACGCAGCGGAAGGGCGCGCCGCGGCTCGTGGCGATTGGTTTTCCGCCGGGCGGGGTGCGCGTCGTGGACGCGGTCGGGGGCGGGGCCGTCTTGCGGACGTGAGCGGACGCAGGGGGCGAACGGCGTAAGGCTCTCGACGCCGACGCGCTGGATCCGGTTCGACGCCGGGACCGAGCACCTGGCGTCAGCACCACATTCTGCGGATCACGCGCGCGTCCCCGCTGTTCGTAACTACAAACAACGATATTTCCGAGGTGTGCCAGCAGGTGTATCCTAGGGGAACGTTCATCTTCATACGGGGGCCATGAGCACGTACACGCCAGATCATCCTACGCTCGGTTACGTGGAGCTGGAGCGCCGCAATGCTGCGCTGGCCGCCGAGAACCAGGCCCTCCGCGCCCAGGTGGAGGACGCGCGCCGGCTCCTCGAGGACCAAGCGCTCGTCGAGCAGGAGCGGCACCTCAATGAGGAGCGGTTCCAGCAGATGTTCGATTGTTCACCGATCGGACTCGCCATCGTCAGCCTCGAAGGTGGCTTCGTCCGCGTGAACCGCGCGCTCGCCGAGATGCTCGGCTACACGCCCGATGAGCTCCTCCAGCTCCGCTTCCAGGACATCACGCACGCGGACGACCTCGAGATCGACCTCGATCTCCTCGGGAAAACGCTCCGCGGCGAGATCCCGCGGTATCAGCTCAAAAAGCGGTTCATCCACCGGAGCGGGGCGATCGTCGACGTCCTCCTCCACGTCGCCCTCGTGCGCGACGCGAACGGCGCGCCGGTCCATTTCATGTCGCAGCTCCTCGATATGACCGAACAGAAACGGGCCTACGAGGCGCTGCGGACCAGCGAGGAGCGCCTGCGCCAGCTCTCCACGCCCCTCGTCCCCATTCGCGAGGACGTCGTGGCCATGCCGCTCATCGGCGCCATCGATCCGGCCCGCGCCGACCGGGTGCTCGAAGTGCTCCTCACGGGCATCAGCGGCGGGCGCGTGCGCGTGGCCATCCTCGACGTCACCGGCGTGGTCGACCTCGACGAACAGGTCGCGGGCGCGCTCGTCCGGACCGCGCACGCCGTACGCCTGCTCGGCGCGCAGATGGTGCTGAGCGGCATTCGCGCCGAGGTGGCGCGCACCCTCGTGGAAATCGGCGCCGACCTCTCGGGCATCGTGACGTGCGCGAATCTGCAGGCGGCGATCACGTATGCGCTGCGGCTCTCGCGCAGCAGCGCCGCCCAGGAAGCGGGCGTGACCAGCCATGGGAATGCGCAGCGAGGGTAGAGGGTAGGAGGAACGCCGCGCCCTACAGGAGGGGCCCGCGAAAGAGAAGCATACTCGCCAGAGGCCGGTACCCCATCGACGCGTTGAGGTGTCGGATCGGAGCATTCTCGACGATGTTCTCCGTCACCAGGCGTCGAAAGCCGGCCCGCTTCGCGCCGGCCACCTGCGCCCGTTTGAGTGCGCTCGCGATGCCGCGGCCGCGCCACGCCCGCCGCACCCCCGTGAGGCTGTGGAATGCGACGCCGCCGCGGCCGCGCTGAAGCACCGCATACCCGACGACCTCGGCGCCCTGCATCGCGATGAACGTGAGGTCATGGGTATGGATGGGCCGGTCCATGTCCGTGGCGCGCCAGTCTTCGAACGATCCCACGTCGTCCGCCGCCTCCCCCGGGATGTCGAGAATGGCCTCGCGCGCGACCTGGTACATGCCGCGCAAAAGATCGGGCCGCTCGGCGCGGGTCACGATCGTGATGCCGTCCGGCAGCTTCACCTCGGGCATGGGCGCCGCATCGAGGTCCAGCGCGAGCTCGAGCTGACGCCCCACCTCCTCGTAACCGCGCCGTTCGAGGTAACCACGAGCGTCCCCCGCACGCTCGTGCGCTTCGATTTCGAGCTTCTGCAACCCGAGCCCCCGCGCGTGCTCCGAAAGCGCGCCGTGCATCGCCGCGGCCACGCCCCGGCGCCGATGCTCGGGCCGCACCCATAGCCCCGCCACGCCACACGCATTCGCGCCGTGGCCCCCGGCAGGTCGGACGAAGGCGGCGCCCACGGCCTGCCCGTCGATCCGATAGACCCCATCCAAGCGACCCGGATGAAGGCCGCGCAGATGGCACGCATCCTCGAAGGAGGGGATCCCCCAGACATCCGCGGCGTTCACCACGTCGACCCAATCGCGGAGGGCTTCGTCCCCCGCGACGATTTCAAGGGGTGGCATGGAGACCGTTCGTGCCCCGGCACGGGCTGCCCGTCAAGGGCCGCCCGTGCCGGGGCTGACGCACCGGGGGGGAGGAAATCGTTCAGTTCCCGACGGGCAGGAGGAGCAGCACGCCGTCGTCGTTCCCGGGGCCCATGCCCACGGATTTCGCTCCGACGATCGCGGCGTGCTTCTGGTCGGGCGAAAGCGCCACGCCCCAGAACATATCGGCCGCTCCGCCGAGATCGTATTGCTTGTAGCCCTTCGGCGCGAAGGTCGTGTCGACCTCCCCGTTCTCGGTCAACACGCCGACCATCGCGTCGATGTTATCGGCCGCCGGTCTCCCGCCGCCCACGAGCAGCGAGCGCTTGTCACCGAGCCCGACAATCGCACGGCCGTTGTCGGTGTTGCCGGCCAGGTCGATACGGACGTGCCCATTCTGGCCGTACGTCGTATCGAGCTTGCCGTCGCCCGTGATGCGGAGCGACAGCCAGTCGACGTTTTCATTGCCGCCATTCGAACCGTAACCCACGGTCACGAAGTTCGACCCTTGCGGGATGATGTCGTAGGCCTCGGCGACCGAGGCGAGCACGACCTGGTTGAACACGCCGTCCGTGCCGAACGTCGGGTCGAACTTACCCGTGCTGTCGAGTTTGTAGATCACGGGGCTCACGATGTTGTCCCCGTCCCGGTTGTACCCGGAAATCACGGCGCTCCCGTCGGCGAGGATGCGGCCCGACTTCGGGGACGCATTCTGCTGGGCGATGTCGAGCAGCACGACGCCGTTCGTCCCGAAGCCATTGTCGATCGCCCCGTTGGCGCTCAGGCGCACCGCGGCGAAATCCGTGTCCGTGCGGCCGGGCGCCTTCTGCGCGCCGACGACGAGCAGCCGATCGTCCGCGTAGACGTTCAGGCCCCACTGCGTATCGGCGACGTACGTATTGCCCACGAGCTCGCCCTCGCTCAGGTCGAGCACGGTCACCCCGTTCATGCCGAAGGTCGTATCGAGCGTCCCGTCGGCGTTGAACCGCGTCACGGCGAGATCACGATCCCGCGCGTCCGCCGCGCCCGCGTGCTCGATCGTGCCGGCGACGACGATCTTGCCCGTCGATTGCACCACGATCCCGCGCGTCACCTCGCCGTTCGTCCCCACCGCCACGTTGTGCGTCGCGATGCCATTGGTGCCGAACGTCGTATCGATCTCGCCGGTCGGCTTGAACTTCACGACGATCGTCGCGAAATCCGCGGTCGCGTCCGTCGACGGCGCTGCGTGGCCGGTCGCGTAGAAGTTGCCCTGCGCGTCGAACGTCACGCCGTACAGCCGATCGTGCCCCGCTTCCGAAACGGGCACGGGCACGAGCTTTTCCTCCTCGCCCCCGCCGGCGCCGCCGGCGCCGCCCATTCCACCGGCGCCGCCCATTCCGCCGGCCCCGCCCGTGCCGCCGATGCCGCCCGTGCCGCCGACGCCGCCCGTGCCGCCGACGCCGCCCGTGCCGCCGACGCCGCCCGTGCCGCCCGT
>NZ_JARZHI010000011.1:0-225702 GCF_029946465.1 Polyangium sorediatum
CGTTCGCGGTGGACGTGCTCGAGCCGATCTGGCGCCGTATCGCGAAGGCCGTGCTCGATTCGAGCTACGTGCGATGCGACGACACGGGCCTGCGCGTGCTCGATCGAGACCACCCCCAGGGCGTCAAGAGGGGGCATGTCTGGGCCTACGTGGGTGCGGGTCTCGTCGTGTTCCACTACACGCCGAATTGGAGCGCCGAGGGGCCGGCCGCGTTCCTGAAGTCGTTTCGAGGCTACCTGCAGGGGGACGGCTACGCGGGGTACGACAAGATCCTCGCGGGACAGGTGGGCGGCGACGGTGAAAACGACGGTATGGCGCTGGTATCCACGGAGCGTCGCCTCGGGTGCGGGATGCACATCCGGCGAAAGTTCGAGGAGTCGGCAAAGCTGGGAGATGCGAGGGGCGCCGTGGCACTCGCATTGATACGGCGAATCTACGAGCTCGAGCGAGACTACAAGGAGCGCGGTCTATCGGCCGAGGAGCGCCTCGCGGAGAGAAACGCGCGGAGCGTGCCGATCCTGGACGAATTCTATCGGTGGGTCCACGAGATTCACACGCAGCAGATCCCGTCGACGCCCCTGTACAAGGCGACGCGATATGCCATCAAGCACGAGGCCGCCTTTCGGCGCTGCTTCAGTGATGGGCGCTTCGAGATCGATAATGGCGAGGTGGAGCGGCGTCTCCGGTGGGTGGCGCTCGGGAGGAAAAACTTCCTGTTCGCCGGCTCGGACAAGGGGGCGGAGAGGCTGGCGATTGCCTACACGATGACCGGCTCATGCCACATGAACGGCGTCAATCCGCTCGCCTACCTGACAGACGTCATCGAGAAGCTGCAATCAGGCTGGCCCAAGGACCGCCTCGATGAGCTGCTGCCGAACGTCTGGAAGCCAGGCCTGGCGACGTCGGAAGGCTGACGGGCGGCGAGAGCGCCGCGCGAGTGTCGACAGACCCGGCCGGGGCGCGGACAGCGCCGGTGCCGGGCGCGGCGCTGGGGGATGTAGTTGGCCGGGCGGTTACGCACGTTCGGCTATGCGATCAAATCCGAACTAGAACGCTCCCGGGGACCTTATCGTTGACCCCCCTGGAGCGCGCGCGTCCCCACGCTGCGCGCCACAGCACCCAAGCACGGTAGCCGAAGCACCAGAGCGAACGCTCCCCTCCGTCGGCGCTCGGCGCGGTCGTGCTCGACGGTGCAGCTCTCCGGGCGCTTATACTAGCGCTCCCCCCCCGTCCTGACCCGCCGGCCGTCCCGTGCACGCGCTCCGGGTGCGCCCGTTTTGTCTTGTAGAACCGGACCTGCCTGTGAGATCCATTCTCGTGTGGGCTTGGGTGGCGTAGAGAGCTTCTGGTCAGCGCGCCTCGCTGCGGCTGTTGAGACGCGAAACGGGATCGTCACGACGCACGGCGGGCACGCAGGAGCTCGCGGCCACTGGTATAGGTTTTGTCAGGGGTTAGCTGGCGGCGGGCAAATGACACAGGTAGACGCCAAGGAGACATCATGACGGTCAAGCGTATGGACAACATTGGCATCGTGGTAGAAGACCTCGACGCCGCCATTGCGTTCTTCACCGAACTTGGCCTCGACCTCGAGGGGCGCGCCCCCATCGAAGGAGACTGGGCAGATGGCGTCACTGGATTGCGCGACATGCGCGTCGAGATTGCCATGATGCGTACGCCGGACGGTCACAGCCGGCTCGAGATATCCCGATTTCTGGCGCCGCCTGTGGTCGCCGATCACCGCCGCGCCCCGGTGAACGCTCTGGGGTACTTACGCGTCATGTTCACCGTGGAGAACATCGACGATACGCTCGCCCGGCTGGGCAAACGCGGCGCGGAGCTCGTCGGCAAAGTGGTCCAGTACGAAGACACGTATCGGCTCTGCTACATCCGGGGCCCCGAAGGAATTCTCATCGGGCTTGCCCAAGAGCTCGGGCGGCAGACTTCCCGATGAGCACATGTGACAGGTACAGACCTGATAGGGGTGCGTACGCGCGGTGGCGAATGACCGTTTGAGGGGGTCTAACAAATCGCTCAAGCCGACCCCTCCGGCCTTCGGCCTCCGGGCGGCTTAGCTCAACCGTTGGGCAACGTTCTGGAACGTACCCGTGGAGAGGTACAAAATGACAAGCTGGCTGCGATACTGGAAACCGACGGAAGCCGAATATTGGTGGTCAAAGCCTCAAGAGATCATCGTCCGCTCATGGTCAAAACAGTATGTCACACGGAAAGTGAAAGTCGGCGATGTCCTCTGGTTTATGTCGGTTGTTGAAGGCACGCTATACCTGATAGGTCGGCAAGATGTCGCCGAGATTCTGACCGCGGACCAGGTGTCGCGCCGTCACCCGGATCTGATGGATGCGCCATATGCCTTCAGCGCGAAAACCCCAATCTACCCTTCGGTGAAGGCGAGTCTGATGGGCATCGCGCCACATCTTAGGTTTGTTGGAAAAGTCGACCGTCTAAACATAAAAGAAGGAATAGATGGTCGGTACCTGCAGAATCTCTGCGAGCTTACCCCCAAGTCGCACGATCTGGTGCTGGGCGTTTACGAGACAGCGCGCGCAACCAAGATTGGCAAAGTTCGTGGTGGCGGCGGTATTCGCGATGCCTCGGCCCCGAAGGTGGCGCAGGCTCCAGAATCTATGAGTAGCGTGGTAACGGCGCTGGAACGGGCTAGAGCCCAGACCTTTCTTGTCGAACGAGAAGCGCAGGCCACAATCGCGGTTAGACGAGAAGCGGCATTGCTCCGACGCTACGTCGAATATTTGAGCAAATCAGGCTGCATTGTAACATGCAGAGTGCTGAATAGGGGCAGCGAGCGGCTCCGAATTGATGCGTTCAACGAAACGAGAAAGCAATTGATTGAGGCGAAGAGCGACGAAACGCGAGACAGTGCGCGTTACGGAATCGGTCAGCTCTTCGATTATAGGCGGGATTTTGACCGTGATGTCGATTTGGTTCTGCTGGTGCCGCGGCGGCCCAAAGCGGATGTCGAAAAACTGCTCGCTGATTGTGGCATCGTGTGCGTTTGGGAAGCAGGCGGGAGTTTCGAAGAAAGTCGTTTGCGCAGATCTTGCTAAGTACGCGAAACGCTTAGCTCGATCACCAGCGTCGGGCTCAACCGTTTCGAGCACTTAGGAAGATGCGATAGATGGTCAGGCCTCACGGGGGGAGGCTCCGTTCGTGACGTCCAGCGTCCGCCCGTGACGAACACCTTGCGCAGCCTCGCACGGCCCACGCAGACTGTTTTCACCTTGGCGCACCGAACGAGGAACTTCGCGGAACGGCGGCGTTCAACGAGCTGGACCACCCGAAAGCTCGTTCCTCTCTCACCTGACCAAGAGGTACCCCTGTGCGTCGACTCGCTCAACTCACCCTCGCGCTCTCCCTGAGCGCATGTGCGCAGTCCGCTCTCCCCCCACCCGCAACCACGTTGACCCCGAGCTCCGCCGCCGGCCCGACGAGCGCCGCCCAGGAGCCGCACGTCGCCAACGTGCTCCGCGGCCTGCGCCCGTTCGTCGAGGTCACCGGCCGGCCGCCCGTTCGCTGGACGCTCGAAGAGCGCATGGCCCACCACCATGTGCCCGGCGTCAGCATCGCCGTCATCGAGGGCGGGCGCATCGCGTGGGTCCGCGGCTTCGGCGTGAAGACGGCCGGCTCGGCCGACCCGAAGGACGCGGTCACGCCCGACACGCTCTTCCAGGCCGGGTCCGTCAGCAAGCCCGTCACCGCCACGGCGATGCTCCGCCTCGTCGAGCGCGGGACGCTCGAGCTCGACACCGACGTCAACCGCTACCTCAAGACGTGGAAGGTGCCCGACAACGAGCACACCACGAAGGAGAAGGTCACCCTCCGCCGGCTCGCCAGCCACACCGCCGGGCTCACCAATTACGGCTTCCCAGGCTACGAGCGGAACCAGCCGATCCCGACGCTCGTGCAGATCCTGAACGGGACGGCTCCGGCGAACACCGATGCGGTGCGCGTCGACGCCGTCCCGGGCTCGATTTCGCGCTACTCCGGCGGCGGGACGCTGGTGATGCAACTGCTCATGATGGACGTCACCGGCAAGCCCTTCCCTGACCTCATGCAGGAGCTCGTGTTCGGGCCGGCCGGGATGACCCACAGCACCTTCGAGCAGCCGCTGCCCGCCGCGCGCGCGGGCGAGGCGGCCCGCGCCCACCTCGGCGAGGGCAAGACGATCCCTGGCGGGTGGCACGTGTATCCGGAGATGGGCCCGGCCGGGCTCTGGACGACGCCGAGTGATCTCGCCCGGTTGGCGATCGCGATCGCCGACGCGCACGCCGGGCGGTCCAAGGCGCTGCTCTCGCAGGCGACGGCCGAGCAGATGCTCACGCCGGTGAAGGACGGCTACGGGCTCGGGCCCGAGGTCGGCGGGAGCGGTCGCTCGCTGGAGTTCGGGCACGGCGGCACCACCACGGGGTTCCTCTGCAACCTCACGATGTACCCGGAGATCGGCGTGGGCGCGGTGGTGATGATGAACAACGAAGAAGGCGGGCAGGGCCTGCTCGGCGAGATCCAGCTCGCGCTGGCCGCGGAGTACGGCTGGCCGGGTCGCGCGCCGATGCGCGTGACGGCCATCGAGCTCAGCGCGGCGTCGGCGGCCGGCGTCGCGGGCAGCTACGCGCTGCCGGCCAGTATGGGCGGCCCGGCGGAGGTGAAGCAAGAGGGCGGGCGCCTCGTGCTGTACGCGCCGAGGCTCCCCGCGGAGGAGCTCATCCCGCAGTCGGAGACCGAGTTCGTGATGGGGACGCTCGGCTGGCGCGTGACGTTCAAGCGCGAGGCAGGCGGCAAGGCGACCGGGATGACCGTGGACGGGGGGGGGCAGGTCGTCGAGGCGACGAGGAAGCCGTAGAAGGCGGACGGGGGGGCGCGTAGCGTGATCGGGCAACGACCATGACGTCGAAGAGAGCCGCAAAGGCGCCGTTCGCGGGCAAGATGTACCTTCAGGGCGTGTACGCCGTCGCCGAGCGTATCCCCGGCGAGGCCCGCTTCCCGTTCAACCTCCCCTTCGTTCGGGGTCTCGACGTGGGGCTCGATCAGCCGGTGACCTTCTTCGTGGGCGAGAATGGCTCCGGGAAGTCGACGCTGCTCGAAGCCATCGCGGACCTTTGTGGCCTCCACGTGGCCGGCGGAGGGAGCGCCGATACTTTGTACACCTCGCACGAGCAAGGCTCCGAGCTCGCCCGTGTGCTGCGTCCGCGCTTTCGTCATCGGCCCCGGGACGGCTTTTTCTTCCGCGCCGAGACGCTCGTGAACTTCGCGACGCTCCTCGAAGAGCGCCAGCGCGATCCGGATTTCCTGGGAGATCCCTACATGCGTTACGGCGGCAAGTCGCTCCACCGCCGATCGCATGGCGAGGCGTTCCTCGACGTCTTCCAGCATCGCATCCACGACGGGCTCTTCCTCATCGATGAGCCAGAAGCGGCGTTGTCTCCCCAGCGGCAGCTTACGCTCCTTTATCTCTTGCGGGATCGCGTGGAGCGCGGCCGGGCGCAGTTCATCATCGCCACACACGCGCCCATCCTGCTCACCTTTCCGGGGGCCGTCATCCACGACTTCGACGACCCCGCATTGCCCGAGATCGCCTTGCAGGATACGAAGCATTACCAGATTACGCGAGGGATCCTGGAGCACCCCGAGCGGTACTGGAGATCCGACGGAAGCGACGACCCAGCAGGTTGAGCGCGGAAGGAAGCAGCCGCAGCCGCTGCCGGGGTCCACAACATCGATGGGTTCGTCGCTTCGTCCTCGATCTGGCCGAGAAAAACCGCCATGCAATCATTCCCCTTGACCAAGCCTGGCATCGGGAGTACTCGCACGCCCCGAACGCAGGAAAAAGAGAGGCATATCTCATGGTCAGCACGCGATCGTCCCTTGCCCTTGTCGCCATTGTGCTTTTCGGTCTGGTTGGTGCGGGTTGCGAGAACAAGCCCGCGGCGGAGGGCGCCAAGCCCGGAGAGGCCAAGCCGGAAGGCAAGGCCGAGCCGAAGGCCGAAAAGAAAGCAGCGCCTGCGAGTGCGAAGGTCGCCTCCTGCAACGTCATCAAGGCCGAAAGCATCTGCCGGCAGTACGGCGATGCGAACATCTCGGCGGCAGGCGAGGACTTCCTCAAGAACATGTGCACCGGCGAATTCAAGATGGAGGCGTGTCCGGCCGACAAGCGCGTCGGATCCTGTGCGACTCCGGAGGGAACGAAGGTCTACTACAACGAGGGCCCGCTCCCTATGGCGGCGGATGCGGCGGCCAAGGCGTGCAAAGAGGGAGTGCCCGCAGGGGAATGGAAAGCGGGACAGTGAGCAGGGCAAACCCCCCGTCTTCACGCCTTTGGCTTCGTGAAGGGAAGCAAGCGGCGGGGATTGTCGATGAGCAGCTTGCGCAGCTCGGCGTCGGTCAAGCCCACCTTGCGGAAGCGCGGCACGACCCGCTTGAGAAGGTGACCATACCCCCAGCCGCCGCGGCCCTCTAGCATCATCTTCATGCAGATGTCCTGGGCGACCAGCACCTGGTCGCCGTGGCCCGCGTCGAAGAGGTGTTTGACCGCCCGGATCCGCGTGTCGTCCTGTGGCATTTGCATGTCGATGCGCGCCCAGTAGGACTCCATGCCGAACACGTCGTATTCAATGGTGACGCCGCGCCGGATCAGGCTGGTCTGATATTCGAGGTCCTCCTCGCTCCCGTCCATGTGACTGAAGACCGTGCGGCTCAGATCGCCTCCCGCGGCCTCGATGGCGTCCGCGATGGCGTGCCCCTGGCGCTTGAGGACCATGTAGATCTGGTGGATGTTCAGCATGGCGCCCGTGGCGCCCTGGGCGCGGGCGGCGGCGCGCACCACCTTCATTTCGTTGGGGGTCATCGCGTCGACGCCGATTTCGCCGATGTGACCACACTTGATGCCCGTGCCGTCGACCCCCTCATTCACCTCGCGCACGATCTGCTCGTAGATCTCGCCCTCGCTCAACGCATCCATGTCGGACGGGTGAGAGACCGCGGCGTAGTAACCTGCGCCCATCGTGACATGCAGCCCCGTGGTCTCGGCGATGCGCGCGAGCGCCCGCGGATCGCGGCCGATCCCGAGGGTGGTTGTGTCGACGACCGTTCCTCCGCCGGCCTTTTTGAACTCGAGGATCTCCGCGATGGCCTCCTGCTCGTCGAGCAGCATGACGTTGTCGCGGTTGCCCGCGGGATCCGAGAGGATATCCATGCGCCGCTCGATGGCATAAGGCAGCTCGCCGAGCGAGGGATCACCCTCGGGCGGCAAGTATCGGCAGCGCATGTCGATGAGCAAGTGCTCGTGCATCAGGGTCGTCCCCATCTGCTCCGGCTCGATCAACCCCAGAACCGTCTGCACCTTGCCCACGCGTTCGTTCTGCATTGGCACCTCCTTCGAGCGGCCAGGATAGCCTCCCACAAAGTCCGCGTATGGATATACACGACCGCGCGGGTGGCCTCCACGGACGTGACCACGCACGTGGTGCGCCGGCCTCGCGCGAGGTCGAGGACTTCGGCCATGCGGATCTGCTCCACGCGAACGACGCGCTCGCGCTCGCGTGGGCGCCGCTCGCGCTGTGGCTGCTCGCCCACGGAAGCGGGAGGGGGCACGGGGAGGGCGCGCGACGGGAGGGCCGTCGTCGTGGTGGCTCAGGCCGACGGACATGGCGGAGACCGTAGCGCATCCTGTACGCTGGGGGCCGATGAAGATCTTGGCGCGCGGCGCGGTGATGGCTGACGAACTCCCTGTCTTCGAGGTGGTGGCTGCTCGGGATGACGAGGATCGTCTCGTGCTGACGTTCGAGGGCGTCCTTCGGGTCGACAATCCTTATCGTCACCTGTGGAGCTTCCTTGAAGAGCTCGGCCGGATCCTACCCGAGCGCGCCTTCGCGTCGGTCCGGATGGACTTCACGCGGATGCGGTTCGCCAACGACAATTGTTTCTACGTCATCATGGATATCGTGGACGCGGTTTACCTCGGTGTCCCCGGCGCACCCGTCACCGTTCGCCGCGGCGCGAACGAAGATTGGCAACAAGAAACATTGCCGGTCCTCCTCAACCTGAGCGAAGAGGCCAACGCCGCGAGGACGACGTTCGAGGATATCGCGGTGCGATGACGCAACGATCGGGGCACCTGTTCGCACGGGCGCATAGGGCAAACCCATGTGGAGCGCCCGTTTCTTGCCCTGAGGCTCCCCGCGCTTCGCGGGCTACCGCATGGGGCTCGTCCCCTCCGCGTGCCCTCGAGAGGACGTCACGAAACCGGATCCCATGAATCCGCGGCGGCGAGCCAGCGCGCGTGGATCAGGTGTTTTGGATGCGGGAGCCAAGCGTTCGAGCCCTCGACCGATGGTATGTACTGCGGAGCTGGAATCCGCTACGATCGGCCGTCCTGATGGTTCGCACAGGCCTGCTCATCGCGCTCCTCTTGGTTCCCTCCTGTGCCAAATCGGCGTGGACCGCGGACGAGGTCGTTGGCGAGTTTCGCGCCTACGGCCTGCCGACGCGCGGCGCGCGGGAGCCTGGCCCAGGGGACTGCCCCGTGGGCGGCGCACATCCTCGCAACGTGCGCCGCTTCGACGGTGACACGGCCAGCGCCGCGGGATGGGCGTGTATCCTCCAGTTCGACGATGCGTCGACGGCGTCGACGGCGCACACGGAACTTCGTGGCAGCAAGGGTATCGGCAGCGCTTCACGGCGAGACAATATCGTGTTGCTGCTGAGCGCCGACTTTGATGGCGCTTCCGCGGCCGCGTACGGGAAGGCGCTCCAGGAGATGTGGGGCGGCGAATGAGCGCCTTGGACCCGGAAGGCTCCCTTTTACAGAACGCAGCGGCCTTCTACGTTGCATTCGAACTCGATCGGGTAGCCCCTCAGTTGGCAGTCACCGGGCAAGATGCATTCGTTCTCGCACTGGGTGCCGTTCCAAACCGTCCCCATCGTCGCGCATGTGATGCCGTCGGGGCCGTCGAGCGCGTCGACGCACATCGCATACAGGCCACCTTCTTCGCGGTGATAGCAAACGCCCGTGTTGCCGTACATCATCGTACAGTCGGCCTGGCAGTCCCACGAAGGCAAAGCCTCGCTCACCAGGACGCACTTGCCCGACGGGTACGTCCCTAACCCGTTGCTGTTGTAGCCCGTCGTCGGGATGCACATGAGCTCGGGGCTTTGCGCGCCGCACGAATCCACGTGGTTCGGATCGCACTCGCAGCCCGGCCACTTCGTCTCGTTCGTGCACGTGCGGCAAATGCCGACGTGTTCGTTGGGATTGGTGCCATACGCGACGCACACGCGCTCGATGCCTGTATCGGGATAGTCGTCCAGGCAATATTTGTTCTGCGCAAAATTGCCGTCCGGGTGCCAATACTCATCCGTCGCCGAGAGGGGCGGCGACTGCTTGACGGTCGCGCACAACCCGCCCTCGACGGTGCCACAGCCCTCGGGCGGGCAGTCGACCGGCGGCCCAGGCGGAGGCTCCTCCGGCGACCACGGCAAGGAAGCGATGTCGCCGCAGCAGAGGGTGCCCGCCCTGTTGGTCGTGGCTGTGCCGCAGCCTCCGAACCACTTGTTCTGTACGCTCCCGTTGAGCCCACATTGAATGATGTCCACCTGTCTGCCGAGCGCGTCGGTCGTGTTGTCCGTCGTGACGCGCATCGGCCCCTTCCCGGTCGGGCACTGAATGTAGGCCGAGCCTGTGCCAACTGTACAATTGCCGGACGGCGGCATTCCGCCCGCGGCTACTCCCCGATATCCGAGGTTGTCGTCTGTCCAGTAGTTGTAGAGGGGCCGCTCGTTGTCCGTATTCAGAGCCACGTATTCGCTCGCGTCGCAGACATGGAACCCAGGCGCGCAGAGGTCCGCGCGGTTTTGCCAGGTCACCGAGCCGGAGCAGCCGAACATCTTCGTCGAGCTGAGCGTCTGGGTCTGGTTCGTGTAGAAACGCTGGACATTCAAGACGCCGCCGCCGTTTTCGTCCGTGCACCCGTGGGAGACCCCGAGCTCGGACGTGCTCTCGCAGCTTCCCGTGAGGGGACAGTCTGCATTTCTGTCACACCGCAACTCGGTGCACAGGCCGTTATCGCATGTGCCGCTGTCGCACTGCGCGTTCGCGTTGCACGCCACAGGCGAACCATCGCATACGCCGAGATTGTTCTTGAACGGGTAGCGTTGCTTCAGATCGGCGAGGACCTTGCGGACCGCGCCGGAATCGTCTCCCGTGTTGTGCACGAAGGCGATATAAGCGATGTCGGCCTCGGGCACGAACTGATACCACGTCGTCCCGTACAGCTTGCCGTCGTGTTGTAGAAAGGTTCGATTCTGGACGAAGTCCAGGCTGGTCGTGTTCACGCGATCCAACGTCAAGTTTCGGCCCGTGGCCGAGAAGAACGCCGGGTCCCTCGTCATCCGCTTGATTTCCGGCGAAAGATCGCGGTTCATGCGCGTCAAAAACCTCGCTGCGTCCTCCGCGGTGGCGGCGTAAGAGCCCTGCGGCGCGGGCGGGACCCAGCCGCGGGTGACCCAACTGTGGGTCCCCGGTACGATGTAGCCGTTCTCGATGGCGTAGTTCTTCGAAGAGATCAGCGGGTGCGTCTCCTGGAACAGATTTCCAACCCAATTCGCCTCTTCGACCGGGTCGTCGGTGAAATCCGCCGAGTCTCGGTCCAGGCTCGCCGGGTATCCACGGAAGGTGTTGGACACGCTCGGCCCCCAGGGCTGCGCGGTTTGGATGTAAGTCTCGAGGCTGGTCTGAGACCAATGGTCGATGACCGCGGCGGCCATGAAGATGCCGGTGTTCGAGTAAATCGTGTCGCTGTCGTCGTCCCCGTCGGTGTAGTCGACGGTGATGGGAATCGGGCAGTTGGGTTCGCCGTTCGTGCGGTCGTTGTAAAACAACGCGACCTCTTGTCGCATCTGGGCAGGCGTGCGCGGCTTCCAGTAGTCTGCCGCCGGCGTGGGGTATTCCTTTCCAGGGAGAGGGAGCACGCAGGTCCCGACGCTGCATTCGTCGTCCGACTCGCAGAGCTTCATGTCGCACGTGTCGTCGGCGCCACACGATCCGCTATCACAGTCGTCCGTCTCGGTCCCTTCTGTACATGCGTCTCCTTTCGTCGAGCAATACCCCTTGTCCGGACGACCTGGCTCTTTGCAGTACCCTGCTCTGTGGGAGACCAGGTGTTTGAGCTTCTTCAGCTTCCGAATGTTCCATTCCGGCGTGTTGAGGTTCACCCACGGCATCGCGTCAGCGAGGGTCGACTCCCAGGTGAGCGTGTGGCCATTGATCGTCGGGGCCGATTCGACGAGCTTCGACAGCGCGAGGACGGTGTACACCTTGGAGATGGAGCCGAGCTGAAACGCGTCCTGGATCTCCATTTCCTTGGTCACAGGAGCGCAGGGCGGATCACAGAACGAGCGGTCCTTGTACGCCAACCCCGACGCGCCGATGGCGACGATCCGGGTTCCATGGACGACGGCCGCGATACACCCCTTCTCGTGCTCCGAGTTCAGGCGATCCGCGAGTTGCATCCCGCAATGGGTCGCTGACAACCACGGGCCCAGATCTTCGTAGTTGTGCGCGAGGTTGGAGGGGAGGCCCGAGGCCTGCTGCGTGGAAGCGATGTTCTCGGCCGGTGAAGTCGATTCATTTTGGGGCTGCGCGTCCTGCGAGCATGACCATGTCATGACGCCGGGCAACAGAAAGAGCCCAACCGTTGCAGCATTCAGCTTGCGCGTCCGGTACATTGAATTGTCCTCCAGAGGAGTGGATAGGACGTGATGTGCCTACGCGATTTCCAGCAAGCCACGTGCCGACGCCCGTGCGTTGCGGACAGAGACCTCGGTGCCGCCGGTGCGTACGCGCCAGACGCGGATCCCACGCCTCACCGGGAGGACTGGTACGTGCGCGTGACAGAGGCTGTCACGGCAACGTGACAATGTCTCAGGCGCGTGACACTGGCCGCTCCCTGGAAAACCGATGAACGTTTTCCCGCGACCGGGCACAGAGGGCGAGCGTCCTCTCGGCAACCATTCTTCGCGATCCGGGAGACCACCGGTCACTCACACGGAGAGCCATGAATCTTCGCAACTTCTTCTTCAAGACCGCCATCTCGTCCCTCACCCTCGCCCTGCCGGCCCTCGTGGGCTGTGGCGGCTCGGAGCCCGCGCAACCCGGGCAGCCTGGGCAGGAGCTGCTCGCGCCCCCGGAAGCGGGCAAGGGCGTGCAGTTCAAGATGGTCACGAAGCTCGACCCCGGCACCGAGGGCGAGCATTGCATGTTCGTGAAGGCGCCCGCGGAGGGGCTCTTCGTCAACCGTGACGAGGTGCGCTACTCGAAAGGGAGCCACCACTTCCTGCTCTTCCAGACGAGCTACGACGACATCCCGACCCAGAAAGAGGACGGGACGATCGTCGACACGAGCGGCGTGTTCGACTGCTCCGACGGTGCGACCGATGGCTGGGAAGTGGAGAAGCTCGTCGCCGGCTCGCAAAACGCTGACGGCGACTCCATGCTGCGTTTCCCCGAGGGCGTGGCCATGAAGGTGCGCCCGGGCGCCGTGCTTCTCATGAATGCGCATTACATCAACGCCTCGATGAATGTCATCGAGCCCGAGGTCCGGGTGAACCTCTACACGATCCCCGAGGCCGAGGTGAAGACGGAGGGCGACATCCTCTTCATCTACAACCCCTTCATCTACGTCGGGGCGCAGGCCGAGGGCCGCGCGCGCATGCGGTGCCCGGTGCACACGGACATCACGATCGCGAACGTGCAACCGCACATGCACGCGCGCGGCGTTGGTTATGCCGCGTCGATCGTCGGGCAGGCGGATCCGTTTTATACGAGCACCGAATGGGAGAACGTGACCGTCAAGGATTTTGGCGAGGGCCTCCAGGTCAAGGCTGGCGAGTGGTTCGATTACTGGTGTGACTACTCGAACGCGGAGGCGAGGGACGTCTTCGAGGGCCCGCGCTCGACGGACGAGATGTGCATGCTCCTCGGCTCGTATTACCCGGCCGATCCGGCCACGGCGCACTGCCGCGCCGAGCCCGTCGGCTCCGACCAGCCGAACTTCATCGGTGCCGAGTGGGTGGGCAATGGCAAGGCGACGTGCGCCGAGTCGTTCACCTGCGTGCAGCAGGCCCTCAGCGCGGGCCAGGAGATCACGCCCTGCGTGACGAACGCTGACGCCGCGGTCTCGCGGGAGTTCTCCGACGCCTTGCGTTGTTTCCTCAAGAAAGCCGGCCCGAGCCAGGATCCGGCGATCGTCTGCAAGACCGAGCTCGACGCCTGCCTCGCGAAGTGACCCGCCCCCGCCGGCTCACGCTCTCAGGGCCCGACGTCTTCGTTCGGCTGCACGCTCTCGATGTAGCTCTCCAGCGGGCGTCCGTCGTCGAGCAAGACATCCACGAAATCCCCGAGATCGACGCCGGCCTCCTGGATCTCCGTCCCCACGTAATCGAAGACCGTGCCGCAATGGGAGTTGTTGCGCTCGCGCCAGTAAGGAATGAAGTACGCGAGGTTCTCGCGCGTGTCGAACTGCGCGGTGAGGAGCTTCGTGTCCTCGGCCCATAACGCGAGGATCTCCTCCTTCTCGAGCCCGGGATAAAAACGCTCGTACGAATAGAGCGAATAATCCATGTCGCGCTGGAAGAACGTGATGCCCAGCCGGTCGTCGGGGAAAGCGTCGGCGAGGGCCGTGTTGATGCTGCCGAGATCGCCGGGCTCGATGGCGACGGGCAGGTCTTGGTACACGGAGTCGACGTCCCACGCCTCGCGGATCGTCTCGTGCAGGTATTTCGAGGGACCCGCGCTGGGGAAGATGGGGCCGGAGTCGTCGAGCATGTAGCCTCGACCGACGGGGAGGCCCTTGCGCAAGAAGTAATAATTGGCGAGCGAGCCCGCCCCGCCCGCGCTGCAACCCGAGACGAGCAGGCGCGGGATGTGCTCGAATTGCTTCGCGAGCCAATCGGTGACGAGCAGGTTGTTCGGGTGGCCGCTGTGGTGGAACTCGACCGCTCCCTCCCCGGGGGCGCCGACGTAATCCGTTACGCGGTTGCCGGAATGGATGTCGCCCGTGCAATAAGGGAAGTAGACGAGGTTCCAGTCGCGCGCAGGGTTCCCCTCGTCGCGCCGCAGGAGCGGGAAGACATGCTGCATGATGACCATGTGGTCGTCGTCGATGCCGTTGGGGTTGGCGGCGCCGCGAATGCCCGTCTTCCCCGTACAGCTATCGTAGTCCCAGCACGCGCCGCCTCCCTCGAACATGACGGCGAGGTCGTTCGACCTCTCCGACCAGTTGACGAAGAACTTGTACTGGCTGCCGTTGCCGCACACCGTCCCGGGCACCTCGACCTTGAGCCACTCGCCATAGACGCGCGGCTCCTCCACCGGGGGCGCCGAGACCACGTCGTCCCCGCACCCCACGAGGCACGCGGCCGAGGCCGCCACGAGGAAAGAAAGAACGGGGGCGAACGAGCCTGCGCGGGGACGGTTCATTGGCGAAGGATAACCGGCGTCGCCCGGAAAGGCGGCAAAAATCCCCCCCCGCGGCCCCGCTTGTATCCGTAGGCAACATCACGCCGAGGCAGGCCCGGGAACTCTTTCCGCTCTCAGCGGTCCTTGCCCAAATGCTCTCGCGCCGCGCCTTCGCCTGCGTCGTCTTCCTCACCTCTTGCGCGCCCACGCCACCTCCCGCCTCGAAAGCGCCTGAAGCCTCCGTCGACCCTGCGCCTCCCATCTCCTCCCCGCCTGCTCTCACGAAAGACGCCGAAGCGAAACCTGCGCTCAGCCTCGAACCGCTCGTCGCGGGCGATGTCGCTCGGTGGAAAATCACCAATCGCACATCCGCGCCTCTCCAGCTCGGCATCGAGAACGCACAGCAGCATTGGGCACGCGATTGCCGCTCGCCGCTGCGACGCATGGGCGACGACGGGCGCGCTTGGTGCATGCCGATCCACGTCAAGACGGACGTCCCCGCTTATGCGACGCTCGACCCGGGCGCGTCCGCGGTGCTCACGCTATCGCTGCAGTTCGATTCGCGCGGCCCCGAGCCCGCGCTCCCCGCAGGTCGATACCAGCTCGCGATCCCCACGACAAACCCACACGACCGCAGCAGCGGCCCCACGGCGAGCGTGAGCTTCCGCCTCGAAGGCCTCGACGAAGACGAAGCACGCTCGCTCGCCCAGCGCGTCGCATTCGCCACAGAGCACGGCTGCGCCCAGACCTCCGAGCTCGGACAACGAGCCCTCGCATGGACGGCGCCCGAAGCGATCGCGCTTTCCGCCATGGATGCGCCTGGTGTGCCGTGGATGCGCGCGCGTTATGCGCGGTTCCTGGTGATGTTCCCGGAAGCCCAAGAGCGCCTGCGAAGCGCCTTGCGGGGCAGCTCCTTTGACACCGCCGTCGCGGTGAACGCGCTGCTCTCGGTCCGAGCGCAGCCTCCGACCGAGGTGCGCGAAGAAGCGCTCCGCGCCCTGCCGAGCGCGCTGGATGTGAGCGGCTTCGATCCGATCCTCGTGCAAGCCGTCGCAAACAGCGACTATCGTGCGAGCATCCTCAGAGCCGTCGCGTGGCGCGTCGAAGGCCGCTCGGAGGCCGAGCTTGGCCCCTGGGAAGCAGGCCTCGCGTGTGCGAGAGCGCGCGTGGGCGACGAGCTGCCCTTTGCGGACCTGATCCATGCCTTTCGCTTGCGCGCGCAGAAGGCCAAACCAGAGCTCGCCGTAGCGCTCCGCGCCCGCGCAGACGCCTTCGAGGCACAACTGCGCGAGCGACGGGACGAGATCGACCAAGCGCTTCGAATTGCACGCGCAGGGCGTCCTCCCTCGGACGGCCATCACGCTCCGAACATCGGAAGGGGCTGCGGTTATGGCACAAGCGGCCCCCGTCCCGAGCCTGCATGCGCAGGCGCCGAGATCACGCCGAATGACCCTGCGCTGCGCTTCTTGTCTGCGCCCATGAAGCTCTTCATCGAGTAGGTGCCGCGGGGCAGCGTGGAGCGGAACGAAGAGCTGAAGCGGCTCGCGGAATCCGAGGGGTGGCGGGGGGTCCTTGTCGGGGGGCTAGCCCCTGGAGCCCTCTCACGCCCCCTGTAACATGCACTGTTACAGGTACACCTGATGAGGGACACCCCGCGGCTCCCCATCCAGCCGTCTGGCGTCAGACTGCGGACCCTCGGACCGCCCTGAATTGGCAGTTTCCTCTCAGGAGGTTGCCGTGCCGAGCCGTGGAGCGGCGACTGGCACGCTCGCTGCAGTAGACGACCCCCGTCCCACGCCCGATCAGAAAACCCCCAGCAGGAAAAATTTCGATGAGCGACGACGTCAACGACATCCGTACCAAGGTCCAGGCGCTGATGGCCCAGGCCCAGGCCGATCTCGCCCAGATGGTTTCTTACGAATCGGTGTTCGCGCCGGCGGACAATCCGCCCGCGGATTGCAACAAGATGGTCGTCTGGCTGGCGAAGGCGTTCACCGCGGCGGGCTTCACCGATATTGCCGTTCACGTCACCTCCGACAAATCCAAGACGGTGACCGGTTACAAGAAGGGGCCCCCGGGCGCCCCCACCGTGCTCCTGTACTTCCACCACGACGTGCAGCCCGTGCCGAACAGGGCGGAGTGGAACACCGACCCGTGGACGCTGACCCCGCAGAACGACGGGCGCTGGTACGGGCGCGGCGCGGCCGATTGCAAGGGCAACATCGCAGTGCACCTCACGGCCATCCGTGCGCTCGGCGACGACCTCCCGGTCAACCTCAAGATCGTCGGCGAGGGCTCCGAGGAGCAGGGCACCGGCGGGCTCGAGGACTTCGTCGCCGACCCGAGCAACCATGATCTGCTCGCAGCCGACGCCATTCTGGTGGGGGACGCGGGCAATTTCGCGGACGGGACGCCGACCCTGACCACGTCGCTGCGCGGCGTCGCCAACGTGATCGTCGCCGTCGACACCCTCGAGGGGCCCATGCATTCGGGTCAATTCGGAGGACCGTCCCCCGACGCCCTCGCCGCGCTCATCTCCATGCTGGCCACCCTGCGCGACGCCAAGGGCAACACCACGGTGCGCGGGCTCGACAACAGCATGACCTGGTCGGGGCAACAATACCCGCCGGATCAATTCCGCACGGATGCGCGCGTCCTCGATGGCGTGGATCTGCTCGGCAGCGGCACCGTGTCGGACATGCTCTGGGCGCGGCTCGCGGTGACCGTCTGCGGAATCGACTGCCCGTCCGTGGACGAGGCCACCCCGGCCGTGCAGGGCCACGCGCGGGCGCTCGTCAGCCTGCGCATCCCGCCCGGCATGACGGCGGAGGCGGCGCAGCACGCCTTGATGAATCACTTGAAGTCGGTCGCGCCCTGGAACGCGAGGGTCACCCTGACCCCGTCCGCGAGCGGCGAGCCATTCCGCACGTCGACCTCGGGGCCGGGCTACAATGCAATGGTCGCCGCCATGGGCGCCGCCTACGGCAAAGAGGTCGTCGCCATGGGCCAGGGCGCCTCCATCCCGCTCTGCAACGTCTTCCAGACCTCCTTCCCCAAGGCGGAGATCATGCTCTTCGGCGTCGAGGAGCCGAAGGCGTTGATCCACGCGCCGAACGAGAGCGTCGACCCCTCCGAGATCGAGAACATGGCCGTCTCCCTGGCGGTCTTTCTGCAGAAGTTCGCGAAGGCCACGGGCTGATCTTCCCCCGCCCCCCACCCGGGTTGCCCGGGACGTGGATTCCCGTCAAGCCCTCGGGCCGAACGCTCGTATCCCTTCAATGGCTGACCCGGAGGAACCCCCAGCACCCGTTCGTGTATCCGAAGCTTCCCTCGTCGCGGTACAGGAAATCGCCGACCACGCCGAATTTCCCGCCGGCGCCGTAAAGGGGCAAGACGTTGTGCGCCGTCTGGACGCTGGCCCCGCCTTGCGTGGAGACCACGAACCAGTCGGGGTTCGGCCCGATCACGGTCGAGTTGAGAAGGAACGGGCGGTAGCCCCATTCGTGGCCCCATAACGTGAAGGCGTGCTGCCGCGCATGCCCGGAGGGCTGGAGCTGCCGGATCCGCAAGGCTTGCCCCGCCTTCGCCCGCAGGATCGGCGTGGCCGGATCGCCGAACACGTACGAGTTGTGGATGTCACCGAGCTGGTGCTCGTTGTACGCATTGAAATCGGTCTCGGGCCGGAGGCCGAGGCGCGCCCAGATCGGCTCGGTGGCGTAGTTCCACGCCTTGTGCCCCGTATCCTCGGCGTCGTCCTCGCCGCCGAGGTTGCGGATCGCATTGCCGCAGTTGAGATCCCCATCTTCGCAGCGGAACCGAGAATCGTCCGACCGCATGGGCACGTCGTCCTGGAGCAGGAGGACGTGCTCGCGGAACGATTTCGCCCCCCCGAGGCCGGGGTGCGTCACGGTGGCTTGTGCTTCCGTGCCGGGATCGGTCGCCCAGGTGGCGAGCTCCGGCTCGATCACGAGCGCGCCCACGCCGCCGTGGGCCCCGCCGTGCACGACGTCCGCCATGTTGCGCAGGTTGATCGCGCCGAACTCGATGGGCCGGGGCTTTTTGCCCTGCCAATCGCCGGCGTACCAGACGTACGTGCGCTCCTCTCCCGGAGCCACGGTCTGCGGGGGGTTGTGGCCGACGTTCGCGCCGTCGGAGACGGCCACGTCGTAGGTCACGAGCTGCGGGTGCAGCGAGACGTGATTCGATTTTCGCACCTGGTTCACATTGAACCCGTCGGTGATCGGCGGGTGGTAGTTCCAGTGCGGCGTCTGGGGCAGGACATGGGGCAGCTCGTTGCGCAAGGTCACGCGAATGCACTCCCCCGCGGCCGCGCGCAGGATGAGCGGCTCGGGGCGCCGGAGCCCATGGCGGAGATCGGAGAGGTGCTCCTCGCGCACGAAGAGGATGGCCTCCGGATCGTAGAGGTCGAAGTCTTCATTGTACGTGAGCCGCCCGTCCGGCAGGTGGTCCGCGGCGGTGATGGCGACGACGTGGTATTCGCGCTCTTTCGCGCCCGCGGGGCAAATGCGCGCATCCGTGTCGTAGTACGAGCTGCCTATGGGGACGCTCGCCCAGGAAGATCCGGGCAGCGGCCGGAGCCAGGGCTTTCGCTCCCCATAGCAGCGCATGAGCCCCCACATCCCGTTCCAGAGGTCGTCCGTCGGCGCGCTTGCGTATAGGTAATCGACGTGGTCCGCCCCCGTGCTCGTCGACCATTGATTGCCGGGCATGACGAATTCGAGGTGCTCCGAGATCCCGATCGGATTGCTGTTCGAGTATCCGCTCTCCGGGTCGGCGAACTCGTAGAGCCACTTGTTTCCGTGCAGGGTCCAGACGTGTTGCTCCTCGTGGGCCCCTTGGATCAATCGTATGTGCACCTCGTCTTCGGGGTACGCTTCGAGGATTGGCGTCGAGGGCTCGCCGTGCAGATCCGAGCGGAAGACGTTCTGCATCTCCCCGACCGGGCCGTCTTTTTGCACGAGCGTGTCGTCCGGGCCGGGCTTCCCGATGCGCAGCGGGATGGGCTCGTTCCGGTAATTGATCAGCATGGTCCCCGGGTCCGCGGCGGAGATGGCCTCCGGCGGGAAGGGCTCGTGCGTGACCGCGAGCGGCAGCGGCGCCTCGACGGTCCCAGGCGGGTTCACGGGCTCGCCGTAGGCGTCGTAGGCGAGCGCGAAGTCCGCGAAGGCGATGTTGAACTCGCGGAATGACGTGCCGTCGCCCCTCGTGATGTCGGCGCGGAAGCTCGTCGGCCCGCCGTCCTTTCGTGTGCCGAAGGCTTGCCCCGTCCTCGAATCGCGGTAGGTCGAGCCCTCGGGCTCGATGACGAGCGCGCCATAGAGGCCGTGCTGCTGGTGCGAGGACGGCGACAAATGGTCGTGCGTGAAGACGGTGCGGCTCGTGCGATCCCGGCCGATATCGTCGAGGATCCGCGCGGCCCATTGGCGCTGCACCGTCGTCTGCGCAGCGAAGGCCTTGGGGATGCGGGGGTGCGTCTTGGGTGTGAGGAAGACGCGGTTTCCTTTCGGCGTGATGGCGCCGCCGCTCGCGTTTGCCGCTGCGATGCGATCCTCGACCTCCCCCGGGGCAAACGTACCGTCCTCGTAATTAAACCCGTTCGCCCCTCCGTCCGAACTCGTCACGTCGAATTGCACGAGATGGATGTGCTGGCCCACGATGTCCGTGGGGGTGCGGATCTGGAAATCGTCCTCATCGAGCACCTTGGGGAGCAGGTTCGTGGCCTCGGCATGAATGCAGTCGTTCGAGTTCACCCGCATGTACAGCGGCTCCGGGGGCCGCGTCCCTGCGTAGGTCGCGGGCAGGTCCTGCTCGAGCACCATCATCCGGAGCTGCGGGTCGTGCCAGTAGTTGTCGTTGAGCAGGCCGTTGATTTCCACGAACGCGAATTGGAACGTGCGCAGCGGGACGTTTTTCGGGCAGGGGTCGGCGAACGGCGCGCCCATCGCCGGCGGCCTGCCATTGACGAAGAAACGCGCGACCTGACCGAGAGGCGTGCGGGTGGGGTAACTCGCGCCGGCCCAGCCGTAAAGCGTTGCGTCTGGCTTGCCGCCAGGGAACGTGCCGGCGTGGAAGGCCATGGCCCCCTGCTCCGAGGCCGTTCCATTCTGCGGCAGGAGCACGAGGTCCGCCTCGAGGATCTCCACGTCGAATCGTGCGACCCCGCTGCCCCGCACGATCGCGTTGTCGGGGACCGCGTCGATCTTGTGCCGGGGCAAGCCGCCGTCGAAGACCATGTCGAGCGGCGGCTGCGGCGGCCTGTGCCCCGCGTCGGCGGGGACGTAGAAGGGATATCCTGGCATCGCCGGGCGCCATACCTTCTTGTTCCCCTGGACGACCAGCGTGGGCTCGTAGGTGGGCATGAGCGCCATTCCACGCTCGGGGATGGGGACGAGGGCGGGCGTCGGGGTGCCTTTCGGGATCTCTCCGTCCGGCAGCCTCCGCGACGGCGATCCGTTCTCGAATACGTCGTGCACGCGGAGCAGCCCCCACATGCCTTGCGCGAAATGGGGATAGAGGTGGCAATGGAAAATGGCGTCGCCGGGCGTGAGGACGCGGTTGCCTGCTCCCCCGAACAGGAGGTCGTAGGTGAAGGTCGCGCCGGGGCCGATCGTCTGCGAGTCGCGGGCCATGGCGTCGTCATGGCCCGGGGACTGGAGCCACTGGTGGGCGTGCATGTGGAAGACGTGCGTCTCCTTGGGCCCCGCGTGCAGGTTCCGGAAGCGGACCGGATCGCCGAGGTAGGCGTGGTGGACGTTCGAGGGATCCTCCGGGAAGAGGGCTTCGAGCGCTCCCCCGTCCTCGTCCCGCGACAAGAGCATCGCCGGATCGCCGTTCGCCCACGACGAGAGGAAGAACTCCTCGAACTTGCATTCGGCGCAATCAGCCGCGGGCCCGAGGCGGGCGCGGTTGGCGAGCAGCTCCGCGCCCAACCCCGCAGCGCCGTAGTTGATGCCAAAGCCGTCGCGGACGCCGTGGAGGCTCGGGTCCTCGTCGAGTTCGGGGAACGCCTGCACGGCCCTGAGCTCGTCGTGGAAGAGCACCGTCATCTCGCGGAAATGGCCCTGATCCTTGGAGACCGTGGTCCCCGCTTCGGTGTGCGTGTAGCCGGTGATGATGGCGTAGAGATCGCTGTGCACGATCTCCAGCTCGCCGTTTCGGTCGTCGAGGATACGAAGGATGGGCGTACCATCGGGAAACGTCGCGTCGTAATCGATGCGGGGCGGCAGGAGCGGGTCCTTGTCGTACGTCGCCACGGCCGCGAGCTCCTTGCCCGTGACCTGCGAGCGATACCAGACCGCGTTCTTCGGCTCGACGTGGACCGCGCCGAAGAGCCCGAGCACGATTTGCCCCCCGAGACCCTCGCCGCCCGCCATGGCCCCGCCGCTATGGGCGAGGAACGTGCCTTCACGGTCGGCGAAGAACCGATACGTGCGGGTCTGGCCCGGCGCCGCGAGGGCGGGCGCGTTTTTTCCGACGTTCCCGGCCAGCGATTTCTGATCGAGGACCTGGAGCCCGCTCACGTGGAACGACGCGCGCCTCGTCGCGGTCGAATCCGATCCGATGTCGCCTCCCACGTGGAAGGGGACCTCCGCGTCGGGAGAGATGTCGCCCACCGTGGGGGCGAGCAGGTTCTTGAAATGAACGACGAGCTCGTCCCCGACGTTGACGCGAAGCACGAGCGGCCTCGGTCGCTTGTCGGGCGCGAGCATGGCGTTGCCCGGACCGATCGGCTTCGCGTCGTCAATGGGGACGACGTCCCGCTCGAGGGCGAAGATCATCCCGTCGGGGTTGAACGAGCCAAACCTGTTGTATACGTACACCTGATCGAGCGCGACCACGCGCGCGACGATCGTGCGGCCTCCGTGGGGGGGGTTCGGGGAGGGCTCGCTCGGCGGAGCGACGACGGCGAGTGAGGCCGCCCCTGCCGTCCCCGCGCCGGGCGGTGACTCGTCGGGGTCGCTCCCTCCGCACCCCGACGCCAACAAGAGGACGAACGCCAACCATCGCAACAAAGAAGGTCCAGGTCTGGACACGGTATACCCCCATCACATGGATTCGATATGCCTACGAAAAAAGCGCGAGGGCCCGAGATCACCGGTAGGGGGCGACCGTGAGCCATTCCGATACACGCACGATCTCTCGCGCGACCGGATCGACGCGGACGACGTATGCGCCCGTCACACCGACGTGATTCCCGCGGCTGAAGCTGAGCGGCGCCGAGAGGCCGACCTCGAAATCGCGCAGCGTCTCGAGCGCCGCGACGAAGGCTCGCCGTGTCGGACGCCCCCCTGCGCGGCGAAGCCCCTCGATCAAGGTCCGGGCGGCGACCTCCACTGATATCGCGAGCCCGATCCGCCCTGCCGGGGCGCCTCGCGCTTGCAGGCGGGCGCGGAGGTCCCGGACCCTGGCGGAGACGCGATCGTCGACGGGGCCCGCGTGCACGAAGAGCGTCCGCTGCGCGGCGCGGGGGTCGAGCGCGGCGGGCGCGTCGCCGAGGATCGCGGACGGGGCATAAATCGGCACCTCGTCCGCGGAGGAGAGCGCCCGGACGAACGCGCCGAGCTCCTCGGCGGTCCCGCCGAAGAGAATGGCGTCGGGCACACGCGCGCGCGTCTCCGCGGCCGCCGCCGCCGCGTCGAAGGAGCCTGGCACGAAGAGCCACGCGGAGGGCGCGGGCATGTCTCGCCGCGCGGCCTGGCCGCGCGCGAGTCCGTCCCGGAGCAGCCTGCCCGCGGCGTCGTCGGGAGCGATCACGTGGAATGCGGGGGTTCGCCGGGACGTGGCCGCGTGCGCGAGCACGATCTGCGCCAGCATGTCGAGGCCGGGTCGCACCTGGAAGACGCGCTCGGCGTCCGGCGGCGTCGGCCCGAGGGGCGCGAGATGGGGGATCTCCTCGCCCTCGTCGTCCCGGAGCGGCTCGGCCGCGATCGGGCTCGACATCATGGCGAAGACCTCGCGCCGGGCGAGGCGTGCTGCCGCTGCATGCGGGCCTCCGGGGCCATTCGAATCCTCGAGCACGAGCTCGATGCGACGTCGAAACACCCCGCCCTGCACCTCGATCTCGGCGAATACGTCGGCGGCGGCCGCGGCCATCGCCGCCCCTTGCGCCTTGGCTGGGCCCGACATCGGCCACGCTGCGCCGACACGGATCACGCCCTCGGAGACGCCCGGCTCGCGCTCGTGACCGAGGCAGGCGAGGTACGCTCGCAGATCCGCAAGGGCCGACGTATCGAGCGTGAACCTCGGCATGGCGGGACCGAGGCGCCGCGCGCCGACGTGCCCTTCCCGGATTGCGGCGAGGAGCGTCGTTTCGTCGTGTCCGGGGCGGCCCGTGCGTGCATCGGGCGAAAAGAGGCTCTCGGGCGTGAGCGCGGGCGCGGCGATGCCTCCCTCTTCGGTCCCTTCCCCCGAGAAACCATGGCAACGCGCGCACGCCGCGCTCGCCCCCGAGAGCATGGCGGAGCCGTCGCCGACGAGCCCCACGAGGGGCTCTCCCTCGGCGCCCCGGCCCTGGTGATAGATCGCCTTGCCGCGCCGCGCGGCGGGGCCGAGGCTCGCGCACGAAGCGCCTCGGTCGCGCGGCGCCTCGGGGCGGCTCTCGCTCCCTCCGAGGAGCAAACAAGCGCCCATGAGCACGAGGGCGCCCATCCCCCAGCGCTCGATCACGGCGCCTCCGTGTTCTCCGCGGGACGACGCAGCGCCGCGATCTCGGCGCGCAGGCGCGCGGGGGAGGCGAGCCCGTCGACAAGGACGAACTTGCCCTGGCCGTCTCCGATCACGGTGAGCGGGCGATGCTCCTCCTTGACCCTCGCATCGCCGCCGAGCGCGCGAAGGGCCCGCGACAAACGATCCGGCTGTCCCGTAAGGAACGTCCAGCCCTCCCGCCGCCCGAATCGGTCCGCGTAACGGCGCAACGCCTCGGGGCCATCGATGGCCGGATCGAGGGTGAGCGATACGAGACATATATCGTTTCCGAACGAATCGCCGAGGTCGTGGGCGAGCCGCGCGAAGACGGCCGTCATCGGCGAGCAGATCGTCGTGCACGTGGTGAAGACGAACTGGATCGCAAAAGCGCCCGGGCCGAGGGCGTCGCGCAGCAGCACCGTTTGCCCGTCCTGATCGACGAGCTCCACGTCTGGCACGACGACCTTGGCGAGGGGCGCGACGCGGACGTCGGCGCCCGGGGGCGGAAGCGGGACGGGCGGCGCGCCCTTGCTTTCCCCCTCGCATCCCGCGGCGAACATGGCGGCACCCACGAGGACCAGGGCGCGCGCGTACCGGAGCGGATGATTTGCAAGGGCCATGCTCATCGCTTGGGGTCGTCGAGGTGGTCGACGAGATAGACGATGTCCTCGGGGCGCGACGTTGCCTGGGTCTTCACCCAGTTTCCGGTCGAGAGATTGCCGACGTAGAGGGTCGTCGCGTGGTCCTCGGGCTTGCGCAAGAGGCCCCCGATGCGGCCGAGCACCTTGTTCACGTCGTCCGGTGCGCCCGTCAGGAAGTACCATCCGGCCGTGGCTCCGTGCCGATCGGCGTACTGCTTGAGCACGGCCGGGGTGTCGTTCTCCGGGTCGGCCGTGACGGTGATGATGTGGATCTCCTTGCCCATTCGCGCGCCGAGGAGACGCTGCACCTTCGCGAGGTTCGCCGTCATGGCGGGACACGCGCCCTTGCACGACGTGAAGGCGACGTTGATGAGCACTTTTTTTCCCCGCAAGAGATCGTCGTGGAAATGGCGGACCTTTCCGTCCTGATCCACGAGCTTCGTATTGGTGAAATAGCGCGCCGCCGCGTCTTCGTTGGCCTTCGCGCCCGACGCCGGCGGCGCCTCGGCCACCACGGGCGCCGCGGCGAGCGCGGCCAGGAGCCCGAGCGAGACCTGCAATGTGACGACCAGGAGCCGCTTCACTTCCGACCCCCCTTTCCCCCTTCGCTCGCGGGCAGAACCTCGGAGTCGCCTGCCCTGACGCCCAGGGTCCATGTCGCGCGGCGCATCAAAGGCCCCGCCTTCTGGTTCGGACGCACGACCAGCCGATATCGGCCGGGCGTGGAGGGTTTCACCGTGATCGCATAGACCGAATCCCCCTCGGCCTTCGGCACGCCGCGCCACACGTATCCCGTCGGATCCTGCGTGAAGAGCGCCGTGAGCGCGCGCGGGGCGATGGGCTCCCGCAGCCGGAAGCGGAGGGTCGTGGTCTGACCCGCGACGAGCTTTTCGCCAGGATCGAAGAGGGGCTCGATGCCGAATGCATCCTCGCCCGGGCGCGAATCCCCGTCCGGGAGGGACCATTCGAGGCAAGCCGTGACCTTGCGGGGTCCGTCGATTTGCACGGCCACGTCGTGGACGCCGCCGCCGTCCATGCGGAACGGCGCTTCATAGACCCCCGGTTCGATTTCGTGGAGCGAACGATCGACGATCCGCACGGCGCGTGGCGAGCGCCCGTAGGCGGGGTGCGTCGCGATGGGCGCCATCATCCCCTCGGCGTATCCATAAAGCGTGCGGTCCACGGGGTGCGCGACGAGCATTCCGCCCCCCTCGGGCAAGGGAGCCATCGGAGCCGCGAAGCTCGGCGCGAAGTCCCCGTCCGGCGCCGCTTGCCCCATGGCGACCTGGACGAGCTTCGGCGGCTCGTTCGCCGGGTCGCCCGCGAGCCCGAACATGGAGAGGTGGCTCGACCCGAGCTCCCGCACGTACACGAAATTCCGCGTGAAGGAGACGTGATCCGGGCGGGACAGCCTCCTCGTCGTCTGCACGATCTTGCCCTGGGACGCATCGAACACATGCACCGCGCCCGCCTCCCGCTGGGCCAGCCAGGCGAACCTGCCGCCGGGCGCGAATGCGACGGACGCGCCGCCGCGGGCCACGGGGATTCGCCTGGTCACGGCCCGGCTGGCCTCGTCGATGACGACGAGCTCGCCATTGTCGCGCGCGGCGAGGATCATGGCTGCCTCGTCGCTGCCCGCGAGGGCGACGACACCTCGGCCCACGTTCACCTCGGCGAGGAGCTCGCCGTGTTCGGCGTCGAAGACCTTCATCGTCTCGCTGTCCGACGCCGATACCCAGGCGCGCCGCCCCCCCGCGAGGAAGACGATCTCCTGATGCCCAGCGCCCGAGCCCAACGTCTTCCGTTTCGCCCGCGCGTCCCCGTCGATCACGCTCACGGTCCCGTCGCCATCGTTTCCGACCCAGAACGAGCGTGCATCGCCGCGGGGCACGATTCGCGTCGGGTGGTCGCCGACGTCCTGGCTGCCGCGCACGCGGCCGCGGAGCACGTCCACCTCGGCGACCAGGTCGCGCTCCGGGATCGTCACGAAGACCGAGGTGCCCTGTGGCGCCGCGGCCCAGTCCGCGGCCTGGCCGGGCAGGGCGACGAGGCTCTGGAGCTTCGTGCGCGCGAGGGCGACGCGCGGCTCGATGATCGAGAGGCTCGGGTCTTCGTTGAGCGCGAGGACGAGGTATCCGTCGAGGACCGAGGCTGGCTGCGCGGAGAGCAGCCCCCCGGCGAAGGACGCGACGAGGTTTCGGCAGGCCTCGTGAGCGAGCGCCGTGCCCCCTTCTTTCCGTGCGGACAGCCATACGCGGGGCCGGAGGCCGACCTGCGCTGCGCCCGTCGCAGCGTCCTTCACGGAGAGCCTCGCGCGGGCCACCCGCCACGCGCCGGCGGCGTTCGTCGCGCCGTCTTCGAACGTCGCGGACCAGGCAATCGTCAGGCCATTGTCTGCGACCTCGACGGACACCGGGGCCGAAGGCGCGCCCGCGCTCTCTCCCGCGGCCGGCGGGAGCGAGGGCTTTTCCTTGGGATCCTGCCTCGCGCAGCCGCCTGTGTGCAGCAGCCAGGAGGCGAGCCAAAGGACGAGCGCGCGTTGCTCCGCCAGGGCGCGGAGGCAAAGCAGCCGCCGCCGCCCCCATTGCACGACAGAATTCGGTTCCATGGTAACCAGTCTCTCCAGGTTCGCGCGACTAGGATGTCGACGCGCTGCCGTGCGCTTGCCGCTTCTTCGGTCAGGCGCCTCCGGAGCCGCCTCCAGGTGCGCCGCGCCGGGGCGCTGCCCCGGACCTCGACCCGAACCAGGGCCAGCCCTGGACCTTTTGGGGAAAAATGGTTGTTCATGGTTTTCGCTGAGGCTGCCCAACGATTGCTGGGAGCTCCAGGGGATTTCGTTCGTGCTCCTGGGGCGGCACGACGAGGCGCTCGTTTACACGTCTCGCGACGTCATCGACCGGTGAGGATGACCGTAATCGCGTGCGTTCGTAGGGGCGCACGGCCTACGTTGATCCGTACCGTCGCTTGCGCGGAGGGCACGGCTCGCGCGGAGGGCGAGGCCGTGCTTCGTAAGGACGGAGTGGCATTTCACAATGGCGGGGGCTCGTTCCGCAAGGGCGGAGTGACGTTCCGCGAGGGCGGAGTGGCGTTCCGCGAGGGCGGAGTGGCGTTCCGCGAGGGCGGAGTGGCGTTCCGCGAGGGCGGGGTGGCGTTCCGCGAGGGCGGGGTGACGTTCCGCGAGGGCGGGGTGACGTTCCGCGAGGGCGGGGTGGTGTTCTGCGAGGGCGGGGTGGCGTTCTGCGAGGGCGGGGTGGCGTAAGAAGCTACGCGGGTGAAGGCGCCGAAGGAGGCGGGGGTTCCGGTCGAGTAAGCGGGGCCGCGGAGGGCGGCCGAGCGGGAGTTGCTTCGCGCTCGGTCGCCCTGCCGATCCGGATCATGCTCATTTCGGGTGCGCCGCGGCGCTCACGCCGCTGCGCGGGCGGCGAATGCGCTACTTGAACACATCCATGGAGCCAAGCAGCCAGTTCCCGGGGGCGTTCGGGTCCGCGCTCAGGTAAAACTCGACGATCGCCTGCCGGAACTCGGCGCAGCTCAGCTCCCCGCTGCTGTCGCGGTCGAGCCGCTTGAACCACTCGGTGGAGGTCGACGGAGGAACCCCCACCACGTCGTACATTCGCACGAATTCTTTCTGCGAAAGGCTCCCGTTGCCGTCGCGGTCGAGGGCTGCAACCATCCCCTCGGCGATGCGACCCACCGCATTCTGAAAATTCTCCGGAGCGATGACGCTGGTGCTCATGATGCGGAGGAACTCCGGGAGCCCGATCTTCTCTCCCGACGTGCCTTGACCGGACTCCAGCAGGAGGCCCCACCAGTGCATGAAGGACTGCTTCATCGCGGTCTTGGTCTTTTCATCGTCCTCGGCTGCCAGGCCGGTGAACATCCCGGCCATCTTCTCGAAGTCGTCCCGGGTGAGAAAACCATCGCCATTCTGGTCAAACCAGGTGAATAGGAAGCCGAACTTCTTGGCCTGCAAATCAGTCGTCATGAAGATATCCCTGTCGCTCGATCTGGATCGCTCGGGATTCCCGTCTGGAATCCGCTGCGCCAAATATCCGCTCCATACGAACACCATGCCTCCGCCCACGGCAGCGAGAAACCTCGAAAGGCGTGGCGGAGACCATCGTCGCGGAGAGTAGACACCGGAGCACTCGCTGGCGTCAACCCGATCGGAAGGCGGATCCCCCCGCTACCTCGCGTGCCCGACAGGTGTGCGCCTGGGCGAAGCCGTGGAGGATGCGCCGCGGCTTTACGGGCAGGCCGTCGCGTACATCAGGCGCTTCGCCGACAGGTCGTGGTGAGCGATGTGCACGCGGCCCGTATCATCCACCTTGAGCGAGCCGCCGGTCGCGAAGCTCGTCGGGTCCACCTCGGTGGTCTGGAAACTCCCTGTCGCATGGCTCGCATAGCTCATTCTCTGTGCCCCGATGTCGAGGTACGCGACGTGCGAGACGCCCTTCGCGTCGAGCGCGGCCGAGGTCGCGATGGAGCTCGTCGTGATGGGCTCTTTCGTCCAGCTCCCAGGTGTGCCCTGCATATGGAGGAGCCCGTCGTACGTGGCGGGGAAGATGTGCCGACCGCCCGTCGCGTCCACGAGGAAGGGGTTCGTCGTGTCGTACATGTAGCTCGACGTGACCTCGGCCTTGTCCCAGTTCATCGCGTCCACGCGGGCGGCGTGATAGACGCGGAAGTAGATGTTGTTTTCGCGCTGGGTATAAACGATCTCCGGGGTGCCATTGCGGAGCGCGAGGGAGGTGTTGCTCCCGGGCTGGAACGCGGTATTGACGACCTCGACATCGGCGACGAGCGAGAGCCCGTTGGCCGCTGCCGGCTCGACGACCTCTGTTTTCCACGCCCCGTCCTCGTACGTCGCGTGCTTCACGGCCCCGTTGGCGTAATCCTTGTAAAGGATGTGCGGCCTTTCGTCGACGAAGACGAGCTGGCTTGCCCCGCGCCCTCGCCGTCCTCCCTCCGCCACGAAACCGGGCGCCGGCTGTCCCCTGTGCGTTGCGCGCACGGTTTCCTCCGAGGTGGACGGCGTCGCGGCCGGGGAGCTCGACGTCGAGGTGTGAAAGCGTGAGCTGTCGCCGTCGGCGCGGAACGTAGGCAGGGGTCGTATGGCTGCAAGGCAGAACGGCGGGCGCGATGATCTGCCGCGATGGCGCGAGCATCAATTGCTGTCCGGACATGTGCCGGTGATCTTCGGGGACTCACCGCACTCGACAGTGTAATCGCACGCGCCGTCTTTTATCTCGCAGCCGCCCCAGCCCCAGTAATCATGCGAGCAATACGCCAAGTTGCATAACTCGCCCTTCTCCGAAGGGGGTGGATTGCCCGTGCATTCGACCTCGCAGCCAGCGCAGGTGCAGCTCCGCGTGCACCAGCCGTTGCTCCGCGAGCACGGCCCGCCGGCTGTCCCTCCGGCGCCGCCGCTTCCTCCGCCTCCTTCATTGCAGGCACTCTCCCTATCGCAGATGCCGACAGGCGGACCGCCTCCGCTGGCCCACGGGTCGCAAAAGAAATGACCGGAGGGATCACAGGTGCATCGGATACCACTCTCGACGCCCGAATACGCACAGGTCGCTCCCGCCGAGCAAGGGGCGCCCATGCCGCAGCGTCGCTTGGCGAAGGAGTCGTCCCCTGATTCCGTGTTGGCGGCACCATCACACGCACCCAGCGTAAACGCAGTCAGGAATGTCATCCACGCCGCGCGCGCTATCGATGCTATCTTGGTCGAGTTCATGGCGCATCCATCGGAGCAACGGTTGGGCCAGGCATCGTCCGCGGAAAGAATCGCGCCGACGCCGCAGTTTGGCGACATGCCGGACGTTCAGGGTTGGCGCACAATGGCTCAATACAGGACCTTTAAAGCACACGTCGAGGTGGGCGGCGTCGCGGCCGGGGCCGCCGCGTTCACCGTTTGATCCCTCGACACCTCCCCGCCGGCCCGGCTACATTCGCAAGCCATGCGCCTCGTCAAGGACCTCTCGCTCCCCCTTGCCGCGACAACCCCCGTTTTTCCCGGCGATCCACCGCCGGAGCTGCGTCCGCTCGCGCGCATTCGTGACGGCGCGCCGCTCGACGTCTCGAGCCTCCACCTTCACGCCCACGTCGGCACCCACCTCGACGCGCCCTCTCATTTCGTCCTCGGCGCCCCGGATCTCTCCGCCTTTTCGCCCGAGACCTTCGTCGGCCCCGCGTTCGTCCTCGATCTCGCGCGCCTCCCCAAGGACCGCATCGAGGCCTCGGACCTCGGCGACCTCACGCGCATCCCGCGCCGGAGCCGTCTCCTGCTCCGCACGCGCAACAGCGCCCGCTGGCAGGAGCCTTCTCCCACGGTCGACCTCGCCTTTCTGGATCCGCAGGTGATCGACGCGTTGCTCGCGCGCCGCCCCGTCCTCGTCGGATTCGATGCCTACAGCCTCGACCCTCTCGATTCGACGACCTTCCCCGCCCACACCCGCCTCGCAGCCGCGGGGCTGCCCGCGCTCGTCGCGCTCGATCTCGGTGGCGTCGAGGCGGGCAGCTACACGCTCGTTTGCCCGCCTCTGCCGGTCGCGCTGGAGGCGAGCCCCGTGCGCGCGCTGCTTTTTTCGATTTGATGCAGCGGAGCGCCCTGGCTCACGTGGTTCCGTCCCTCGGCACCTCAGTGATGCCTCTTCGCGGCCTCGGGTGAAGGATTCGGCAGGATCTTGAAGACCCCTGGCCGATCCGGATCGTCCACGCGCGCTGTGCGTGTCCCCAGCAGGAGATGCAGATATCCCTCGGCTGCGCCGGGCGGGGTGACCACGAACCCGAGCGGCGTCCAATGGTCGATGTCGCGCCGGGAGGCATACGGGAGGATGGCGACGGTGCAGCCTTGCGCCAGCGTGTCGCAGAGGCGGCGCACGAGGGCGAGGTCGATATTGCGGCCCTCGTGCGCGGGGTCGATGACGAGCTCGCTGATGTAGAGGGCGTCGTTGCCGCCGCCCTCCAGGTATTCGTCCTTGGGCCAGTCGTTCTCGAAGAAGATGTCGTGGAGCGCTTCGATCTCGCCGCTGTCGGCGTCGAGCACGTCGAGGAGGGGTACGTTGAGGTCGAGGGCGCTGCCAATGTGAATGCGGGCGACGCGCGCGTGGCCGATTCGAGCGGGGCGCGGGGCGTCGTCGTCGGGGAAGATGTCGATGGAGAACCACGTGACGAGGCCGGAGGAGTCGTTCGGCTCGCTGAGGGGGATGTCGGTGGAGACGTGGATGCGCATGGGCCCTCCCGAGGATCGGTGGGGAGGCTTGCACGTGGTGGTCGGCGGGGTCAAGGGGGACGCGGCACGGGGTGAAAGGATGAGCCTTCGTGATGACCGTGGTTCCTGACGTCGAGCGTGGCAGACCACCGCACGCTGCCGTTATCGCCGCGAACGTGGTACTGGCGCTTGTCCCGGTCGAATTGCAGCACCTCCTCGTGCGCACGCGACGACCCGACCTCAAGGTCACGACGACGCGCCGGGCCTCCCCTTCGGGACCTCCGTATCCTCCGCGTTCCCCTGCTTGATCGCATATCGGAGCGCAGCCTCCAGCGTTCCGAACGTCTTCAGCGCGCCGAGATCGAGCTCCAGGCTGACCACCGTACTCGCCATGCTCGGCGAGATCCCGGAGACGAGGCATTGCGTGCCGAGCAGCCGCGCGGCCTGCACGACCTTGAGTAGGTGGCTCGCCGCGCCCGTGTCGATCACGTCGACGCCCGTCAGATCCAGGATCGTAAAGCGTGCCTGCGTCCGCGTGATCTCCTCGAGCAGCGCCTCCATCATCCCCCCGGCGCGCGTGCTGTCGACGAGCCCGACCACCGGCATTGTCAGGACGCCCTTCCACAACCGGAGGATCGGCGTCGACATGGCGCGGATCGCCTCTTCTTGTCGCCGGATCAGCTCGAGCTTGCTCCGGAGTTCTTCTTCGATGCGCGTACGCTCCTCGACCTCGCGGCGCAGGTCCTCCTCGATGCGGCGGCGCTCCTCGACCTCGCGTTGCAGGCGCTCGAAGGCAATCGTGAGGTCCGCCTTGGTGGCATTCTCGGTGCCGATCAGCGCTTCGAGGTCGTCCTCGATCGTGCGCGCCGTGGGGCGCACGACGAACTCGTCATAGGCGTCGCCGCGCGCCTGGAATGCGGTCTGCTCGGCCCGACAGTGCGTCTCGAAGATGCGAGAGCAGTGGGCGCCGAACTTGCCCGCCATCGTACTGGTTCCCCAGGTGACGCCGAGCGCCTTCTGGTAGAGGCCCTCCCAGCTATTGTGGACCCGGAACCACGCCTCCTTCTTCGCATGGTCGAGCCGCACGAGCTCCCAGTGGCCGTGCCCGACCGCGGCGGCGCTCGTGCCGAGGTACCGGAACCCGTCCTCCACGCTTTGGCGGTGCTGCATGATGGCCGCCACCTCGCCCTCGATGCTTTCGCGGCCCGCCTGCTCCGCGGCGATCACGAAACGCTCGGTGCCGACCATCTTGTGGATGCCGACCATGAGCCCGGCCAGCGTCGTCTCGATCCACATGAGGACCGCCGGGTTGCCCCAAACCAGGATGCGGCCGTTCTCGCGATCCCACTCGAAATCCACGCCATCCACGCTGATCTTCGGACGCTCGTTCATCGCTCCTCCACCCACGCCTGGTAAAATTCGACCTGGTCGGACGCTTGGACCGCCATGCTACCGCGTCCCAAGAGGAGGGCCTAAAAATGCCACGCACCCCGCGGGCGATTCCACGCGTAACCGTCGTTGCCGGACGCGCGCATCGGGTGTACTTCCTGTCGTGGAGGGCTCTGGGTGGCCATGACAAGGATAAAAATTGGATACCTGCACGCCGTGATCCTCGGTATGGGTCTCGTGTTCCTCGGGATCGCTTGTGGCGACGAGGCTCCCAGCGAGGCCACCTATGCCACCGGCGGGGTGGGAGGGGGCCTCGGCGGTGACGCATGCACGGCGAAGATTCTGGTGGGTCTCTTCGACGACGATCAATGCGAGAATCTGGTCTTCAGCTACAAGGTGGACATCGCAGAGCCGTGCTCGGGCTGGACGAGGGAGGTCGCCGGCGGGACGAAGGACAACTCCGCCACCCGTTTCCAGTGTTTCAAGGATCGGCTCTGCTACACGCAATACGTCAATACCTACACCTGCGACGCGCAGGGCGCGGCCATGGTGGAGGACAAGGAGGCGAGGACGACTTGCCTCGACGATCCGACGCCGGGCATATGGGTCAAGCTCCTCGGTGGAACGGAGAGTTGCCCCGACGCTCCGTCGGGATTTCAGTGCCCGGTCGGTGGGGGGACACCCGGGATCGCGGCAGCGTGTGAAGGAGATTGATGCGGAGGGAGGTCACCCTGGAGCATTCACTGCACATCCGGGGGATTCGCGGCCGTGCTCCATCACCGCCGCGCCTTCGGAACCTCGATCTCCGTGACGACCTCGCTCTCGATATCGAGCACCGTCGGATCCCGCGCGCACTCCCAGGTCGTCACGTTTGCGAAGAGCGTGACGGCCTCCTCCTCGCGAAACACACCTCCATCCTCGTGGATATGACCGAAGATGTGGAGGCGAGGGTTCACCTGACGAACACGCGCCCTCAGATCCGCACAGCCATAACGATCCCCAGACCACGAGCGATCACCGATTCCGAACGGGGGCGAGTGCGTGATCAGGACATCGATCCCCACGGGAATGGCTTCCCATTTCTCCGCGAGCGCCTCGCCCCGAGGGAGGTTGAACGCCCAGTCGTGGAACGCCGGCTGCCAGGGGCTGCCATAGAAGGTGATGCCATCGATGCAGACCCCGGAATCCTCCAGGTAAAGGACACCCTCGCCGAGCAGCGCGCGAGCTTCGCGCGGATGGTGGACGAAGGCCCAGTCGTGGTTTCCCGCGACCACGACCTTGTATCGATGGGGCAGGCTGCGGATCCACGCGGCGGCATCCGCGAGCTCGTCGAGATCCCCGAACTGGCACAGGTCTCCCGCGTGAATGAACACGTCGCCTTGCGGGACCACGAGCTGCGCGTGATAGAGGTGCGTGTCTCCGACGGCGACGATCCGCATGGCGCGAGGATAGCAGCACGGAGGGATGTGTGCAGTCGTTCGGTCGTGGCGCGTTCCCGAAGCGGCTCTCCGTCTACTTCTTCACGACCGGTTTCCCATCGCTCCGGCACGAATAGAACGAGTTGTACCCGTCCACGGTCGCGCTCTTGACGTTGTTCTTCCACGCGCAGGTGGGCATGCAGCAATCCTGCATGGTCGTCGTGTGATAGGGCTCGTTGTTGAGCGTGCTGACGAAGCCGGCCGCCTTGGCCTGCGCGGCCGTCTGGATGTTCGGATCGGGCGCCGGCAGGCCCTGGGGAGCCAGCTTGCAGCCTGTGACCTCCGTCAGGTGCTCCGGACAAGCCACGCGCTTGGCGAGGACCTTCCAGTTCTCATGGTAGTACGAAGTGGCCTGGTTCGACTGGATGCAAGACTTGCGCGTCTCCTCCTGGAGCGTGGCGTCCGCGGCCGTGATGGTATTGCACGCGCTGGTGATTTTCTGCTGGCAGGCGCCGGACGCGATCAATGCGTCGCTCAGGTTTCCCCCGTCATCGCATTTCATGCTGTCGGGCCCGGGCTTCACGCCGCCGTTGAACGCTTGCCCCTCCGAAGGGTAGGTCTGGTACTGCGAATACCCGAACTTCGTCCCGTAGTTCAGGTCGGCGTCACATGCGTTGAAGGCGCCGAGGCCTCCCGCTCCCATGTAGATGTCGAAGCCCGTCGCCCCCGAGGCCTGGGTGTTGAAGCTCTGCACGAGCAGCGGCTTCGGCGGCGTCAACGTCGAGTTGGTCAGGTACCTGGGTGCGTCGAAGACGAGCTGGTAGCACTGGCAACACGAATCGGGCAGTCCCATGTCGAGGTTCGTCCCGTCGGGGTCGTGGCCCGCGACGGCATAGTTGAATTTGCCCTCGAAGCCGTCGTCGATCGCGGCCTGCTCCATCTCGTTCGCAAACAGCATGTAACGAGGGCAGGCGAACTGAACGGGGACCCCGTCCTTGCCGCCCTCGCAGGCGTTTTTCGACGTGGGACCATAGTCGTTCGTGCACGCGCCGCCGCACGTGCTGCTCGCGTCCCCCTTTTTGCAGCCATCGACGGAGAACTGGTTCGAGCATTCGCTGGGCGGCGGGAGCGCATACCCCCCGGGCATGTCCGGGCCCGTCCCGCTGGACGTGTTCGAGGAGGTCGAGGCCCCGCCGCTCCCCGTGGGGGACGTCGTCGAACTCGAACCATCCGTACCCCCGGCGCCCCCCGCGTTCTGGGTGCCAGAAGCGCTGTCGCAGGCAGCATGAGCAAGGCAAAGGACGATCGGAACCAGGCGCGTCAACTTCATGCAGAACTCCAAAAATTGTGAAGGTAGTAGGGAGGGGACCCAACGAGGATTCCAAGAGAAGGACGAGGCGTCAACGCAAAGCGTCATGCCACGTGCTGGATTTCGACGAGGTCGTGCGCCGCGCGGCGGCGTCCGGACGACCCCTCGAACGATTCCCCGCGCCCCTACGAGCGCACGCGATTGCGGCCGTCGTGTTTGGCTTGGTAGAGCCTTTCATCGGCCGCCCTGATGAGATCGCTGGCGAAGCAGGTTTTCTCGTCCGCTTGGGCGACACCCGCCGAGAGGGTCAGCGAGATCGTGTGCTCCTCGAAGGTCACCACGTGGGCCGCGACGGCCGCGCGGATCGTCTCGGCCAGCGCCACGGCTCCCGCAAGGTCTGTCCCGGGGAGCATCCACGCGAACTCTTCCCCGCCATATCGTGCAAAGACATCACCCGGGCGTACATGCTGCTGCGTGAGCGAGGCGATCTCGCGGAGCACCTGGTCACCCGCCAGGTGCCCGAACGAGTCGTTGATCCTTTTGAAATGGTCGAGGTCGAACAACACCAGCGCGAGCGGATGCTCGGAGGGCTCCGTGCGCCGCAACGTGGTGTCGAGTTGCTCGATGAGATGACGGCGGTTGTACGCCTTTGTCAGGCCGTCGATCGGCGTCGTCGTGTACCGTGTTTCGTCGATCATCCGTCCGCACTCGGCGCAGCAGCACTTGAAGATCGTGTTTCCGACGCGGACCCGATCCCCGCAGCGGAGCAGCGCCTCCGGCACCCGCTCGTCGTTGACGAAGGTGCCGTTGGTGCTGTCGTTGTCGACCACCCAGAAGCCCTCGGCGCGCTTCTCGAAGCGCGCGTGACACCGCGAGACCCCCTCGCTGTCGATCGGGATCGTATTTTCCGCGCGGCGTCCGACCGTGACCACCGTGACGGCCGGGTCCAGTTTGTACGGATGGCCGAGGAGCTTGCGATCGCGCGTGTAGATGACGATGAGGGTGTCGAGGCCTGCCGGGTCGTGCGAGGAGCAGAGGATCATAAGGGCGCCGCTGGGGTTGGCTTGGGCTCCCTAGAATAGCGTGACGGGGCCTCGTCCCTGGCGCCCGCCAGGCGGATTTTCCCTCCGCCACCCCCCCGCGCCCGTTCCTGCCCGGGAAACCTGCGCGGCCTGGATCCTGCTCCCGCCGGGGCCATGGTAGCGATGCTCGAACTGGCCCCGGCCCACGAAAACGTCCTCGAAACGCTGACCGTCGGGCCCCGCGGGCCCCGCGAGCGCGCGCTGGAGGAGGGGATCTTGATGCTCTCGGACGCCGATCTGCTCGCCATCGTCCTCGGCACCGGGCTCGTCGGGTGCTCCGTTTTCCGCCTCGCGAACGAGTTGCTCGAGCGGGTCGGCGGCCTCGAAGGCCTCGGGCGGCTCGGGCCCTCGGCGATCGCCGAGATCCCCGGCGTGGGCACCGCCAAGGCCCTGCGCCTGCTCGCCGGGCTCGAAATCGGCCGGCGCTCGCTCATGCGCTCGATTCGCCCGCGGCCCGCGGTCTGCAACTCCGCCGCCGTCGCCGCCTGGTTCACGAGCCGCCTCTCCTGGCGCGAGTACGAGGAGTTATGGGTGATCTCGCTCGACGGCCGCAACGGCCTGCGCAGCGCGCGGCGCGTGGCCCAGGGCGGCGTGCACGGGCTCGGCGTCACCCCGCGCGACGTCCTGCGCGTCGCCCTCCAGGACACGGCGGCCGCCATCATCCTCGTGCACAACCACCCGAGCGGCGACCCTGCGCCCTCGGACGCCGACGTGGCCATGACCCACAAGGTCGCCGAGGCCTGCCACGTCGTGGGCGTGCCCCTGCTCGATCACGTGATCGTCTCGAGCACGGGCCAGTACGTCTCGCTGCTGGATCTCGGGATCTTGCCCCCTGCCGTGTGAGGCGCCGCCCTCGCACCCCACGCTCGCGGGGACCGTGGGGGCTCCAAGCTTTGCCGAGTTCTTCCCTTTCCTCCCTGGATGATCGGACACTTGCGCGTCGGGTGGCCACGCGCCGCTCGCCCTGGAGCTTCCTCATGCATGAACTGCTCTCCCGGCTCGGCCTCGCGCGCGACGAGAACCTCGGCGGTTTCGACGGCGAGCACTGGCTCGGCACAGGCACGCCCCTCGACGTGATCACCCCGATCGACGGCGCGCGTATCGCCTCCGTGCGCCCGATCCGCCGCGCCGAGTACGAGCACATCGTGGCGCGAGCCGAGGCCGCCTTCCGGACGTGGCGCGAGGTGCCGGCCCCGAAGCGCGGCGAGGTCGTGCGCAGGCTCGGCGACGCCCTGCGCGCCCACAAGAAGGACCTCGGCGCCCTCGTCACCCTGGAGATGGGCAAGATCACGGCCGAGGGCGAGGGCGAAGTGCAGGAGATGATCGACGTCTGCGATTTCGCTTGTGGCCTCTCGCGCCAGCTCCACGGCCTCACGATGCACAGCGAGCGGCCGCGCCATCGCATGTACGAGCAATGGCACCCGCTCGGCGTCATCGGCGTGATCACCGCCTTCAATTTCCCGGTGGCCGTGTGGAGCTGGAATGCGGCGATCGCGGCCGTCTGCGGCGACACGACGGTCTGGAAGCCCTCGCCGAAGACCCCGCTCACGGCCATCGCCACGACGCACCTCGCGGCGCGGGTCTGCCGCGAGAGCGGCGTCGATCCTGCCGTCTTCTCGCTCGCGTTCGGCAGCGTCGAGGACGTCGGAGAGCCCATGCTCGCCGATCCGCGCTTCCCGCTCGTCTCGGCCACGGGCAGCACCCGCATGGGCCGTCGCGCCGCCGAGGTCGTCGGCCGGCGTCTCGGGCGCACCTTGCTGGAGCTCGGCGGCAACAATGCCGTGATCGTCACAAGTCACGCCGACCTCGACCTCGCCACGCGGGCCATCCTGTTCGGCGCGGTCGGCACGGCCGGGCAACGTTGCACTTCGACCCGTCGCATCCTCGTCCACCGCTCGGTGCGGGACGAGCTCGTCAAGCGCCTCGTCCGGGCCTATGCCACGGTCCGGATCGGCGATCCGCGCGCGGCCGGCACGCTCATGGGGCCCCTCGTCAGCCATGACGCCGTCGCCGCCATGCAATCGGCCCTCGCGCGGCTGAAAGAGGAGGGCGGCGAGGTGCTCTACGGCGGCGCGCCGCTCGACGGCCCCGCGTTCCCCGGCGGTCATTACGTCGAGCCGTGCATCGCCGCGGCGAAACATGAGTATCGCATCGTGCAGGAGGAGACGTTCGCGCCGATCCTCTACGTCATCGACTACGGCGGCACCTCGCGGCCGCGGGATCACGCTACGCTCCTCGGCGAGATGCGCGAGGCGATCGAGCTCCACAACGCCGTCCCCCAGGGCCTCTCGGGCTCGATTTTCACGCACCACCTCGTCGAGGCCGAGGCCTTCCTCGCCCACACCGGCAGCGATTGCGGGATCGCGAACGTCAACATCGGCACGAGCGGCGCGGAGATCGGCGGCGCGTTCGGCGGCGAGAAAGACACGGGCGGCGGACGCGAGAGCGGCTCCGACGCCTGGAAGTCCTACATGCGACGGCAAACGAACACCCTCAACTGGGGCATGGACCTGCCCCTGTCGCAGGGCATCACCTTCGGAGAGCCCTGAGCATGCCCCGCTTGCCCCTCACCGAGCCCGAGCTGCTCTTTTCGAGCCAGGCCCCGCGTTCCTGGTCGGGGTTTCTGGAGCGGCCCGTCATCGCCGAGCAGGGCTTGCTGCTCGCGGGCGACGACGCCTCCGCCGTCGGCGTGGACGGCGCCACCGGGCGCGCGATTTACACGCTCCACGTGCCGCTCGAAGCCACCGACGCCTACGCGGGCCTGCCCATGCCGTGGAACGACGGCCGCGCGCTCGTGCCGGTCTACCAGAAAGACGCCTCGCTCAAGGTCTACGACGTCAGCCCCGCGGGGGCGATCGGCCTCGTCGATGCGCCCGGCGCCGAGGAGGAGGCGCGCGGCAACGACATGCGCATCTTCGGGAGCGACGGGAGCTGCAAGCTCTTCCTGATGCCCCTCGCCCGCGCGTCCGACGACCATTACCTCGTTTCCTGGCTCTACCGCCAGGTCCGGTTTTACCGGACCGAATGCCGCTCCTTCGCGCGAGGCCTTCGCTGGGGCAGCGAGGAGGCCATGCTCGCCACAACCTCGAACGTCGTGCTCGGCGTGACCGTGCCCGTGCGCGGGACCGACGATCGGGGGACGCTCGTGGCCCGGTCGATCGAGGACGGCCAGGTCCTCTGGTCGCTCGGCGCGCGCAGCCGCACCGTCGCCGGGGCCGGCGCGGGCATGTTTTTCGTCCTCGATCGCTCGGCCCGCGTGGCCGAGGACGCCGCGCGCAAGATCGCTCGCGACGAGGAGCTGCTCGAAGCGCTCGCCGAGGAGCCCGCGCTCATGGGCGAGGCCCTCGACTCGCTCCTGCGCAGCCTGCTCGCGCAGCGCCCCGTTCGCGCGCCCTCGCGGATCGTCGCGCTCGACGCCGCGACGGGGATCGTCCGCTGGGAGGCGCAGGTGCCCGGGGACGTCGTCTCGATTGCGGGGCCGGGCGGGGGCATGCTCGCGGTCGTGGGCGTCGCGGGTACGGCCGCGCATCTGCATCGGTTCGACGCCGAGACGGGCGCGGCGCGGGGCGCCTCGTCGCTCGGCGCGGGCTGGCCCGGCTCGCCCTTCGATCCCTGGAGCGGGCGCCTCTCGTTCGAGCTCTGGTCGACCGAAATGCCGGCGATCGTCGCGGTGGACGAGCATGCCATTGCCTGGTCGAGCCCCGAGGCGCTTTTCGTCGAGCGCCTCGAAGAGCCGTTCACCCGGCTCTGGCGCTGGACCTTGCCGGCCCCGTGCCGCGCCTTCCGCCCGCGGGTCCTCGACCGTGTCCTCAACGAGCCGTCCATCAGCGTCGGCGACGGGCGCATCTACCTGCGCGACGGCTGGAGCCTCTGGGGCATCGGCGAGCGCCGGTAGCGCTGCCGACGTTCTTGTGCGATTCCCGAGGCGAGCGGCGCGCCGGAGGCCGGAAAATCCGCCAATGCTCCCATGAATCCGCGGGCAAACGATCGTTCCAGCTTGATCGGGCTGCACGCTCGAATCACGTTCGGTTTCATCCGGGGGGGAACTTCAACCGGGTGGATGAAACAAATGATTGCACGCCGTGAATGGTCTTACTTCGTCGTCATGGCCCTCGCCGCCATGACCCATGGTTGTCAGGGAGAACTTGGCGAGACCGGCCTCGACGACGCGGCGGACTCCACCGCGTCCGAGGCCGAGGCCGAAGCGCCGGCCGATTCCGAGGACGCCGAGCCCGCCGAGGTGACGGACGAGGCCGCCCTCACCGCCGCGGGGAGCCTGCGCGACACGCCGGGCTCCGCGAGGGCCGGCAGCGAAGGCCTCGAACCGAACGATGCCCGCGCGACGGCCAAGGACGCGCCGCTCGGCGTCACGGGCAACCTCTCCATCACCAAGGGCGATGAAGACTGGTACCGTGTCGTCGTGCCTGCGCACACCATCGCGCGGGTCGGCATCGAGATGAAGCACGCCGCGGGGGACCTGGATCTCGTGGCGTACGATGCGCAGGGACGCCTGCTCGGCTCCCGCAACGGCGCCGAGTATCCCTACACGTTCCGAGGCCAGGAGACGAACTCCGAATATTATGGCTTTTATTCCGAGGACGGCGGCTCGGTGTATTACGTCCGTGTCCTCGGCCATGCGGGCGCGACGAACACGTACAGCCTGCGTCTCAATCACTATGCTTACAAGGACAGCCAGACCTGCACGGGCGCCGGGTTTTCCCTCGCCGATTGCGATGGACGCGGCAGCAGCGGCAGCGGCCTGATCCCGTTCCCGTTCGCGGATCCGTCCGATTCGGTCGTCGGGGACGGCTACAACTTCGCCTCGTACTCCAATTATCGCTTTGCCCGGCGCGAGCTCGTCATGCTCGTGCGCCACGCCCTCGCCGAGACGCGCAAGGCCTTCCCGGGCACGAAGCCTCTCTCGCTCATCGACATCTGCCAGATGGACGGCGTCACGCCCGGCTACGACGTCGGCGACCCGCGCCATCCGCAGAGCACGCATGATCAGGGCGGCAACATCGACATCTCGTACTTCCAGACCGACGGGTCGAACGACGCCGAGATCGTGTGCAACGACGGCGCGAGCCACGCCGACGGCTATTGCACGGCCGGCGCGGCGAAGACCCACATCGTCGATCTCCCGCGCCAGGCCTTCTTCATGGCCAAGCTCTTCGCTTCGCAGCGCACGCGCGTCATCGGCACGGACACCGTCCTCGCGCCCCAGCTCCAGTCCACCGCGAAATCACTCGCGGCGCTGCCCGCCGGGGATCGCAGGAAGATCAGCCAAGCCGAACTGAGCGCATTCTCGAGCCGGCTCGCGTATGGCTCGGGCTGGCCTTATCACCACCACCACATTCACCTCAGCCTGGAATGGCGGTCCCAGGGGAATGCGCGTGGGGGTGAGGTCTCGCCGCTCGCGGCGCCCGCGCCGTTCCACACGATGCAGGCGCCCGGCGAGGCGGTCGATTCGCTCGACATGGCCTGGCCGCCGCGCCCCTGAGGTACGTCGGGTCGCAGAGGCGCGGGCTTTTCTTTCGCCTGCGCCTCTGCGATCCTTCGTTCATGACGGACGCCCCCACGCCCCTCACCGAGGAGGAGCGCGCCCTCGTCGCGACGCAGCTCGCGAGCCGCCGCTCCGTGGCGAACCGCTTCGCGACCATCGCCGCGATTCCGAGCATCCTTTTCGTCCTGAAGGTCGTCCTCGACGGCGCGGGGCGCGGCTCGAAGGGCGCCGCCCTCTTGGGCCTCGCGATCGCTTTCGTGATCGTGGTCGGCCTGCTCGTTTGGTATTTCGGCTACCGCCTCGTCTCCCTCCTCGGCGCCGACCTCGCCGCGGGCGAAAAACGGCGGATCACGGGCAAGATCGAGCGCATCACGAGCGAAGGCAACGCGTACGGCGAGACCATCACGTACGTCACGGTCGGCGGCGAGCGGTTCGTGACGCGCGGCCGGTTCTTCGACCGCTGCCGCGGCGGCGAGCCCGTCACGCTGGACATCCTGCCCCGCTCGCGCGTGGCCCTCACCGGGCGTGTGCTCGAAGCCGAGGAGACGCGCTGATTCAGGGGTTCTCGGGGTCGTCGTCGCCGAGCGCGCGCCCCAGCCGAGGCTCGGCGCGCCCGAACTTCTTCACGGAGCGTCGTTTCCCCAGACAACCCGCGTCCAACGCAATGCGCGACAGCGTGTTGTATGGCGTACGATCCTGACGCGAAGGCAAAAAAAGAGCGCCTACTCGACGGCGGGGGGGGGGACCGGAGCAGGCGCTCGCGTAGAGATAGAGCAACCTCTGGGCCAGGCACTTCCTGACCGAAATTCGAGGGGTTGGCCCAGCTCGACCCGCCCGGCCCTTCACCCCTGCAACCACGCGCCGACAACCATGCAGGACCGGAGCGGCCTCCGGGCGCACGCGAGGCGGTCGCGGGGGCGCACCCGACCCGCGCATCGGGTGGATCGTGCAGATCGGCGGCTGCGGCGCGGACGGATGCGCGCGTGGACGGCGGATGAACACGTCCACGCGCGCACGCTGCGGCGTCTCGGCTTGCAGCGGACAAAAAGAAAGAGCGCCTACTCGACGGCGGGGGGGGGGACCGGAGCAGGCGCTCGCGTAGAGATAGAGCAAGCCCTGGGCCAGGCATCTCCTGACCTGAAATCGCAGGGTTGGCGATCAGGCGGTCCCCGCGGCATGCATCGGTGAAAATCACGACGACGAACCTGCAGGACATGTAGGTAGGACATCCTACGAACGCCGGCTCAGTCGACCTTCGGCGCCGCGCGGTGGAAGCGCATCACGACGTTGGGGTCGGGGACGAGCGAGGCGCCCGCGTTCTGCTTGCCCGGGTACTCGAGGATCGACAGGACGTACCGGATGCTCTCGAGCCGCGCCTTCCGCTTGTTGTTGGCCTGCACGATCATCCACGGGCTGAAGCTCGTGTGCGTCCGGCCAAACATGGTCTCCTTGTACCGCGTGTAGCTGTCCCACAACGCCTCGGCTTTGCCGTCGAGGGGCGAAAGCTTCCATTGTTTGAGCGGGTTCTTGCGCCGCGCCTCGATCCGCGCGCTCTGGATGCCCTTCGAGATCGAGAACCAGAACTTCACGAGCACCACGCCGTCCTCGACGAGCATGTGCTCGAACTCCGGCACCTGGCGCATGAAGCGCTCGTACTGCTCCTGCGTGCAGAACCCGTTGACGGGCTCGACGACGGCGCGGTTGTACCAGCTCCGGTCGAAGAACACGATCTCCCCGCGGTTCGGGAGCTGGCGCATGTACCGCTGGAAATACCATTGCCCCGTCTCCTCGTCCGACGGCTTGGGCAGCGCCACCACGCGCATCGCCCGCGGGTTCAGGTACTCCGTGAAGCGCCGGATCGAGCCGCCTTTGCCTGCCGCGTCGCGCCCCTCGAACAGGATCGCGACCCGCCGGCCCTCCTCCTGCACCCAGCGCTGCATCTTCACGAGCTCGACCTGGAGCTTCTCCAGCTCGTTCTCGTAATCGATGGCCGCCTTGATGCGCCGGACGTCCACGCTCTTCGAACGCAAGAGCTGGATGAACTCGCGCGACGCGTGCAGGTCGGAGAGCTCTTCGAGCGAAAGGATGGACTCCGGCAGGGTCGAGGCCGGCAGGTCGCAGAGCGCCTGCACCACGGGCTCGATTTCGCTTGACCCGGGCGGATGAATCCGCGCGCCTTCTTGCTGCCCGCGCGTCCCTCGAACGCCCCCATTGCCCTCGTCCTGCCTGGCCCCCTTGCTCGGTCCTAGCGACATGCGCACCTCGCCCCGCCTTGGTGGTCGTGGTGGCAAATGCTACCCATCGAAAGGTGAGCTGGCGCGTCGTGTTGTTCAATTTCGACGGTCACCCGCCGCCCGACGAGCTCGTGCAGGGCTTTCGGGCCCGGCCCATGGGGTCGCCCGCGTTCGTGCGGGCGTCGATCTCGTCCTTGCTTTGCGACGTCGATTGGTCCGATCCGTCCAGGGCTACCTTCGACGAAGGTGAATACACGATGTGGCTCGCCTTGCCCGTCGGCGACGTCGTGGATCGCGTCGAGGTCGAGGTCGCCGGCGGCGGCAACCCCGTGCCCGTGCTCTCGCACCTTTGCCAGGTCAACGGCTGGTTCGCATACGACGTCGGCGAGCGCGTGTTTCTCGACCCGGAAGAGCCACGCGCGAGCGGCTGGGAGGCGCGCTTGCGCCTGCCAAAGCACTGACGCGTTCATTTGCTGGAACCCTGGCCTCGGGCTCGCGATCGTGCGCCACCTCGTCGTTCTGGTGATCGACGACACGCACGTGGCGAAGCCGCTCGATCCGAGCGCGCTCGCGGCCGTGATCGAGTGGCTCTCTACTTCAAAGGCGGCGGTGCGATCTCGCGCAAGTTGAGCCCGCCGGGGTACTGATAACTCGTGTACGTCCCGTATCCCATGACCTGAAGGCCCACGGGCAGGCTCGCCTCGAGCACGTGCGCTCCACCGCTCGCATTCGAGAGCGGCACGCGCGCGATGCCGAAGCCCGAGCTCAGGGGCTTCGGCTGGAGGGAGAGCGTCATGCCATCGAGCGTGAGCGTCGCCGAGAGGGGCATGATCACGTCGGCGTAACTCGCGTCGTAATCGGCAGGCGCGAGGAAGACGTATTTCTTGCGGTACTGCTCGACCGCCGTGGCGAGGCTCTGCGCGGGGTCGCCTTTTTGCTGGTCCGTGGGCAGGTTCGGGTAGATGAGCGAGGCGCCGATCTGGAACGAGGCGACGCCGAACTCGTGGTCGCCGACGACCTCGAAATCCAGCGCGACGATGCCAAGGTCGACCATTTCACCGGCCGCGAGCGTGCTCGGCGCGCCGGAGGGGGCGCTGCCGGGGTAGGTGAGCTTCGTGCCATCGACGTTGCCGACGAGGCGCACGACGTGGCCGACGGGCGAGGCGGTGGGGCTCGTCGGGACGGTGACGAAATAATGTTTGCCGAGCGTCTCGGCGGGGAAGACGCTCTCTTCGAGGTGATCACAGGCCACGGCGTCGTGGGGCATGTTCGAGCAGGAGATGCCGGAGATCACCTGCACGGGCGCCGATGTGGTGACGAGCGTGCCGCTGAAATCGGAGCCCGTGCCGCCGACGACCTGCACGACGTCGCCGCGGTTCAACGCGAGCGTCGCCGTCCCCCCAGGCGGCGTGCTCGGCACGCCCGCGCCGCCGGCGATCGAGGCGGTGTCCGAGAGCTTGATCGTCACGCCGGTATTGTCCGACAAGCCTGTCACGGCGATGTAGGGCGGGAACTCGAAATTGTTCTCGGGGTTCCGCCACGCGGGCGGGCCCATGATGCGGTAGGCGCGGGTCTGCGCGGTGCTCGGCAGGAGCAAGGAGGCGTCGTTCGAGTAGGAAAAACACGGCGTGTTGGGGCAGGCGTACGCGGGGCACGTCGACCAGTCCTTGCCCGGAGGGCCGCCCTTTGCTGCATATTCGAGGGCGTTGAACTGGTAGACCGTGACGGGGCGGGTCGAGACGAGGTGATAGGCGCCGCCGTTCGCGCGGACGGTCTGCGTCTTGATCGACGGCGTCGCGCAGAGGAAGGGCGTGACCGTCGATTTCAGCTCCTCCACCCAGGGCAGATAGATCGTCGAGAGGCCACTCGGCGCGACGTCCGCCGTCGCGATGACCTCGCTCCCCCGGCTCACCGTGACCGAGGCGGGCTCCTCGCCGGCGTTCGCCACGACGACCGCGTAATCGAAGATGCCCCACACGAGGTTGTCGACGACCGTCGGATAAAAATCGCAGCCGACGTAGCTCCGCGCCTCCGCGGCCTCGGCGCACGTCTTCGGATCCGTGGGCGTGTCGGGCCCGCCGCCCGATCCGGCCGGATCAAAGCCCGCGGCGCCCCCGCCGCCGCCCGCGCCGTCGCTGCCGCCCGCGCCCCGGGTCGAGGCCGCGGGGCCCGTGGCGGAGCATGCCACGCCGAAGAGCGTGAAGCCGAGGGCGAGCCCCGCGAGGGGGCGTCCGGGATAGAAATCGAAAAAGACAGGGTATTTCACGGCCGTGCCCACCACCATTCCGTGCCCGCGGGGCCGTCGCGGCCTCGAGCAGCGCACGGGGGCGATCGTACCACGACGAGCCCTTCCCGGGAGGCCGGGGTCCCGGGTAGACTGCGCGTGATGCGTGTTCGTCGTTTCGCACGGATCGCCATGTTCCTCGGGCTCGTGGGCTGCGGCGCGGCCGCTCCGGGGGACCCTTCCAGGTTCCCGGGAAAACCCGCCCCGACGAAGGGACGCGCGGACGTGGCGTACGTCGCGATAGGCCCTCGCGCGCTGCTCGAAGGAATCGAGCCGCTGCTCGTGCACCGCGAGGCGCGGGGCCTCCCGGTCGCGCGGGTTTCGCTCGAAGAGATCGCCCGGCCGAACGGCGGCGGCGCGCCGTCGCCGGAGCAGATCGAAGGGGCGATCCGGCAGGTCGCGTCGCGTGCGGGGAAACGACTTCGGTTCGTCCTGCTCGTGGGGGACGCGCCGGGGTATGGCGAGTCGCTCGGCGGGTCCTCGTTCGTGCCGACGTTTTACCGGACGAAGATTCACTACGAGAACGAGGACATCGAGGAGTATGCGTTCCTGGAGGCGAATCTGCGGGAGGAGGATCGCGGCCTCTTGCGTTACATGGAGGGGAGTTATGCGACGGACTTCCCGTACGCCCTCGCGCACGTCGGTGCGCCCGGACAACCGGAGCTCTCGGCGCAACGAGCGCCCACCGCGCTCGCCGTGGGGCGGGTGCCGGCGCGGACCGCGGACGAGGCGCGTGATTTCGCGAAGAAGGTGATCGCGTACGAGACGGCGCGCACCGAGCGCGCGTGGCGCCGCAGCATCTCGCTGTTCAGCGCGCCGGCGCGGTTTGGCCCGGTCGCCGATCTCCTGATCGAGAGAAGGATGACGCGTGTCCTGGACGAGCAGGTCCCCTACGACTGGGACGTGGACATCGTGTTCCCGAAGGCAGGGTCGCCGTACGCGTATCCCTTCCCGGAGCTTGGCCATCGGCTCGTCGAGCGGCTCGGCGCGGGCGCGCTGATTGCGGGCTACGTCGGCCACGGGTCGCCGATGTTCCTCGACACCGTCCGCTTCAACGGCGCTCGGTACAGCACCGGGAACATGCTGGATTTGGCGCATGTGCGAATCCCCGAAGGCAAGCCCTTTTTCGTGGCGATCACATGCAGCACGGGGTTTTTTGATCTCCGGAACGGGCGCCGCTCCATCGCGGAGGCCCTCGTCATGAACCCGGAGGGCGTGATCGCCACGTTTGCGTCGAGCCGCGAGAGCCACCCGTATCCGAATGCGCTTTATGGAGAGGCGATCGTGCAGACGTTCGTCGAGGAGCGCGCGCCGACGATCGGGGAGGGGATCGTGACTGCGAAGCGGAGAATGCACGAGGGGGAGGTCCCGCTCGCGCCGTTGCTCTTTCAATCGGATCCGGTGGAGCTCGCGGAGGAGCACTTGGGCCTCTACAACCTGCTCGGCGATCCGGCGACGGTGTTGCAATACCCGGCGAGCGCCGTGGTGAAGCTCGCGGGAGGGCCCGAGTCACGCGCGCCGGGCGCCGAGGTGGCCATTTCGGTGGAGGCCTCCGGGATTCCGACGGGAACGGCGCTCCTCACGGTCGAGACGAAGCGCAGCGTGGTGCGGACGAAGATCCCGGGCGAGGCCGAGCTGGAAGCGATGCCCGAAGAACAGGCGTGGGAGGTGCTACGAAAGACCTATGCCGCGGCCTCGGACAAGGTGATCACGCGCCTCGAAGGAGCGTTGCATGAAGGGCGCGCGGAGTTTCGCGTGAAGCTGCCGGTCGAGGCCGGTGAATACGTGATCAAGGTGTTCGCCGCGGGGAGTGGGCAGGCGGCGACGGGGCACGCGCGGGTCAAGGTGGAGAAGCCATAGGTGGCTGGGCGGCGCCGGTCATTCCACCTTCACGGTCACCGCCACGTCGCGGTTGTCGATCACGCATTGCTCGGACGTGCAGACCGAGAAGTAAAACTTGCCCGACACCTGCGCGTCGCCGGCGTTTTGCGGGACGAACGGCACGCGCATCACGGCGCGGCTCGCGGAGACACTCACGCCCTCGGTCCGCACGATCGGCGTGGGATACGTGACGCCCGCGGCCGCCGCGCCGAGCTTCATCTTGTACGGATATTCTTGATTGCAGTGGAATTCGCCCTTCGGGACGAGCACCACCTCGACGAAGCCTTGCTCCCCGGCCTTGTACCGGCCTGACGATTGCATCCACAGGCTGAAGCTCTGCTCGCCCACCTTCGGGGAGACGACCGGCGGAGGCGGCTCGGGCGTGGGCGCCGGGGCGGCGGCAACCGCGGGCGGAGGCTCGGGCGTGGTGGCAGGCGGGGGCGCCGGCGCAGGCTCGGGCGCAGCGCTGGGCGCAGCTTTTTTGGCGGCGTCTGCTTGGGCCGGGTCGGCTGCTTTTGCTTTGGGCGCCTCGTGCGCCGGTGCCGCGCCGGCGTTTCCCTCGCTTTCGGGCGCCTTCGCGGCCGGGGCCGCGGGCGCGGGCTTTTCGGGCGCGGCGGACGCCTCCTTCGCTTCGGGCTTGGCTTCCGGCTGGATCGTCGCGCGGTCGGGCTCGGCGGTGGGCTCGGCACCACCTTCCTTGCAGCCCGCGGCGAGGAGACAAGCCGCCGCGGCGAGCGCCCCCTGCACAACGAAACCACGCACGTGCGTCGCCTGTATCGAGCCGCCCGAGAGAGCCATACCATTCGAGGTATCCGATCCCGTAGCTCCCGTAAAGCCTCCGGCTCGGATACGACTCGCACGATTGCGACGTCCATCGCCGCTCCGCGCTGCCCGCGTTGCATTGCGCTGGACAGCGTCTCTACGCGTCCGCTGTTTCGACCGCCCTCGCCGGAAGTTTCTTCCACGCCGCGATCGCCATCCCCACCGCGACGGCCGCAGCCACGAGCGCGACCACGCCACGCGCGCGCGGCCCGTCTCCGAGCAGCCCGCTCTTCCACGTCACGTCGAGCAGCCCGCCGCGCAGCCCCACGCCCGCGAGCAGGGTGAAGCCCGCATGCGCCGCGACCGACGCCCACGCGACGCCGGTGCGCGCCCAGAGCACCGCGAAGAGCGCGCCCTGCGCGGCCGCGAGCACGAGCGCCTCCCACGACGCACCCGGCACGAGCGCGAGCGCGGCGACGCCGGCGAGCACGGCGTACCCGATCCCGAAGCGCGGACCGAGCCCCGCGCGCGCCGCGACCACGAGCGGCAAACCCCGGTAGAGCAGCTCGTCCCGCGTCGCCACGGCCGCCGCGCGCAGCAGGGCAAACCCCAGCGAGCTCGACGGGCTGCCCGCGCTCACCGTGGCAAACCCCGCGAGCACGGCCACGAGGAGCGGCACCACGACGAGCACGAGCGCGACGCCGAGGCCGAGCCCGATGCCACGGAACGCGCGCGCTCGTGGCTCCTTGCCGGTGCTCGGGTCGGGGTCCCATCGCACGCCCACGCGGTACGTCCCGAGGTCCACGATGATCGCGCCGACGAGCGCAGCGACGAGCGGATTGCGACCGACGACGACCTCCGCGAGGCGCACGGCCGCCGCGGTGCCGAGCAGCCACGCGGAGCCCTTGGCGATCTCACGCAAGGCGGTCCGAGGTGCGTCGAGCCGTACGGTCGCGGAAGGCACGGGCCGCATGGTGGCATGTTTCCGTGAGGGACGCTTCGCTCGCCGCGGAGGGCGCGGCCCCGACAGACAGGCGTTGCGGGCCGGATCGCCTTGGAGTAGCTTGCGCGCGCTTTCCGCCCCGCGCGTGTTTCGCCGTGGCGGACGCGAACGTGGAGAAGAGGTCCATGGTCCGAGCGCCGGCGATGCAAGAGAACGATCTCGATACGAGCGGCTCCGTGCTCGGGCGCGGCACGCGCGTGCGTGGCCGCGTCGTGGGCGAGGGAGATCTGCGCGTGGAGGGCCACGTCGAGGGCGGCGTGAGCCTCACGGGCGAGCTCGTGATCGAAGAAGGCGCCGAGATCAACGGCGACGTCGAGGCCGGGGTCGTGACGATCGCCGGCACGCTGACCGGCGACGTCTCGGCGCGTGGCCCCGTGGCGATTCGCGCGTCGGCGAAGGTCTCGGGCAACCTCGGCGGCACCGAGGTGAGCCTCGACGAAGGCGCCGAGTTCGCGGGGCGGATCGAAGCGGATTTCGAGCTGCCGGCCGAGCTCACGGGTGGCCGCGCCGGCGGTCGGTAAAAGTTTTTCCGAGGAACACGAACGTGCTGCGGCGCGCGCGGCGAGGGAGCGTGGAAGGTGGCGGGTACGATCATCGGCAGCGGCATCACGATCGAGGGTGAGATCACCTCCGACGAGGAGGTGGTCGTGGCCGGCACGGTGCGCGGCAAGCTGAGCGTCGACGGCGGCGTGACCGTCGAGGGAGGCGCGGTCGTCGAAGCGGACGTCGCGGCTTCGTCGCTCTCGGTCGGCGGCAACGTGACGGGCAACGTGAGCGCCTCGGATCGCGTCGATCTGCTCACCGGCGGGCGCCTCGTCGGCGACGTCAAGGCGGCGCGGCTGACCATCGCGGACGGTGCCTCGTTCAAGGGCAACGTCGACATGGACGTGTAAGCCGATGACGACCCCCTCGACCATCGGCCGCGGGACCACGATCCGCGGCTCCATTCGCGGCGACGGGGACCTCGACCTCCACGGCTTCGTGGAGGGAAGCGTCACCGTTCAGGGCGAGCTCCTCATCGGCGAGACGGCGCTCGTCAAGAGCGACGTCTCCGGCCGCCGCATCATCGTGCGCGGCGCCGTCGCGGGCAACGTGTCGGCGACCGAGCTCGTCGTGCTCGAGCCCGGCGCGCGTGTCGTCGGCGACATCGGCGCGCCGCAGATCGGCATCCGGCCCGGCGCGCTCGTGCGAGGCAACGTCTCGACCGGCGCCCCGCTGCCCGTCCGCGCCCTTGCTGCGACGGCTGCTGCGCCTGCCCAGGCGGCACCGCGTGGTCGTGCCGCGCCTGCTCCTGCGGCGGCGCCTGCGCGTCCCGTGGCGGCGCCTCCTGCCCGCGCTGCGGCGCCTGCCGCTCGCCCCGCGCCTGCGCCTGCGCGTCCTGCGCCTGCGCCGCGCCCGCCGCCTGCGCGTCCTGCGCCTGCGCCCGTGGCGCCGCCTCCGGCCCCGGTGGCCGAGCCTGCGGCCGCGGCATCCGACGAGGAGCCGGAGAGCGCTCCGGCGGTGAATTCCGGCGGCCCCCCGCCCCCGGTCGTGCCTGCGGTGCCCAAGGGTGCCAAGGCGCAGATCCGGCGCGGGAAGGGCGCAGGGAAATGAGCAAAACCGAGCGCGAGCGGCTCGTCGAGCTGCTCCGCGAGCGATCGTTTGAACGCAAGCGAGTCGTGCTCGCCTCCGGGCGCGAGAGCGACTTTTTCATCGACTGCAAGCAGACGGCCTTGACCGCCGAGGGGCACTTCCTCCTCGGCGCGCTCATGTTCGACGCGCTCGACGGCCTGCCGCGATGTGACGCGGTCGCGGGCGTGGAGCTCGGCGGCTGCCCGCTCGCGAGCGCCGTCTCGCTGACGAGCTTCGTCCGCGGCCGCCCGCTCCCGGCGCTGTACGTGCGCAAGGAGGCGAAGGACCACGGTTCGAAGCGGCTCATCGAGGGGGATCGCGCGATCGTGCCGGGGATGTCGGTCGTGATGCTGGAGGACGTGATCACGACGGGCGGGTCGACGCTGAAGGCCGTCGACAAGATCACGGCGGCGGGCGCGCGCGTGGTGGGCGTGGTGGCGATCGTGGATCGGCTCGAAGGTGGGGCTGAAGCGATCCGCCAGGCGGGTTTGCCGGTGGTCGCGATCTGCACGCGGCGGGATTTCATTCCGGACGCGTGACGGCGTGGACGCCCTCGCGGAGGGCGTGGTCACGTTCGCGGAGGGCGCGGACCCGTTCGCGGAGGGCGCGGACCCGTTCGCGAAGGGCGCGGACCCGTTCGCGAAGGGCGCGGACACGTTCGCGGAGGGCGCGGACCCGTTCGCGAAGGGCGCGGACCCGTTCGCGAAGGGCGCGGACCCGTTCGCGGAGGGCGCGGACCCGTTCGCGAAGGGCGCGGTCACGTTCGCGAAGGGCGCGGTCACGTTCGCGAAGGGCGCGGTCACGTTCGCGAAGGGCGTGGTCACGTTCGCGAAGGGCGTGGTCACGTTCGCGAAGGGCGTGGTCACGTTCGCGAAGGGCGTCCTAGCCCTCGCCTGACCGCGAGGACGCGTTCCCCCGAACGCGTCCTCGCCCTCACTCCGTCGCTTCCTCGTCCGGCCAGGCGAGGTGGTCGAGCTGCGCAAGGAGGTCATCGCGCCCGATGCTGGACCAGGCGGCGCGGGCGGCTTCGAGGTGGTGCCGGCAGAGGGCTTCGGTGGGGGCGAGGGTGGCGAGGCGTTTGTGGGTCCAGCCGATGGAGAACGGCTCGGCGATGCGCTTGTAAAGGTGGAGGGCCTGCTCGAACTGGGCGCGCGCCGTGTCGTCGTCGCCGTCCGCGCGCGCGATGTCGCCGAGGCGTAGGATGCAGTTGGCCTCTCCGAGGACGTCGCCAACCGTTCGGAAGAGCGGGAGCGCCTGTTCGTAGCGAGCACGTGCGGCGTCGTGATCGGAGCGTTCGAGCGCGATGTCGCCGAGGCTTCGGATGCAGTTGGCCTCGCCAAGGACGTCGCCGACCTTTTGGTGGAGCGGGCGGGCCTCTTCGTAGCGAGCGCGGGCCGTGTCGTGATCGGAGCGACGGAGCGCGATGTCGCCGAGGCTCTGGATGCAGTTGGCCTCGCCAAGGACGTCGCCGACCTTTTGGTGGAGCGGGCGGGCCTCTTCGTAGCGAGCGCGTGCGGCGTCGTGATCGGAGCGGTAGAGCGCTATGTCACCGAGGCTGTTGATGCAGTTGGCCTCGCCGAGGACGTTGCCGACCTTTCGGAAGAGCGGCAGGGCCTGTTCGTAGCGAGCGCGTGCGGCGTCGTGATCGGAGCGTTGGAGGGCGATGTCGCCGAGGCTCTGGATGCAGTTGGCCTCGCCGAGGACGTCGCCGACCTTTCGGAAGAGCGGCAGGGCCTGTTCGTAGCGAGCGCGTGCGGCGTCGTGATCGGAGCGTTGGAGGGCGATGTCGCCGAGGCTCTGGATGCAGTTGGCCTCGCCGAGGACGGAGCCGACCTCTCGGAAGAGCGGGAGGGCCTGTTCGTAGCGAGCGCGTGCGGCGTCGTGATCGGAGCGGTAGAGGGCGATGTCGCCGAGGCTCTGGATGCAGTTGGCCTCTCCGAGGGCGTCGCCGACCTTTCGGAAGAGCGGCAGGGCCTGTTCGTAGCGAGCGCGTGCGGCGTCGTGATCGGAGCGGTAGAGGGCGATGGCGCCGAGGCTCTGGATGCAGTTGGCCTCGCCGAGGACGGAGCCGACCTTCCGGAAAAGCGGCAGGGCCTGTTCGTAGCGAGCGCGTGCGGTGTCGTGATCGGAGCGCCCGTACGCGCTCTGCCCCAACCGGAACAACCCATCCGCCTGCTCCGCGTCCCGCCCCTCCGCCTCGAACGCCTGCACCGCCCGCAAAAGCTCCTCCTCCGCCTCCGCGTACCGGTACGCCCGCGCGAGCGCCGTCCCCAGCCGAAGCCGCAACCGTGCCGCTTCGATCGCCGAATGCCCCGTCTTCCGTTCGAGCACCCCCTGCAAGATCCCCGATAACCTCTCCACCTCCGCCGCGGCGTCCAGATCCGGGGGCTCATACGACAACATCCTCGCCGGCGGTTCGCTCTTCGGCCCCGCGTCCGCCGCGTGCACCTTCAATTCATACGCCCGCCAGCTCACCAGATCCGGTGCGCTCAGCGAAAGCGCCACGAACGCCTCGTCCGAAGCCACGATCACGAGCGGCCCCGGGATCCATGTCGGCAGAGCGTCCCGCGCGAAGTTGAAGCTCGCGAGCGGCGGGGACGCCTGATCCCCCACGATATGCTGCTCCAGCCCCGTCAGCACCACCATCGTCCGCTCGGCATCTTCGAGCCCGAGATCCCTCAGCCGATAATGCGGCCACTCCCCCGGCTGAAGCTCCACCTCCACGAGCGGCGGCACCTCGTCCTGGCCCGCCCACCCTCGCAACCGCGCCAGGATCTCCTCCCGCACGGGCCCCGGCGGCGCGTGGAGGAAGATCATCGTGAACCCGAGGCTGCCCGCGAGCGCCTCGCGCAACGTATCCGCTCGACCGTTCGAGTCGATGTCGAGCGCGATGCGGTTCATGCAGGCGCCTTCGCCTTCCCCGCGTCCTGGAAGGCACGCGTCCGCCGCGCGAACGGGTGCACGTCGTACCACGTGTCCTTGTTGTATTCGAGCACGATGAGCTCGTAGAGCAGCCATTGCCGCAAGTCGTCGTCGAAGTCGTCCGGGAACGACCCCGTCCTGACGACATGATGCAACTCCCGCAAGAAGCCTCGTCCCTGAAGGAGCCGCTCCATGTTGCTTCCGAACTCTCGCAGGACATCGTCCACGTCCGCCCGCGTGAGGCCGAGCGTAGGCTTGTTCAGCGCTCCCGTCGTCACGATGCGGAACAAGTCTCGAAGGCAGCCGCCGGATTGCATGATGGCATGACGAATCGCGTCCTCGTCCGCGAACACCACCGACAGGGCGATACGCTTTTCGAGCAGCCCCCGCAGCGCGGCAATGCCTGCTTCGTCCGGCGCATCCACGTCCAGACCTCGCTTGCGGACCGTGATCATCGGCAGGACCACGTCACTCGGCGCGCTGAAAGCCTGTCGCAAGCGCCCCTGGGTGAAATGCAGCGAAACAGGGATGGTCACGATGATGTGGACGTCGGCGTCCTGAATCAAAGGCAATTGCTCGATGAAAAACAAATCGTGGGTCGTGCGCTTGCTCCCGTCGTCGAGCGGGAGGCGCTCCACACGCTCCAGGTTGTCCGCGATGATGACCAGGTCGTCGGTCCCATGTTCGGCCATCACCGGACGAAGCGCCTGAAGCAGCTCTCGCAGCTCCGTCACCAACGAGATGACGTGGTCGCGGCTCACGTCGCGGAATCGCTTCTGCACGCCGGGCGACTTCATGACACCCAGCTTGACCTTCGCTTCACCGACGGGGATCTCGGCTTCCAGCGTCAGGCCAATGGCCTTGAGCCAGGAGACCACACGCTTCCACATCTTGCCGGCCGTCTGCTTTGCGACCGTGGATTTGTCGATGAGGAGGCCGAGAAGCGGATCGTCGAGGAGCGCAGAGAAGAGCGCCGTCACGAAATCCGGGAGCTGGACGTCGCGGACGTCGAGGTACTCCTGGACGTCCACGAAGAGCACATGAAACGCGACGTCGTCCTTGGGCTTGCGAAGCTCCCCCTCCAGCCAGCGGAGCTCGGTGGACTTCCCGCTGCCAGGATGCCCGCTGAGGAGTTGCACCTGGTAGGTGCCGACAAGTGCGCCCCGGATGCACTCCTCCATGCGCTTCGTCCGGCTTCCGCCTCGCACCGCGGACAGGTCGGTACGCAGGAGGCGCAGGTCCTTGTCGACGAGATCGAACCGAGGGTCACACGCAGCACGAACCTCCCGCGCCTTGCGCGCGGGCAAATGCAACTGTTCCGTCAGGACGATCTTCGGACGAGCCATGCGCCCGCCACTGTGCCCCAACCCCCCCGGCGCTGCCAACCTCCGCGCTTGTTACTCCGCCGCTTCGGCCACCTTCGGCATCAGCGGGTACCCGAGCGCTTCCCTCTGCGCGAGGTAGCTCTCGGCCACGAGCCTCGCGAGCCCGCGCACGCGGCCGATGAACCTCTGCCGCTCCGTCACGCTGATCGCGCCGCGCGCGTCGAGCACGTTGAACCGGTGCGCCGCCTTCACCACGAAGTCGTAGGCGGGCAACACGAGCGCCTTCTTCGGGTCGGGCTTCGCGCCCTTCGCCGTCGCGTCCACGCCTCGGAAGAGCAGCCGCTTCACCTCGGACTCGCACTTGTCGAAGGCCGCGAAGTGCTCCTCCACGTCGGCCTCCTCGAAGTTGTACGTCGACCACTCCCACTCCGCGCGCTGGTAGAGCTCGCCGTAGCGCACCACGTGCCCGCCGGCGCGCGAGTAGTCGAGGTCGTACATGCTGTCCTTGTCCTGCAGGTACATCGCGATGCGCTCGAGCCCGTACGTCAGCTCGCCCGAGATCGGCTTGCAGTCGATGCCGCCGATCTGCTGGAAGTAGGTGAACTGCGAGATCTCCTGCCCGTCGAGCCACACCTGCCAGCCGAGGCCCCAGGCGCCGAGCGTCGGCGACTCCCAGTCGTCCTCGATGAAGCGCACGTCGTGCTGCAGCGGGTCCGTGCCGAGCGCGCGCAAGGACTCCAGGTAGAGCTCCTGGATGTTCAGCGGGCTCGGCTTCAGGATCACCTGGAACTGGTGGAACTGCTGCGCTCGGTTCGGGTTCTCGCCGTAGCGGCCGTCGGAGGGCCGCCGCGAGGGCTCCACGAAGGCCACGTTCCACGGCTCCGGTCCGAGCGCGCGGAGGAACGTCGCGGGGTTGTACGTGCCTGCGCCAACCTCGGAGTTGTAGGGCTGCACGATGAGGCAACCGCGCTCGGCCCAGAAGCGCTGGAGCGTCAGGATGATGTCTTGGAACGTCATGGCGACGGGCAAGCCATACCCCAGGCCCGGGCGCTCGTCGACGCCGTCCTCGCGCCCCGCGAGCGCCCACCGGTCCGATGCCGCACGTTGCACCAACCGCCCGTTCTGGAAAACGCCCTTGACGCCCCAGCGGAGGAACGGTACCCGCAATGACCAGGCGTCATACAACTGGCGCCCCTTATAGGTAAGCTTCCTCGGGGTCGGAGGAACGTAACGGTTCTCGGTGGTTCGGCCCGAGCAAGGCCGCGCTCGTCGGCACGGCGAGGTGAGCCTGGTCGGGTGCGCCGAGGAACGCGCACGGAAGGACGGTCCGATGCCGCGCATCCTGATCATCGACGACGACGCGGCCTTCGGCGCCAGCGCTGTGCGCACCCTGGAGAGCGCGGGTTTTTCCGCACGGTTTCACCGTGGCCCCTTCGGCAGTTTGCAGGCGATTCGCGAGACGGTCTGCGACGTCGTGTTGCTCGACGTCAACATGCCGAAGCTCGATGGCCCCTTGCTCGTCCGCATGATCCGCGACGCCTTCGGCCGCGGCGCGGTGAAGGTGCTGCTCTGCAGCAACATGGAGCCTGGGCCGCTCGAGCGCCTCGCGAAGGTGATGGGCGTGCACGGCGCGGTCCCCAAGCACCTGCCCGAAGCGCATCTCGTGGATCAGGTGCGCGCCGCGCTCCCGCCGCGCGCCACCGCCTGATCACGCGCGGCGCTCAGCCGTGCTGTTTTTCCAGCGCCTTCTTGTCGATCTTGCCCGCGCCCGTGCGCGGCAGCGCGTCGACGAACACGACCGACTGCGGGACCTTGTACTTCGCGAGCCGCGCGCGGCAGTGCGCGAGGATCGACTCCGCGTCGGGCGGCGCGCCCGGGGCGAGCACCACGATCGCCCGGCCCACCTGGCCCCATTTTTCATGCGGCACGCCGAGGAGCGCCGCTTCCGCGACCGACGGGTGCGCCGCGAGCACGGCCTCGACCTCGGCCGGATACACGTTTTCCCCCCCGGAAATCAGGAGATCCTTGCTGCGGCCCGCGATGTAGAAATGCCCCTCGTCATCACACCGCGCGAGATCCCCCGTCCGTAACCATCGGCCATCGTTCGGGGGCTTCGCTCCGGCGAGCGGAGCTGCGCCCCCGTCCCCCGCCACTAGCACCTTCGCCGTCTCCTCGGGCCGACCCCAATAGCCGCCGAAGACGTGCGGACCACGCACCTCGAGCTCGCCCACCTCGCCCGGACGAACCGACTCGCGCGCCGCATCGACGACCCGCGCCTCCACGAAAAACAGCGGCGCGCCCACGGATCCCACCTTGCGACGCACGTCCGCGGGCGGCAGCCAGAAATTGTTCGGCCCCGCCTCGGTCAGCCCGTAGCCCGTCTTCAGGTCGATCCCTCGCTCCCAGTACGTGTGGAAGAGCGGCTCCGGGCACGGCGCGCCGCCGCTGATGCAGATGCGCAAGCTCCGGAGTTCGCCCTCGGCGAACCGGCGATGCTGCGACAGCGCGAGGAACATCGTTGGAACACCAAAGAACACCGTCACGCCTTGATCTCGCACGCCCGTGTACACCTCGTCCGGATCGAAGGCGCGACAGACCACGGACGTGCCGCCCGCGAGCACGAGCGGCGCCGTGAACACGTTGAGCCCGCCCGTGTGGAAGAGCGGCGCGTTGAGCAGCGCCACGTCCGAGGACGACAGGCTGAAGCTCGAGATCGTGTTCACCGCGTTCGCCGTGATCGACCGGTACGTCAGCATCGCGGCCTTCGGCGTGCCCGTCGTCCCGCCCGTCCCGCAGAGCACCCAGGGTTCGTCCCAGCCGATCTGCAACGCCGGCGGCGGCCTGTCCGTGGCCGCGTCGCGCTCGCCGAGATCCACGTCGTCTCCGCGCGCCCGCGACGCGCCGTGCGTCGCCACGAACACGCGCGGGACGAAGCTCGCCTCGCGCCGCAGCGCCTCGCTCGTGGCGGCGAACGCGGGCCCGTAGACGAGCACCTCGGGCGTCGTCGCGGCGAGGTACTGACCGAGCTCGCCGGGCGTCAGCCGGTAGTTCAGCGGCGTGAAGATAGCGCCGAGCTTGCCGCACGCGAACCAGAGATCGAGCATCACGACGTCGTTCATCGCGAGCGCCGCGACCCGGTCGCCGCGCCGCACCCCGAGCCTCTCCCGGAGGAAATGCGCCGTGCGGTTCGCGGTGTGATCCCAGGCTCGGTACGTCAGGGGCCGCCCGCCTGCTCCATTGTCGAGCAGCGCTACCTTGTCGGGTGTTAACGCCGCGCGTCGTCCGAGCCAGTCGCCGAGATGCATGGCGCCCTGCGTAGCAAAGCCGCGCGCGCGGTGGAATGGCTCGCGTGCATTGCTGCGTTGCAACAAGCGATTGCGATCTGGACGATCGGGGTGTACGACCGTCCGCATGGTCGTGAAGAAGTACGGCAACCGGAGGCTGTACGACACCGAGGCGAGCCGTTACGTCACGCTCGAAGAGGTGGAGGCGCGCGTCCGGCGTGGCGACGACGTGGAGGTCGTCGACGCGAAGACGGGCCGCGACCTGACGCAGGCGACGCTCGCGCAGATCATCCTGGAGAGCCGCGGCGCTGCGCGCCTCTTGCCGGTGCCGCTCCTGCGCCAGCTCATCCGCATGGGCGACGACGCGCTGGCCGAGTTTTTCGAACGCACCGTGATCTGGGCGCTCGACATCTACTTGCTCGCAAAGAAAGGCGCGCGCGTCTTTCCGATGGGCCCCCTCGGCGCGCTCCCTTTCCTCAACGCGATGCTCGGCGGTGGCAAGAGCGCGCCCTGGTCCTCGCCGCGGGATCCCGAGCCCGAGGAGCAGGTCCCTCCGCCCGACACGAACGAACGCGACGAGCAGGCCGAGGAGATCGCCGCGCTCCGCCGCGAGCTCGACGAGCTCAAGCGCATCGTCTCCAAGAAACGCCGCGAGCCTTGAGGAGCCTTGTTGCAGTGCAACAAAGTCCGCTTGACACAGCAAAAGGCGGGGTTTAGGTTCGGCTCCCAACAGACGGGGTTCGCCTGGAATGCAAGGCGATCCTTCCGGGGTGAGGAGCACGCGATGAGCGAACAGGTGGATTCGCAGGTGCAGCAAAACCGCGAAGTCTTCCCGGGACACCGCGCGTACGCGGACTTGTTCGAGGGGCTCGACGCGCTGGAGACGGCGGGCGCGGCGCAGATCGGGCTCGTGCTCCGGGGCATGGCGCGCATCGGCCAGGCGTCGCTCCTCTACGGCGCGCGTATCGCCGCGGAATGGCAGCGGATGGCGCGCGAAGCGACGGAGCGCGCGGGCGACACGTTCGGCGCGCCCTTCCTTTGAGCGGCCTTCCAAGCCACGTCGAGCTCGCGTAAGCTCGGCTCTGTCCGGGCGAACCACCGAAAGCACGCGCCGGCGAGCGGAGAACAAGAGCATGTACATCGGGGACTGGATGGAGCGCGGTGAGCGGTATTTCCCGGAATCGCTCGCCGTCGTCGACGTGGCCAAGGGGGACGCGGGCCGCTTTTCGTATCGCGAAATGAACCGCCGCGCGAATCGGCTCGCCGGCTTCCTGCGGGACGAGGCCGCAGTCGCGAAGGGCGATCGCATCGGAATCCTCGCGATGAACGGCGTCGAGTTCCTCGACGCGTTTTTCGCGTGCGCCAAGCTCGGCGCGGTGCTCGTGCCGTTCAACTGGCGTAGCCATCCGCGCGAAATCGCCGAGCTCGTCTACCAGACCGAGCCGAAGGTGATGCTCTTCGGCGACGATTTTCGCGCTGGAATCAGCGAGATCGCGGGCCTCTCCGCGTGTGCGTCCGTCAAGACGTGGCTGCACCTCGACGGCGAGGGCATCGAGGGGAGCCGCCCCTATACGGAGACGGTGCAGGCGCGCGAGGCGCGGCCCGTGAAGAACGACGCGGTGGAGGCCGAGGACATCGTTTGCCTGCTCTTCACGGGCGGCACGACGGGCCTGCCGAAAGGCGCGAAGATCTCCTACCGGATGATCGCGTGGAACACGCTGAACACGGTGGTCCACGAGCTCGCGCGCGGGGACGTGACGCTCACGCACACGCCGATGTTCCACACGGGCGCGCTCTTCGTCTACACGTTGCCCCTGCTCACGCTCGGCGGGACGGTGGTCATCATGCGCAAATGGACTGCCGACGACATGCTCTCGCTCATCGAGCGCGAGAAGGCGACGGTGCTCTTTTGCGTGCCGACGCAATACCAGATGATGATGCAATCGCCGCGCTTCGAATCGGCGAAGCTCGCGTCCCTGCGCTTCCTCACGAGCGGCGGCGCGCCCTTGCCCGTGCCGATCCTCCGCGCGTACCGGGAAAAACACGGGGTCGTGTTCAAGCAGGGGTTCGGGATGACCGAGTTCGGCCCGGGCATCTTCTCGATGGACCCCGAATATGCCGAGGCGAAGGCTGGCAGCATCGGCAAGCCGAACTATTTCATCGACGCGCGGATCGTCGACGACGACAACCGCCCCTTGCCCGTGGGTGAGGTCGGCGAGCTCGTGCTCAAGGGCCCGAGCGCGTGTTCGGGGTATTTCAACAATCCCGAGGCTTCGGCGGCGTCCGTGGACGAAGAGGGCTGGTTCCACACGGGCGACATGGCCCGCGTCGACGAGGACGGCTTCTATTCCATCGCCGACCGCAAGAAGGACATGTTCATCTCGGGCGGCGAGAACGTCTACCCCGCCGAGATCGAGAAGGTCCTTTACGAGCACCCGGCCGTGGCGCAGGTCGCGGTCATCGGCGTTCCGGACGAGAAATGGGGCGAGGTCGGCCGGGCGATCGTGATCACGAAGCCCGGAGCGAGCGCGACCGAGGAGGCGCTCCTGGCCCATTGCCGCGATCACCTCGCGAAATACAAGGTGCCGAAATCGGTCGTCTTCGTGGAGGCGATGCCCATTTCGGCGGCCGGCAAGATTTTGAAGAGAGAGCTGAAGGAAACGTACGCGCGGTGAACGCGCGAGAGGGAGAGGATGCCGTGGCGAAAAAGGAACCCAAGCTCTTGACCCGCGTGGTGAAGGGCCTCGGGCACTGGCTCGGGCCCGAGACGCCGACAGGCAAGGCATTCGTCGCCGCCGAGAAGGGCATGACCAAGGCGTTCGATCGCCTCGGCGGCAGCGAACGGTACCTGAACCTCGCGGGCGGCGTCTTGAACCGCGCCTTGCGCGCCCGCGCCGCGTATGTCGAGGCCCAGGAGAACTGGCTCCACCTCTTCCGCCTGCCCACCTCGACGGAGATGGACGATCTGCGCGAAGAGGTGCGCGACGTCAGAAATCAGATCGAGGCGCTCTCGTACCAGCTCGAAGCCGTGATCGAGGCGCTCGAAAAGAGCCGCGCCCTGGCGCAAGGGGGCGAGGCTCCGCGCCCGCCCGCTCCCGGCAACACGGCGACCGATCGCCCCTCCTGACGCGGAGAAGGACGGAATAAGCCATGACGACGCAATCGACCACAGCGCGCCTCCGCGCCTTCGTGAATGGCCAGATCGAGCTCTCGCGTGAGCTCCTGCACGCCGCGCAGAAGGGCTCGATGAGCCCGTACCACTACGTAAAACCGTTCCTCCTCCGCGCTGCGGACATCGGCGAGCCCCCGCTCGCCCCGACCCCGCACAAGGTGGTCTACACGAACGGCAAGATGCGCCTGCTCCGCTTCGAGCCCGCCGTGCGCAAGCACGCGACGCCGATCCTCTTCGTCTACTCGCTCATCAACCGGTATTACATCCTCGACTTCCTGCCCGGCCGGAGCCTCATCGAATTCATGGTCGGTCAGGGCTTCGACGTTTACGCGATCGACTGGGGCACGCCCGGCTCGGCCGAGCGGCGAATGGGCTGGGACGACGTGCTCAACGTGCTCGTCAAGAACGCCGTGAAGTGGGCGCTGCGCCTCAGCGGCGCGAAGGACCTCACGATGTACGGCTACTGCATGGGCGGCACGATGGCGCTCGCCTATGCGGCGCTTCACCCGCAGGGGCTCCGCAATTTCGTGGCGCAGGCGACGCCGGTCGATTTCCACGAGGGCGGCGTCTTCGCCGAATGGACGAAGCCGAACCGCTTCGACGTCGACGCGCTCGTCGACGCCTACGGCAACGTGCCGATCGAGCTCATGGAGACGGGCTTCTCGTCGATGGCGCCCGTCCAGCGCATGACGAAATGGCTCGAGGTCTGCCGCCGGATCGACGACCCCGACTTCGTCACCACGTTCCTCGGCATGGAGCACTGGGCCTCGGACAACGTGCAGTTCCCCGGCGAGATTTACCGGCAATACATCAAGGATTGCTACCAGTACAACAACTTCTGCACCGGCCGCATGAAGGTCGCCGGGCAGACCGTGGACCTCTCGACGATCCAGGTCCCGCTGCTCAACATCATCGCCGACAACGACACAATCGCGCCCCCGAAATCGAGCGAGATCCTGAACACGATCGTGCGCTCCACCGACAAGGAGATCATGCGCTTCCCCGTCGGTCACATCGGTTTGTCGACGTCGAGCAAAGGCCCGAAGCAGATCTGGCCGAAGGTCGCCGGGTGGATCGCGAAGCGCTCCGATCCGTGGACGGCGACCTGAGCTTACGCTTCGATCAGGGGTTCGGCGGCGGGGCGTGGAACTGGAACTGGCCCTGCCGCTGGACCGGGGGGGTTTCGCCGAGGCGAGGCGGGTAGGGCGCGAGGGGCTCGAGTTCCGCGAGGAGCGAGTCGACAAACGGGTCGGGCCCTTGCTGCTCTCGGATACGACGCAGCGCCGGCAGGTTGTGCGCGCAGACCGGGAAGGCGCCCCAAGGGCAGCTCTTGCACGGGTCGTCAAGGCGTTTGGCGCGGAGGCGTAATGCCGCCGTGCCGAGGCCGACGGTCGTCACGACGAGCGCGGCGCGGATGGCCCACCCCAAAAGGGTGTTCGGCAGGAGCCAGGCGGCGCCCGCGACGAGGCCAAAGCCCACGCCGAGGACGAAGCGCGCGGGGATCTTGTACCAGCGGCGCTGGATGAAGGGCTGAAAGAAGGTCGGCACGGCGCAGCCGAGGGCCGCCATGGCGACCTTGAAAGCGGTCGCCACGTCGTGCGTAGGTGAAACGAAGAAAAGGGCGATGAGCGCGACCGCGATGCCCGGGTACATGCAGGCACAGCCCAGGCACAAGGGCACGCCAAACGGGCGGACGAGGTGATGATCGTGCCGCCCGCAGGTCGGATGATGAGCGAAGGAAGGATAACGGCCGAGTTCGCTCAGCGCGAACGCAGCCGGAGGCACCCCCGCGAGCTCGAGCCTGCGCGGGGATGAGCGATCAGCCACGCTTGAAGACCAGCACGGCACAGCGCTTCGGGCAGAACGGGCCGAACGCGCTCCGGACGTCCATGAAGACGTGCGAGAGCACGAAGCCCTGCGCCGCCATCTGGTTCGACAGGTCCGAGATCTTGCTGTGCTCGATGGTGCCGCCGCAGCCCGCGTCGATCGTCATGACCTGGAACGAAGCGCCGCCCGCCTGCGCGCCAGCGTAGCCGCCACCATAACCGGGATTCTGTTGCACTCCTGGGATCCTTTCTCCGACAGAGACCAGGCGAACGCTACGTCCGAGACGGGGCGCAAGTCAACACCCTCGCGACGATGAACGCCACGTCGTCCACGCCGAACCGTTCGTCCGTCCGTTCTGTTCCTGGCACCGTCAGCGTCTCCCGGAGGAGCCCCCGGCACGTCCCCTCCTCCTGGAGGAGTTCCGCGATACGAGGCTCGCCGACCTGCGCCCAGACGCAGGGTTCGCCTGCGCCCGTTCGTCATGTCACTTCGGCGGCTCCAGCGGCGCGCACGTGGAGACGCCCGCCCCGACGATGCGGAAGCCGATGTCGCTCATGTACGCATTGTCGATGGCGCCCGTCGCGGGGTCGTATTTCGTCACGTTCGAATTGCTGAGGCTCGCGGCGGCATAGAGGTAAAACGATCCGCCCCAGAACGAGAATGCCCACGCCGAGGGCGTCTCCAGGCCCGTGATCGCCTTGGTGTTCGTCACGGCGCCCGTCACCTTGTCGATCTGGCCGACCTGCACCGGGGTTGTCGTGTAATACCCAAAGAGCCGGCCGTCGCCCGTGCCCGTGAGCTCGGCGCTCTGGCCCTTGAACGTGGAGGGGGAGAAGTTCGCGATCGTCTCCACGCTGAACGAGAGCGGGTTGATCTTCCCGAGCCCGGGGCTATCGCCTGCGCCGATCGTGCCCGTGCCCGTGATGTAGAGCGTCTCGCCCATCCCGCCGTCGTTCGTGGAAAAACCCATCCCGAGGCGGAACCAATTCGAGATGAGATTCACCGTGGGCGCCGGATCGCAGCTCGCGTCCTTCGTGCTCACCTTGTAGATCACGCCGTTCGTATCGTCCCCGAAGAACGGGTCGGACTCGACGTAGTTCACCCACGCGACGGCGTTCCGGTCGACGGCCATCGAGTTCGGCTGCATCGTCGTCTGGCAGCCGAGCTGGCCGATCTTCGTGAACTTCTTCGCCGGCGGATCGAAGCTGTAGAGATCGTTCGCGTCGGAGAGCACGTAAATCAGCTTGGCCGCGTCGCTGCAATCGTCGCCGGGCCCAAACCCGCCGCTGCCGCCCGAGCCGGGGATGAAGCCGCCGCCGCTGCCGCCCTGGTTCCCCGCGCCCTGGCCCGAGCCTCCTTCCCCCGAGCTTCCGCCTTCATTGTCGAATTGACTGCCGCCCCCCGTCGCGCTGCAGCCGACGGCGAGGCCGATCGTAAGCAAACTCAAGCAACCCCAGAAAAGCTTCATGTCATGCACCTCCGAGCCGGGGGCAGTATATCCGAGCGCGCCGTCCGTGTGAGGCGCGACTGGTCATAAAATCGTCACCAGGTCACGGCCGTGGGGGCGCCCCGATCCGAGGTCGTGCCGTCGCCGACCTCGCCGGCGCCATTTCCGCCCCAACATCGCACCGCGCCGCCGTCGAGCATCACGCACGTGTGCGCGCCGCCCGCGGAGAGAGCGCGCACGCCCGCGAGGCCGGGCACGAGGACGGGAGAAAGCCGCGCCTCGGTGCTGCCGTCGCCGAGCTGGCCATGATCGTTCTTGCCCCAGCACGTCACCGCGCCGCCCTCCGTCCGCGCGCAGCCGTGCTCAGCGCCGAGCGCGATCGCCGTCGCGCCGGCCACGCCTTTCACGACCACCGATTCCGCCCGCGCGTCCGTCGTGCCGTCGCCGAGCTGCGCCGCCGTATTGTCGCCCCAGCAGCGCACGGACCCGTCCGCGAGCAGCACGCACCCAAACGCGGCGCCGAGCGCGATCGCGATCGCCCCCTCGATCCCCTTGACGGAGACGAGGCGCGGCGTGGGGCGCGGGCCGGGCCGGGGTTTGGCGGGGGACGAGGGTGGGCGGACACTGCCGAGCTCGCCGCTCTCGTCCTCGCCCCAGCAGGCGACCAGGCCCCCGGGCCCGAGCGCGCAAGCATGGCGGCCGCCGAGCGCGATTTTCGTGGCGCCGAAGAGGCCCGCGACGGCCGAAGGCGCGCGGCCGCCCGGGGACGCCGGGAGAGGCGAGGGGACCTCGGTCGCCGGGGGTTTGCCCGCGGGTCCCGGGGGTTTGGCGCCGAGCTGCCCGCGGTCGCCGCGTCCCCAGCAGACGACCTTGCCGCCGCCGACGATCGCGCAGGTGTGCGCCGCGCCCGCCGCGATCGCGGTGGCGCCTGCGAGGCCGAGGACCTGTGTGGGCGGGCGAGGCCCGTCGGTCGTGCCGTCGCCGACCTGGCCGAATGCATTGTGACCCCAGCAAAGCGCCGTCCCGTCGGCCCGCCGCGCGCAAGCGTGCGCGCCCCCGAGCGCGAGCTCGACCGCGCCCACGACGCCCGGGACCGGCGGCGCTCCATACGCGCCGCGCCGCACGCCCGCCGCGCCGAAGCAACGCGCCGACCCATCCTCGAAGAGCGCGCAGGTATGCGCCCCGCCGGCCGCGATTTGCCGGATCCCCACGCACGCCTTTCCCGCGCAGATCGGGCGTCCCTCGGGGCAGGCCGCTGTCTTCCACGCGCCCTCCTCGCTGCACGTCGCGACCGCGTTCCCCTCGCAGCGCTCGGCCTCTGGCAAGCACGCGCCGCACGCGCCTTTGCCGTTGCACACGCCGTCTTCGCCGCACGACTCGCCGACCGGGCCTGGCTCGTGCACGCCCGCGCTCTCCTTGCACATCGCTATCGTGCACGCGTTGCCGTCGTCGGCCGGGACGTCGACCTCGTCGTCGATCTCCATCACGTGCCCATTGCCGTCGCATACCTGCATGCGGCAATCGCCCGCTTTTTGCTCGCGCACCACCGTGTTCTGCGCCGCCGCGACCATCGCGCACTGCTGCTCGAAGCAGGTGGAGACGACACACGGATCGTCCGAGGGCGGGCAGTCCATCGCATGGAAACACGGGATCGGCTGCGTCGGGCTCTCGGCGACCCGGAGCCCACATCCCGAGGCTGGAAACAACCCTCCGGCGAGCACGAGCGCCGCCGCGCGCGCGAGGGCGCCCGGCAGAGAGGAATTTTGCGCTCGGGCCCACATGGTAGCCGCGACTCTATCGAAGTCGGGCCCTTCGTCGCAAGGCGGTTCGCCCCGGGCGCGTGGCGGCGCTTGGCACTCGAAGGACGTTTCTGTATCGTTTCCGCCCCGATCCCGGGGCAGAGAGCGCGAGCCATGGAAGAGACGACGAGAGCCGAGCGCGGCGGCTGGGGCAAGGTGGCGACGGCCGAGGAGGGCGACGCCGAGCCGAAAGCGCCGCGGATCAAGGACCGCGCGAAGACGATCGCGCGGGACGTGGGCGCGGCGATCGAAGGTCGCGTCGCGCCCGCGGCGGACCGGGCGGCGCGGGCCGTGAAGAGCGGCGCGGGCACGGCCTTGCGCGCGCTCGAAGATCCGACCGCGGCCCAGGCCTCGGAGATCCTCGCGCAGGCGGATCTGCCCGAGGTCGTGGGCGAGGACCCGCTCGCGGAGCTCGCCGTTCGGCTCGATCGCGAGGCCGATCTGCACCGCGGGATCGCGATGCGGCAGCACGCGCGGGCGGCGTGGATGGATCGGCTCGGCGCGATCGGCGCGGTCGTCGCGCTCGTGGGGATCGTCGTCCTCGCCTCCATTGCGGGGTTTCGGGCCCTCTTCGCCCCGGAGGGCGCGCTCCTCGCGTCGCTCCTCCTCGGCGTCGGCGCGCTCCTCCTTTTGCTCGGCGTCTTCGCGCTCGCCCGCGCGACCGCGCGGATCCGCGCAGGCCAGGCGCAATCGGCGCGCGAGGCGCTCGTGCGGTCGGACCTCGCGGAGGCACGCCTGCACCGCGTCGCCGCGCTCCTCGCCTTGCGACAGCTCGATCCGGAGGCCTTCGGCCGGGCGGTCCAGGACCTCGAACGCGACACGCGCGCCGCCGGATGAGCCCCATGCCCGAACCCGACGTGATGCAACGCCTGACCGACGCGCTCTCCGCGGCCTTCGCCCGTGATTTCGGCGGCCCCGCCTTCCCGAACCCCGAGGGCTGGCGGAACAAGGGCGCCCGCCTCCGCACGTTCCGCCGCACCGTGCCCGTCGTGGAGCTCGAAATGGAGGGACGAACCCTCTCGTTCATCGTCACGCCCACGGACCCGGCCGAGCCCGCGTACCGTCGTTCGTCGCGGTACGATATCGTGTATTTCTCCGAGGACGTGCCCGACAACGAACAGTCACGCATTTATGCCCGCGACCGCGCCACGATCGATCGTTTCGCGGCGTGGGTGAAGGCCTGGGACCAGGCCGGCGGGGGATCTGTTTGAGCACAAGCGAGACGGCGCTGGCGCGGCCGGAGGCGTCGGGGATGGAGATGGCCCTCGTGCCCCTTCGGCTCGGGGGGTTTTCCTGCAAGGCCATCCTGCTCGAAGGCGACGACCGGCTCACGGCGCGGTTCGAGGCGAAAGGAAGCGCGGACTGGGTCGAGGTCACGGTCCTGCCGCACGGCGCGCCCGGCCCGGTGTTCCGGCGGCTCGCGTGCTGCGCCGTGAGGTACCGCGGCGCGATCGCCGAGCGCACGCCCGAGCGGCGGGACGAGGTCTCGCGGCTCGTGATGGCCGTCGCGGCCTCGATCGACGCGTTGCTCGAACGGAGCCCGGGAAAGACGATCGCCGAGGCCCTCGGCCGCTCCCGCGAGCAAGGCCGCCTGATCTTCGGCCGCGACGGCCTCCGCGCCCTGCTCTCGCCGGAGATCGTCGAGGGCGCGCCCGCTGCCGCGGGGTTTTCCCTCGTCGACGTCTATCCGAGCTCGTACCTGCAAAAATCCCACGAGGGAGGCCTCGAGCTCGTGCTGGATTTTCGTCGGGAATCGGACGCGCGCAGGCTGCTCCTCCTCGTCGGGCGCCGCGACGACACGAAACCCGCGTTCGCCACGACGGCCCATTTCTCGATCAAGCACCTCGCGCTCGGCTCGGCCGATCCTCCCGGCGCGGACGAGCTCCGCGCGCTCGTCGCGTTCGTCCTGCAATTGCGCGATCACGAGGGGCTCGACGTCGTTTTTCCGGACATCCTCTCGGACGTCGCCCCGGCGCTCCTCTTGCCCTCCGCGCCCGAGGAAGAAGCGGAGCCCTCGGCCGACGGCGAGGTGCTGAACCTCGCGATCGACGCCGATTGCGAGCAATCCTGCGCGTTCTGCTCGATCAAGGAGACGGCCCCTCCCGAGGACGGCGGCGACCGCGTGCTCGCCCGGCTCTTCGCCGACCTCGAATCGAACCGGCGGCGCGGCGTGCGCGCCGTCCGCATCAATGGCTACGACCCGCTCGCGCATTCGCGGATCCTCGACGTCCTCCGCCGCGCGAAGGACCTCGGCTACCGCACCGCGCACGTCTTCTCCCCGTGCACGCGCCTCGCCGACCCGGCCTTCTGCGACGACGTCGTCGCGGCCCTCCCCGAGGAAAAACGCTTCCACGTGCCGCTTTATTCGGTTTCACCCGACGCGCACGACCGGATCGTCGGCCGCCGCGGCGCGCACGCCCTCGTCTCCCGCGCCATCGACAACCTCCTCGCCCGCGTCTCGCCCGAATCCGTGTGGATCCTCTGCGTCGCCACGCGCGAGGGACTCGGCGAGCTCGAAGGCGTCGCGCGATTCGTCGCCGACCGGGGTTTGTCCTTCTACCCGCACATGCCCTACCCGAGCTTCGAATCACGCGCCGATCGATACTTTTCCTCCGCGCCGCGCATGACCGACGTGGCCGAGGTGATGTCCCGGGCGCTCACGCGTGGCGCGCGCATGAACGTGCAGGGCATCGTCCCTTGCGTGGTTTTTCGCCGGATGCGCGAGGACGGCGCGCCGCCGCGGGCCTGGCTCGACGCGCCCGCCGAGCGGCCTCCGCTGCCGGGCACCGAGTACCGCGACCCGCGCTTCCGCCACCGCGCCGGCGAGGCCGAACACGCGGCCTTCCATGCTTCCGCGATCCCCTGTCCTCACGAGGCCCGCTGTGTGCTCGCCTCCGCTTGCCCGGGGGAGGTCCTGCGCAGTTATGCCGAGATCCACGGCCTCGCAGAACTCTCGCCCGTCTCGCTGCGGGAGCTCGTGGAAGCGACGTAAAACTGCGCTAGAACGCGCCCAAGCGGCCGGACGGACCGGTCCTGTGTGCCAGAACCCCTTTCAACGCGCGGCGCATTTGGTCTAGGATGCGCGAGCCGGTCTCCTCCATGCTCGTCACAGGCGTCTTGTTCCACGACCGTTACCGCGTCGTCCGCAGCATCAAGTCGGGCGGGATGGGCGCGGTGTTCGAGGTGCACGACGAGCCGACGAACCGAAGGCGGGCCCTCAAGGTCATGCATCCGGCCGTGCTGGAGAATTCGGTGATGCGCGGCCGGTTCGCGCAGGAGGCCACGGTCACGGGTGGGATCGAGAGCGAGCACCTCGTGCAGGTCCTCGACGCGGGCGTGGACACCTCGACGCAGCTCCCGTTTCTCGTGATGGAGCTGCTCGTCGGCGAGGAGCTCGGCGGCATGGTCAAGCGCCGCGGCCCATTGCCCGAGCCCGAGGCCGTGCTCTACCTCTCGCAGGTCGCGCTCGCCCTCGACAAGACGCACGCCGCGAACATCGTCCACCGCGATCTCAAGCCGGAAAACCTCTTCGTCACGACGCGCGACGACGGCCGATCCTGCGTGAAGATCCTCGACTTCGGCGTCGCCAAGGTCGCCGTCGCGACGACCCTCGCGCACACGACCGCTGTCGTCGGTACGCCCCTCTACATGGCGCCGGAACAAATCAGCGGAGATGCTGGGATCCGGGCTTCGGCCGATATTTATTCGCTGGCGCACGTCGCTTATACCTTGCTCGTCGGCGAGGCATACTGGCGGCCTGAGCTTTTGCAGCTCCCGAGCGTGTATGCGCTCTTCGGCAAGATCATCGCGCCGGAACTGCCCGAGGCCCCCACGCTCCGCGCGGCGAGGCGCGGCGTCCAGCTCCCCGCGGGATTCGACGACTGGTTTCGGAGGGTCGGCGCGCGTGAGCCCAAGGAGCGGCCCGAGCGGGCGACCACGGCGATCGGGCTCCTCGCCGACCTCTTCCGTGTCCCGCTCAGCGTGCCCCCGTCCGGGCCGATCCTGCCGCTCTCCGAGTTGCCTCCGCCCTCGCAGGCGCCGCGGCGTATCTCCCAGCGCCCGCCCGTCCCCTCCGTCCCCATTCCGATACCCGTGCCCCGGCCGAGCCGCGATCGGCTGCGCGACGACCCGACGCCGCCCCCGAGCGCGCCCGCGCCCGGCAGCCAGAAGCCGCGGTCGCGGTTCAGCGACATCCCCGCGTCGTACGAGCCGACGTTGCGGAGCGAGGTGAAGGGCGTGCTCGACCAGCAAGGGCTCGTCGATATCCTCGAGGTCGAGTATCAATTCAGCGCGAACACGGGCATTCCTTTTTCGGTGCTCCTGTTCCAGGTCCAGGAGCCGCCGCGCGCAGAGGGCCCACGCGCCCGGCCTTTCGCCGGGTGGGGGCTCGAGCGCACGATGGCCGAGCTCATCCACCTCGCCCGCGCGCTCGGCCCGGAGAAATCAACGATTGGTCGCTGGCCAAGCAACACGATCGTGGTCGTCGTCCGCGCCTCGCTCGGCATCACGCTCTCGCCGAGCGAGGCCCGCGACATCCTCGCATTCGTGGGCAAACAGCTCGCGGGCCGGGACGAGCTGCCCGAGATCCGCAGCGGTTATTCGCAATGCTGGCTCACGGACCGATCGGGCATGGACGCCGTCGACCGCGCCCGCTTCGCCCTGAAGCCCTTCAACCGCTGATCAAGCGCCGGCGGCCGCGTCCATCGCCTGCAAGAGGTCTCCGACCACGTCCTCGGTCTCCTCGATTCCCACGGCGAGCCGCACGAGCCCCGGCGCGATCCCGACCGCGACGAGCTCCTCGGGCCCGAGCTCCGAATAACTCATGATCGCGGGCTGCTCGATGAGTGTCTCCACGCCGCCGAGGCTCGGCGCGATCCGCGCGAGCTTGCACGCGTCGACCACGCGCCGCGCTCCGTCCTTGCCGCCGCGGACCACGAAGGACACGACGCCCCCGCCGCCCGCGAGGTGCTTCTTGGCGATCGCGTGATCCGGGTGGGAGTCGAGCATCGGGTAGTAGACGCGCTCCACGGCCGGGTGCGCTTCGAGGGCGCGCGCCACCACGAGCGCCGTCTGGTTTTGTCGAGCGACCCGGAGCGAGAGCGTCTTCATGCCGCGCCCGATCAGCATCGCGGCGTGGGGATCGGACACGGCCCCGAGCACGTCGCGCGCCTCGTGCACCACGGACAGGAGCGACGACGGCCCCGACACGCTCCCGCCGAGCACGTCGTTGTGCCCGCCGAGGTACTTCGTCGCGCTGTGCACCACGAGGTCGATGCCCATGGCCGAGAACATGGCATTGATGGGCGTGGCGAACGTCGCGTCGACGAGCGTCTTCGCCCGCGTCTTCTTGCAGATCTCCGCGAGCCGCTCCACGTCGACGCAGCGCAGGTAGGGGTTCGTCGGCATCTCGGTGATCACGAGCCGCGTCTTCGGCCCGATCGCGGCCGCGAGCCCGTCGAGGTCGCCGGGCTCGAGCAGCGTGTGCGACACGCCGAGGCGAGAGAGCATCTTCACCACGAACTGCCGCGTCCTCCGGTACGTGTCGCGGAAGAGCACCACGTCGTCGCCGGCCTTCACGAGCGCGAGGATCGTCGTGGTCAGGGCGGCCATGCCGCTCGGGAAGAGCAGCGCGTCCTCGGTCCCGTCGAGCGCAGCGATGCGCGCCTCGACCTCGCGCACGGTGGGGTTTCCGTAGCGCCCGTAGTCGAGCCGCCCGGGGTCGGGATCCTCGCCGCGCATGAACCGCTCGAGGTCGTCCGAGTCGGCGAACGTGTACGTCGCCGTGAGCGCGATCGAGGGCGCGAGCGTGTGGTCCGGGCGATCGACGCGCTCGCCTGCGTGAACGGCGTCCGTGCTGGTCGGGAGGGCGGTCTTCATGGGGGAGTTCAGGGGAACGGCGCCTGTAGCCTCACGTCGGTTCGGAGATCATGGAAGACGATGTCTTGGCCGCCGGAGGGGGAGGCGATTACGTCCGCAAAATCGGAAATCTGGGGATGGGTCCCCGTCTCGAAGAGGATGATCGGGACACCTTGCTCGCGCAGGACCCGTGCGAGCACCATGCAGGCTCGTCGAATCCCATCGGGATCACGGAATGTACGAATCACCTGCAGATCTCCGACGAGGACGCGACGGATGGACTTGCCCTCGTGGATGGCCTTGTTGCAAAGATCGAGGGTGATCGCGAGGAGCCAGTCCCCGCTGAGGAAGGGTCCTTGACAGTCGACAACGAACTTCCCCTGCTGAGGTTCGTCATCATCTACCGCACGGGTGAAGCTCAGCCGCACGTCGACGCCGGCCTCCTCCGCGTCGCCGATCGACATGGCAGCGCGACGCACACCGTGAGGACCGCTCACGGCCACCACACTACCCCGCAATGCGGGCCAGGCTGCCGGAGGACTCCATCCGGAGCCCCACGCTTGCATCCCCGGTCCCCCCTTGGGCCAGCCCGCGAAGAGGATACCTTTGGCGGTCGTCGACTCATACACCCAAGGACGCGGATAAACCCGAAGGCCACGCGCTGAGCCTATCGTGAAGGAGTGTCCACCCGGCACCGAAGGCCCCAGCCGATTTTTCGAGACGACCATCCGGCGCGCGGCGCGATGCGAAAGATCGTTTGGCGAATCCTCGAGCACCGCTCCCAGCTCGATCACGACGTCCGTCGCGAAGCTCCATGCCGAGTGCCGGTGCTCCATGGTCTCCTCCAGCAGAATGAGGATCATCCCCCGCTCCGCGGCCATCTTGCATAGCTCGTCCGCCAGGATCCGTGGCGCCAGCGCGCCGAGGTTGTATCCATCGGAGAGCGAGTCCACCACCATCACCCGCGGATAACCTCCCGCGCGCGCGATTTCGTCCAGCAGTCCAAGGAGAGCAGCTACGATGCCGTCTTGCTCCTGCCCTGAAGCGCCGATATCGAGTGTTCCGGCGAAGATGTCGCTTCCTCGATCTCCCTTGGGATGTACGGGAAACGGCGCCACGGCGTCTGCTGCGCGCGCATCCGCCAGGATCACGCGCGATTTTGCGTGTTCGCGCAAGATCCCCGCGTACTGCGCGGCGAACTCTGTCGGCAGGATCTCCACGCAGCCGTAAGCAACATCGGTATCCAATGCGCGCGCGAGCGACTCCGCGAGCAGCGTACCGAACACGGTTTTCCCCGAGCCAGGTGGCCCTCGGAAGAGAATCGTGGTGCTCTCTGCGTGATCCGTGGAGCGTTTCAGGACGTGAATGCCTCCACCGAGGAGCAAATTGAGCCCCGGAATGTCGACCGGTATCGTCCGCGCTTGCATCACGCAGCCCTCACGAGGGAGCGCTTGCGCATCCGGTCGCGGAAGCTCGTGCACACGGGGCCCGGCGGCGACGCGTTCTTCGTCCCTGAATGTTTCTCCAGGACCGCCGCGGCCTCTTCCACCCCGCGCCTCCTCTCCTCCTCTGTCCGATTTCGCAACCCCGCCCTGAGCAGCGCCTCCACGTGCGGCGACCCCGCCCGCGAAAGCCCCGCCGCCGCCAGGTACATGCTCCGCTCCGCCACGCTCGCCCTTGACAACCAGAAACTCGCGTTCACGAGGGACTGTTTGTCCCGCCCGAGCGCCCGGACGAGCTCCTCCTCGGCCACCGCTTCGATCCGCTTCCAGAGCGCGAACGCCTCGTCCGGCGAGCACACCCAGGCGACCACGTCATCCACGCGCTCGCAGCGAAGACGCTCCGAGCGCGGCTCCGTGCCCCCCAGCCATGCGACGAACTCCTCCACGCATGGCGTACTCGTCTCCGAGGTCTGCGGCGTGAGACGCCACGAGGAGCGCCGCTCGCGGTCCCCCACGATCACGACCCTATCTCCGAACAACGCAGGGACTGAGGAGAGCCGTGTGCCAATCCCGGGAAGCTCGCCCTCCGGGAGAGGCTCGGCGTCGATCTCCACGAGGACCTCTCGTGGAGATCGCTCTCCTTCAAGAACACGTACGAGCCGTCCGTGCTCGTCGGCCAGCACGGGGCCACGGCGCGCAGGCGTTTGCTCCGTACCCACCTTCCCGTGAAACCCGACGACCCGAATCCCGGGCAGGCGGCCATCCGTCCCGAGGCGCAAGACATTCGTACTCATTCGTCTTTCACCAGCTCTCGTAAAACCCTACCTGAATCCTCGTAGAGCGTCTGAGAGTGCGCCGCCACCTCGGGGGCCAGGGTCTCGATCGTCGGCGTCTCTCCGGTGCTCCACCGCAGCTTTTCTGCCACTTCGAGGGCTTGCTGGAGCGCGTCGAACGGCACGTGCAGCGCACGGACGTGCTCGAACGGGAGTCTCCAGGCGATCCGGACCTCCCACGTCCAGGCTCTGCGGTCCCCGCATTCGTTCGGGCCGTACTTCTCCCGCCCGCGGCTGCCGTTGTGTTCGAGGAGCTCGGGAGGATCCAGCCGATCGGGTTCGCCGGCGGCGCACCGATCGGAGGCGGTCTCCAGATACCGATCGGGCGCATCGTAGGCACGCGAAAGCCATGTAGCGAAGTGCTCCCGCCAGCCGGCGAGCGGTATCATCTGCTGTTCCAGAAACGTCCACCGGGCCTCGATGGATTGCTGGGCCCAGGGCATGAGCTTGGGAGACGGATCTTCGAGCGAGCCGGAGTCGAAGGGGGTCGTGCTGCCCGTACGTCCGTTCTCGGCGGCAGGATCGAAGTAAAGGAGCGCGTCGCCGATGCATTGCTTGCTGTAGAAGCAAGACGGTCCGGCATAAGCGAACACGTGATTTCCCCGAAGCCGGCCGAAATCGTCGTCGGGAATGGCCAAGCCCCGCGCCGCCTTGCTCTCGAGGCCCGACCAGGACGCGCTCCACCCCTCGAATCTCACGCTCACCGGGAAATGAACGAGCGGCATCCGTCCGGCCAGTCGTCTCGCGCAGGCGTCTCGGTCTTCCATCGCGTGTCCTGTGGGGATGCTACCTCAACGTCCCCACGTGCGGAAAGCGCCGAGCCCTCCGGGACGGCTGCGCCCCGCCGATCCCTCTTCCTGGACGCCTGCGCCTGCACCGGACCGGCGCAGAGAGACCTCCCCCCGGGGACGCGCCCCCTCCTGCGCGCTGCAGACATCCATCCGACGTCCCCCCCGAGGACCTCTGCGCTGCGCAGACGTCCTTCCGGGCGTGCCCGGGACCGTCTCTGACGTGCGCAGACTGTGCCCGAGCACACCCGCGTGCATCTCTGCGCTGCGCAGACGCCCTTCAGGCCGTGATCTGGACCGCTTCTGATCCGCGCAGACGCCTCTCCTGCCTCGCTGGGGCATCCTTCTGGAGGGGTCCGAGGAGGTTCCGGTCGTTCCCGCGAGGGCTTCGAAAGATTGTCACACTTGACGCGTCGGAAAAGTGAGGGATAAAGTTCGCTGCCATGTCTGACGCAGCGTCACGTATGCAGACCGCGCTCGACGAGTACGCGGAGAACATCCAGCGGTTCAAGCGCGGGGAAATCACGCCGGACCAGTTTCGCCCGCTGCGCCTGGGGATGGGCGTGTACGCGCAGCTCGCGCACGTGAAGAACATGCAGCGCATCAAGGTGCCGGGCGGGCGCATGACGGCGGCGCAGCTCGATGCGGTCGCCGAGGTGACGGAGCGCTGGGCGCTCGGGCTCGCGCACATCACGACGCGTCAAGACATCCAGCTCCATCACCTGGAGATCGAGGAGACGGTGGAGCTGCAGCGCGTCCTCGCGAAGGCGGACGTGACCACCGTGGGCGCCTGCGCCGACACGGTGCGCAACGTGACCGCGTCGCACCTCGCGGGCGTGGTCGAGGACGAGGTCTTCGACGTGACGCCGCACGCCCACGCGATCACGCAATACTTCCTGTTTCATCCGCACAACCGGAAGCTCCCGCGCAAGTTCAAGATCGGCCTCTCGGGCAGCACGCGCGACCACGCGCAGATCATGATCAACGACCTCGGCCTGCTCGCGCGCGTCACGGACGCGGGGCGCGGGTTCGCGGTGTACGTCGCAGGCGGACTCGGCTCGACGCCGGAGATGGCGCACCTGTGGCGCGACTTCGTGCCCGAGCGGGACGTGCTCGCCGCGTGCGACGCGGTGATCCGGGTCTTCTGGCGGGACGGCGAGCGCAAGAACCGCAAGAAGGCGCGCATCAAGTTCCTCCTGCGCAAGCTCGGCGAGGCCGAGTTCATGAAGCGGCTCGACGACGAGCTCGCGAAGGTCAAGGCCGAGGAGGGCGCGAAGATCGAGGCGGAGCTCGATCGTTACCTCGGCGAATACCCGAACGAGGAGGCGCCCTCGTCGGTCCCGGGCGGCGAGGCGATCGGCGACGCCGCGTTCGCGCGCTGGAAGAGGACGAACACGATCGCGCAGACGCAGCCTGGCTACCGGGTCGTAACGGTAAAACTCCCGCTCGGCGACATCACGGCCGAGCAGATGCGCAGGCTCGCGGCGCTCGCGCGGGGCCACGGCAACGGCGAGGTCCGCACGACGAACACGCAGAACTTCGTGATGCGCTTCGTCCCCGAGGGCAACCTCGTGGCCTTGCACCGCGCGCTCTCGCAGATCGGCCTGGCCGAGCCCGACGCCGGGCACATCACGGACATCGTGGCCTGCCCGGGCGCGGACTATTGCTCGCTGGCGATCACGAAGAGCATGGGCGTCGGCGCCCGCGTGCGTGAGCACCTGTCGGAGGGCGGCAACCGCGCCGAGGCCGACGATCTCGTGCAGCAGATCGGCGCCTTCGAGATCAAGATCTCCGGCTGCCCGAACTCGTGCGGCCAGCACCACGTGGCCGACATCGGCATGACGGGGCTGATGGTGAAGGGCAAGGACGGCGTGGAGCGGCCGCATTACTCGCTGCGCGTCGGCGGTGGCTGCGGCCCGGACGCGAAGATCGGCGACCGCCTCGACGGCCGCGTGCCCGAGGAGGAGACGCCCAAGGTGATCGCGGCGATCGCGAGGCATTACGTGCAAGAGCGCGCCGAGGGCGAGAGCTTCCGCGAATTCGTGGCGCGCAAGGGCGCGGGCGACATCGGTCGGATCGGATTCGCGGCGGCGACCGACGTGATCTGACGAGGCGCACCGGCGCGTATCGGCCGGGGGGTCCTCCGTGATAGCTTCGCGGGCCACGGAGGACCTTCCAATGCGTCGAACTCGTCTTGCCTATGCGCTCGTGCTCGCCACCCTCGGCGGGGCCGGGTGTGGCTCGAATCCCGTCATCGAAATCCCCCCGCCGTCCGCGTCGGCCACCGAATACACCCTCGGAGGCACCGTGAAGGGCCTCGAAGGGAAGGACCTCGTCCTCGAGGTCGCCCTCCCCGACGAGCTCTACTCGACCCTCACGATCGCGGCGGACGGCGAATTCACGTTCAAGCCCGCGCTCGCCGACGGCGACAGCTACGACGTCACGGTGGCGGTAGAGCCAGGGGATCCTGCGCAGAGCTGTACCGTCACCCGGGGCAAGGGCGTCGTGGCCGGCGCCGACGTGAAGGACGTCGCCGTCGATTGCACGACGCTCCCGCCGAATCCGCGCTGGATTGGCGGCACGGTCTCGGGCCTCGCGGGCACGGGCCTCGTGCTTCAGAACAACGGCAAGGACGACCTCTCCGTCGCGATGGACGGCGCCTTCCAGTTCACGACACCGGAGACCGACGGCGACACGTACGACGTGACCGTCTCCGCGCAGCCCACGAATCCCGCGCAGACGTGTGTCGTCGAGGCGGGGAAGGGGACCGTCGAGGGCGCCGACGTCACGGGGATCCTGGTGAAGTGCACGAACGATCCCCCGGTCTTCAACGTCGATCCGAATACGATCGACGTGACGAACGCGGATCGTTGTGACTTCCTCGACGCCGCCCATTGCCTCTTCCCCTGGCCGAACGACCATTTCACCGTCGCCGATCCCACGACGAGCACGGGCCGCCGCGTCGCGCTCCACCCGATGTCGATGCCCGTCAATGCCGAGGTCGACCTCTCCCCGGCGGTGGGAGCCCCGGCGGGGACTGTCGTGAGCCCCGGTGGGATCGGAATGGATCCGACGGACTGGAACCGCGCCGACGGGTTTTCCCCGGGCCAGATGCTGCTCTCGTACGTGCCGGGGCTCGACCTCGGCAAGACCGGGATCGGCCCGATCACGCACATGGAACGCTCGCTCGAAGCCGATTCGCCGCTCGTCGTGGTCGACGCCGAGACCCTCGAACGCCACCTCGTCTGGGGCGAGCTCGATTCGTATGCGACGAGCGACGCGACGCGCGCGCTCATCATCCGCGCGGGCATGAACTTCCGCGAGGGCCACCGGTACGTCGTCGCGCTCCGCAACTTGAAGGACAGCGACGGGCAGGGGATCGAGGCCTCGGACGCGTTCCAGGTCTACCGCGACGCGATCCCCTCGAACGTGCCGGCGATCGAGGCGCGGCGTGATGCGATGGAGAAGGTCTTCGACGTCCTCGCGGGCGCGGGCGTCGAGCGCAAGGAGCTCTACCTCGCCTGGGAGTTCACCGTGGCCAGCGCGAAGAGCCTCGCCGGTCGCATGCTCCACATCCGCGACGACGCCTTCGAGAAGCTCGGCAATGCCGCACCCACGTTCACGATCACGCAGGTCCTCCAGAACCCCGACGCGAACCGCTCGCGCCGCATCCTCGGCACGTTCACCGTCCCGAACTACCTGAACCAGGCGAACGGCATCGCGGGTTCGTCTTTCCATTACGCAGAGCCGAACGACGGGCTGCCCGATCAATTCGACGGCAATGGCACGCTCCAGGCGAACTTCATCTGCAACATCCCGCGCGCGGCGCTCCCGGACGGGAACGATCCGACGGCGGCCGTCGTGCCGGGTCGCGCTGCGCTGTATGGCCACGGCCAGCAGGGCGCCGCGAGCCAGGTGAACGGCGGTTCCGCCACGGGCGAGCTTTCGAACGCGTACAACTTCGTGTTCTGCGCGACGGACTTCATCGGGATGTCCTCGAGCGACAACGAGAACATCCTGCGGCTCGTCACGCAGTTCGGCAGGATGAACACGCTCGCCGACCGGCTGCAGCAGGGCCTCCTGAACAACCTCTTCCTGGCGCGGCTCATGATCCACCCGCAGGGCTTCATCGCGGACCCGGCGTTCCGCGGCGGCCCGCAAAACCAGCCGCTCATCGACACGAGCGACGTGTTTTATTACGGCATCAGCCAGGGCGGCATCCTCGGCGGCGCGCTCGTCGCGATCTCGCAGGACATCCGCCGCGGCGTGCTCGGCGTCACGGGCATGAACTACAGCCTCCTGCTCGACCGCGCCACGGGCTTCGATCAGCTCCGGGTCTTCTTCGACCAGGCCTACACGAACGAGCTCGACCGGCGTATCGTCTTCTCGTCCATGCAGATGTTATGGGATCGCGGCGAGACGAACGGGTATGCCTGGCACGTCGGCAACGATCCGCTCCCGAAGACGCCGCCCCACGCGGTGCTCATGCAAAACGCGTTCGCCGACCACCAGGTCACGCAATGGTCGGCCGACATCGAGGCGCGCACGATCGGGGCAGGCATTCACGTGCCCGTCCTGAATCCGGGCCGCTCCATCGACACGACGCCGTATTTCGGCATCGAGCCGCTCGGCAGCTACCCGCACTTCGGCTCGGCCGTCTTCGTGTGGGATACCGGGCCGTTCGACGCCATGCTGAACAAGGGCACGCCGCCGCCGCCCGTCGAGAACAAGCCGCTGCGCGACGGCGTCGATCCCCACGGCGCTCCGCGCGTGCAGCCCGGCGCGCGCCTGCAGATCTCCGAGTTCCTGCGCTCGACCGGCAAGGTCATCGATCCCTGTGGGGAGACGCCCTGCCTCGTGCCGTAGGCGTTTTTCCGTTTCGTCGAGCTTCCGTGATGGGCTAGCCTCGCACCTGCGTATTGCCGCGGAGGAGGAAAGCCCGTCATGGATCTCGACACCGTCCTTTCGACCCTGCGCGAGAAGGGCAAACCGAATACGGCCAAGATCTACGCCCGCCACGGCGTGAAGGATCCGACGCTCGGCGTCTCGTATGCCGACCTCGACAAGCTCGTCAAGGCCATCAAGCAGGACCACGCGCTCGCGCTCGCGTTGTGGGCGACCGGCATCCACGACGCGCGCGTGCTCGCCACGAAGATCGCCGATCCGGAGGCGTTCACCTCGGACCAACTCGACGCGTGGCTCGCCGTGACCCTGGATCACGTGGTCGAGGGCGCCGTCGCCACGCTCGTTGCGCGTCGCAAGGACGCGCTTTCGGTCGGGCTGCGCTGGATCGAGCTGCCCGGCGAGTTCGCGAGCACGGCCGGGTGGTTCGTCCTCTCCGGCGTGGCGGCGCGGGGCGATCTCCCCGAGAAAGAGGCGGCGCGCCTCTTGAAGCGCATCGAAAAGAACATCCATGGCGCGCAGAATCGCACCCGCTACGGCATGAACGGTGCTCTCATTTCGATCGGCGGGTACATCGAATCGCTCCGCCCGCAGGCGCTCGAAGCGGCGCGCGTGATCGGCAAGGTCGAGGTCGATCACGGAGAGACGAACTGCAAGACACCGGACGCGGCCGAATACATCGCCAAGATGGCTGCCCATCACGCAAAACGCGCGGGCGGCGCGAAGTCCGCGGCCCCGAGAGCCGCGCCCGCGAAGAAGGCGCCTGCAAAGAAGACCGCGGCCAAGGACAAACCGAGGGCCACCACGTCGCGCGGGGCGTGAACGTTCACGCGCGGTCGAGCGCGCGGGCGACGACGCGGTAGTGCTCGAGCATCTCGGCGTACGAGAAGTGCGCATTGCGGCCGCTCGGATTGGGGACCACGAACACCCGCGCGCCGCAGATCTCCTCCGGCTGCTCGCCGCAGGGGATGGGTTCCGAGGCCTTCTTGTTGAAATAACTCCGACAAACCGTGATGCCCACGAAGACCACCATGCGGGGGCGAAACGTCCGGATCTTCGTGGTGAGCGCGCGCCTGCCCGCGTCGTAGTCCTCTCGCCCGAGGTCCATCACGCCGCGTGTCGCGCGGGCGACCAGGTTCGTCAGGCCGAGGCCGTGGTCGAGCAAGCGCATCTCCTCCTCGGGCGTGAGGCGCCGCGGGACGAGGCCGCTCTCGTGGAGCAACTTCCAGAACGCGTTCGCCGGATTGGCGAAGTTGTGCCCTTTTTGCGCCGAGAGCAGCCCGGGGTTGATCCCGATGAACAGGGCGTCGAGGTTTGGAGCGAGGATGTCGGGGGTGGCTTGCTTGGAGGACGGCATGACGAGAAGCGCCTCGATTCTAGTCGCCCCGGCGGGTTTGTCCACGGGAACTGTGATATCGTGGGGCGACCATGCCGCCCGCCCCTCCCGTCCTCGGCCTCGACCTCGGCGCGACCCTCACGAAGATCGCCTTTCGCCAGGGCGATCTTCACACCGAGCGATGGCCCTCGAACGACCTCGAGGCCGTCCGCGCGCGCATCGTCGAGCTTGCTCCCGCGCGCATCGTGACGACGGGCGGCGGCGCGGCCGTGCTCGGCGCGAGCGCGCTCGGCGTGGCCGTGGAGGGCATCTCCGAGTTCGAGGCCTGGTCGCTCGGCGCCGCGGCCCTCGCGGCCGAGGAGGGCATCGTCTTGCCCCGACGGCACCTGCTCGTCTCGGCCGGCACGGGGACGTCGGTGCTCGTCGTGGAGGCCGGTTCGGCCGTGCGCGCGGGCGGCACGGGGCTCGGCGGCGGCACGCTCGTCGGGCTCGGCAGGTTGCTCGTGGGCACGGGCTCGTTTGCCGATCTCTCGGCGCTCGCGGCGCGCGGCAAGCGCGGGTCGGTGGACCTGCTCGTCGGCGACGTGTATTCGCAAGGCGCGCCCATTCCGGCGTATCTCACGGCGGCCAATTTCGCGAAGCTCGCGTCGACGGAGCCGGCCGACCTCGCGCATGCGCTCGTCGGGCTCGTCGGGGAGAACATCGCGCTCGTGTGCGCGGGGATCGCGCGCCTCGTCGGCGCGGACACGGTCGTGCTCGGCGGCTCCACGCTCGCGGAAAACCCGGCGCTCGTCGAGGTCCTCACGCAGACGCTCGGGTTCACGGGGCTCTCTGCATGTTTTCTCGGACACGGCGCGTATTGCGGCGCCGTGGGGGCCCTCGTGGCCGGCGAGCGCCTCGCGGAATCCGCCTGAGCGCTGTTGCCAGCCTGAAACGAAGAGCGATACGCTGGCCCAGCGAGAGCGTACGTCGATGAACCGCAAAGGGCAGGGTCCGGGTCATCCCCCGGCGAACACCGTCCGGAGCTCGCCTTCGCGCGTGAAATAGGTGACGCAGGACGACGAACGATTGCCCCGCAGCATCCGGATCGCGTGCTCCAGCGTGGCGCGGCGTGCGTCGTCGTTCTCGATGGCCGGCAAGGCGAGGCCGAGCGCCTCCTCGGCGGCATCCGCGAGCAGCCACGGCGCGCGGCGCATGAGCTCTTTCCAGGCCGCGTCGCGCGCCTCGGCGTGCCCGAGAGCGTCCTCGACGAGCCAGAGGGTCACCCAGGCGCTCACGCGGGAGGGTGTGTCGCGGCACGTGCGCGTGAGGTCTTCCACGGCTGCCGGCAGGTCCCCGCGCAATCGATGGGCCTCGGCACGCACGCCGTACAGCGTGGGACCCACGACCGCGGGCGCACAATCGATGCTGCGCTGAAAACAGGCGAGCGCGGCGGCTGGTTCGTTTCGGAGTACGTAGACGGCGCCCATGCCGATGTGCAGCCATCGGGCGCGGGGCTTTTGGGCGAGGCCGCGGCGGAAATCCTCTTCGGCTTCGTCGACGCGTCCGAGCCAGAGGAGCAATTCACCCCGGTAGGCGTGGGGGTGATGCGAGGGCGGATGATCCCGCAGAATGGCGTCGAATTCGCCGAGCACCTCCGCGGGGGACCGGCTGCGGATCGACCATTGCAAAACCTTCGCGCGCTGCCGCGCCGAGCTGCGGAGCGGGGGCGGCGTGTGGTGCTTCGGGTCGCCGAGGCGCGCGAGCATGGCCTCCGGAAAGACGCGCGCGAGAAGGCGGAGCCGCAGATCACGCGGGGCCGGGAGCTCGCCTTCTTCCTCGCGAAATCGGTCTCCGAGCCGCCAGGCGAGCGGCGCGAGCGCGGCCTCCGGCAGCGCGTCCCAGGCGCGGTTCGCGAGGCGCGCGGCGTGATCGAGGGCGGGGGCCACGAATCGCCGATGGAGCGCGCGCTCGATTTCTGCTTTGCGGCCGGGTTCGTCCGGGCCGCGGCCGATCGCCGTGAGTGCCTCGACGTCGAGGAACCCAAAATGCTGCCGGCCGAGCACGACGAGCTCGAGATCGATGCGCCAGATCTGGTCCTCGTCCGCGATGTGTTTGGCCGCGAGCAGATCACGAATCGCGCCGTGTGGGTCCCCGATCGCGCTTTTCTCCCGGGCACGGCGCACGAGCGCTTCGGCCTCCTCGGTCAAACCCGTTTGGCGCGCCGCACCTTTTTCGATTCGCTGGCGCGCGCCGAACGCATGAAGGAGATCCGCCGCGCGCTCACGCAAGCCGGCGTCGTCGGGCGCGAGCGCGAGTGCGCGCTCGACGTGCTTTTGGCAGCCGGAAAACCGCCCCGCTCCGCGATCGACGCTCGCCGCGGCGAGGTGAACCTTGGCCGTCTCGCGCGGTCCCTCCGCCGACGCGAGTGCGAGCGCCTGCATGATCCACGCATCGACGAGCCGTCGATCACCGAGGCGAAACGCGAGGCGTGCGGCCTCGAGCGCGTGATTCACGTCGCGGGCCGAGGCGGGATCATGGCGCCCGAGGGCCTCCCAGGCCGCGCGTATCCCTCCTTTGCGCCCCTCATCGATCGTCACGACGCTCGTCGATACGTCGAGCGTTCGCCGGCGTAAAGCGGGAACCGCCCTTTTTCGTTGTCACGCCCGCGCCTGCAGGGCGAAGATGCGCCCGTGATGGTGCTCGCCCGTCGTAGTCTGCCCCTCGTCGCGTTGCTCGCCTCGGCTTGCGGATCCCCGAAGCCGCCCGAGGTCGCGAAGGCCGAGGGCCCCGACATGCAGTTCGTCCGCCCCACGATGCAGCCGCCCGTGTTCCTCGATCCGCAACGAAAGGAGAAGCTCAAAGAGGCCTTCCCTGCGATCGAGCGATATGTCGCGGACGAGGTGGCGCGGCGGGGGTTTCCCGGGGTCGCCGTGGGTATCGTGATCGATGGGGAGCTCGTGTATGCCAAGGGGTTCGGCGTGGCCGATGTCGAGGCAAAGGCGCCCGTCGACAAAGATTCGGTTTTCCGCATCGCCTCGCTGACGAAGAGCTTCACGGCGATGGCCGTTTTGCAGCTCCGGGACGAAGGAAAGCTCTCGCTCGACGATCCGGCCGCGCAATACGTCCCCGAGCTCGCCGGCCTTCGTTATCCCACGCGCGACGCGGCGTCGATCACGCTCCGGCACCTGCTCGGCCACGGCGCGGGGTTCCCCGAGGACAACCCCTGGGGCGATCGACAACTCGGCCTCTCCGACGCGGATTTTTCGAGGATGATGCGCGAGGGGGTCCCCTTCTCGACATCCCCCGGCTCGGCGTTCGAGTATTCGAACACCGGATTCGCGATCCTCGGGCGCGTGATCACGAACGCGTCGGGGATGGATTACGCGGACTATCTGCGGGCGCGGATCCTCTCGCCGCTCGGCATGAACCGGACGGTCCTCGATGAACGGATGGTCGAAAAGGGGCACCTCGCGCGGGGATATCGAAAGGAGGGCGATCGGCTCGTGCCCGAGGTGAACCTGCCGCACGGCGCGTTCGGGGCCATGGGTGGGCTGTATGCATCGCTCGCCGATATGGCGCGCTACGTGACGTATCATCTCTCGGCGTGGCCGCCGCGCGACGAGCGGGAGGACGGTCCGGTCCGGAGGAGCACGCTGCGCGAAATGCACGTGACGGGCCGCGCGACGGGCCTCTTCGCCTCGCCGGGGCTCGGGGACGAGCCGCCGTCCGCGCGCGCGACCGGCTATTCGTTCGGGCTCGGCACGTTCGAGACGTGCGAATTCACGCGAGGTGTTTCGCACACGGGAGGTTTGCCCGGGTATGGGTCGGTGATCCAGTTCTTGCCCGACCACGGCGTCGGCGTGATCGCGATGTCGAACCTCACGTACGCGCCCATGTGGCGGGTCGCGCGCGAGGCGCTGCGGCGCCTGCACGAGACGGGCGCGCTCGTGCCGCGAGCGTTCGTGCCCTCGGAGGCGCTCGTGCGGGCGAAGAAAGCCATGAGCCGCCTCGTCGCGAAATGGAGCGACGCCGAGGCGGATGCGAACTTCGCGGATTCGATCTTCCTCGACAAACCACGCGAGCGATGGGCGGCGGACCTCGACGCGCTCCGCGCGGCGCACGGCGCGTGCCGGGAGGAGGGTACGATCGAGGCGGAGAACGCGCTTCGCGGCACGTTCCGGCTCGGATGCGAGAAAGGGTGGATCGGCGTTTCGTTCACGCTCGCGCCGACCTCGCCGCCGCGGATCCAGTACCTCGATTTCCACAGCGTGCTGCCGCCGCCGAGCGCGCTCGCGTCGGGCGGCGACAAATTCGTCCGGCTCCTGAACCGATGGGACGACGCCGCCGCGGCCGATCTCTTCGACACGAGCGTGGATGTGGCGCGCATGAAGGCATCCCTCGCGAGCCTGAAGGAGATTCGCGGGGCATGCCGAATTGGCGATGTGATCGGGGGCGACGGGGCGACGCGGGCGAGCTTCCGCCTTGCCTGCGAGCGATATCCGCTCGCCGTGGAGGTCATGCGGAAGGCGGGGGCAGAGAAGATCGATGGCGTGCGGTTTTTCCCGGTGCCCGGGGAGGCCGCGCGGTGCGCGCAATGAGCGCGCACCGGCTCATTGCGCTGCGACGCCCTCCTGCTTGACGCGCAGGACCACCTTGCCCGGCCCGTCGGCCGTCGCGCCCTCGAAGCGGTCGACGACCAGAAGATACCGCGAAACACCGTCCGAGGCCGATTGCACGAGCCACGAGGCGTCCGCCGGCGCGGGCGTGGCCACCGCCCGATCGATCCAGTAGTCCGAGAACGCGCTGAAGATGCCGTCGCCCCGCCAGATGAGCTTCGGATCGGACAATTCCGCATGCCCGACCGCGTCGAACCGCGCGAGCTCGGAGTCGTCCGTGCGCGTCTTGACGATATCGAGCGTCTCGTCTTTCGTCTCGCTCGCGTGCAGATCCACGGCGGTCACGCCGCGCGGCCCGCCGAGATCGCCGTTGACGCTGATCGAGGCGCGGCGGAAGCAGAGGTGCCAGTCCTTCGTGGTGAGCGCCTCGGCCGGCGTGTGTTTCGTCCGCGCGCCCGTGCCGAGATCGAGGCATTCGCTCGGCACGTCCTCGGGCGCCTGCGAGCCCCCCGCGGTGCCGTCGAGATCGGCGAGCGTCTGCGTGGCGCCCACGCCGGCGGACGTCACCTCGGCCCAGCGGATGCGATAAATGGCCGCCACCGGCGCGCCTTGTTGCTCGGCGTAATACCCGAGGACCTGCACCTTCCACTGCTTGTCCGCGTCACGCACGCCGAAGACGTGGTAACGCACCCAGAGCACGTGGACGCTCGGGTCGTACGCCCAGAAATCGCGGAATGCGCCGCCCGCTTCGTCCTTCGTCAGGAACGGGATCGCCGGCGCGATCCCTTCGTCGTACGTCACCGCGTCGAGCGGACCGAACGCCCCGCCCTCGCCGGACCCGGACGCGCCGCTGTTCGTGAAGACGTTGAACTTTTCGAATGCGAGATCCCAGGCGGTCGAGGCAGAAGCGTCGCCCTCGGGGACGACGATTTCGGGTTTTTCGAGCGCGACGTAGACACGTCCCTGCGCGGGGACGGGCACTTCCAGCGTCGCGCCCGTGTCCTCGTTCGGGGGGGGTTCGCCCGTCGTGGAAGGTTTGCCCACCTCCTCGCTGCAGGCGCAAAGAAGGAGCGGAAAAGCTGCGGCCCAAATGGATCGTTTCATGGTTCCTCCGCGGGAATGTCGGCCGTGAGGCCAAAGTAAAGGGTCCGCCCCTGGACCGGCCGCTGGTCGCCCAAGCGGGTCGGGTCTTTCTGAGCGCCGAGCGCATTGAGCACCCCGGCATAGGCGCGGGCCCCACGAAAAATCGGACGCGCAATCCGCGCGTCGATCGTCTGGAAGCCAGGCGTGCGCAAGCCCTCGTCGAGGAAGGCGTCGGTGACCATTCGATACCGGAGCACGAGCTCCAGCCGGAGCGGCAAATCGGCCCGGAGCGCGGTGACCACCGTGTGCGGCGGGCGCCCTTCGAGCGGACGCTGGTTCTCGTCGTCCCGCGTCCACAAGTAGGAATACCCGGCCTCCGCGCGCAGCACGCCCGCGATGGTGCAAGCGCCGTCGATCTGCGCGCCGAACGTGCGCGCCCGGCCGATGTTGCGGTACGTGTAATCGTCGATGCCGCCCTGGCTCGCGGCCGGCCGGATGTCGATGTCGATGAGGCCGTCGATCCAGTTTGCGAAGACGCTGCCGCGGACGAGAAAGCCGTTTTTCGAGCGATAACTCACGTCGCCGCTCGTGCCCCACGACGTCTCGGGGCTGAGGTTCGGGTTGCCGAGCACGCGATACCCGAGGGCGCCGTGATCAAAGGCGAACCCGATCTCCTTCGCCGCCGGCGCGCGAAACCCGCGCCCGACGGAGGCCCGCACGGTCACGCTGGGCAAGGGCTGGTACGAGAGCGCGAGCCGCGGTACGGCGACGCCGCCATAACGCAGGTGCATCTCCGCGCGCCCGCCCGCGAGCAGGGTGAGCGAATCGAAGAGCTTCCACCCGAGCTGCGCATACCCCGCGATGCTGCCGAGCGTGACGGGGACGAGCTCCTCGATCGTGCTCGTCTGCACGCTGCCGCTGATGAGCTCGGCCCGCGTGAGCGATTGTGAGAGTTTTTCCACCTCGGCGCGCATGCCCACGACCCACGTGCGCCGTCCGTCCGCGATGGTGCCCGTCGCCTCCAGGCTGGAGAGCGAGGCCTCGCGATCACGGGTCTCGTCGATCGGCGATTCGTAGCGGTCTTTTTGGGTCGTGTCGAACGCCCATTGTTGCCCGAGCGCGAGGCGCAGGGTCGAGCCTTTGCCGAGGTCGACGAGCTCGACGAGGTGGACGGCGAATCGATTCGTGCGCTGCGGCAGGTCGATCCGGTACGTCCCGAGGCCCGGGACGACCTGGCTTTGTCGTCCCTCGGATGCGTCGTGGAGCCAGCGCACGCGGGCTTGCACGCGCGTGCGGGCGTTGAGCTCGGCGCCGAGCCGCATCCCGAGCATTCCTTGCAGGCGCGAGGGCATCGCGAGGTCGACCGCGTCTTCGAGGAGCGAGACCCCGTCCGTGCGGAAGAAATTGCCGTCGAGCGTGGCCCACGTCCGCTCCCCGCGCCACGCGGCATTGCCCTGCGCGATGACCCCGCGCCGATTGCGGCCTTCGAGGCGCACCCGCCCGCTGAAGCCCGGGTGCAGGGGTTGTCCCGTGACGACATTGACGACCCCGCCGATCGCGCTCGTGCCATACAGCGAGCTCATCGGCCCGGCGACGACCTCGACGCGGGCGACGTCCGAGAGTGGCATTCTCGAAAGATCGATCGCCCCGCCCACGTCGCCGATGACGCGCTCGCCGTCTTCGAGGACGAGCACGCGTTGCCGGTCGAGGCCCTGGATCTGGATGGCGCTCGGATTGCCGATGTCGCCGTAGGCCGAGGGGTTGATCTGGACGCCGGGTTGCCCCGCGATGGCCTCGGCCACGTTCGTCGCGCCGCGCCGCTCGGCTTCGTCGCGGGTGACGACGTCGACGCGCACCGTGGCACGCTGGCTCTGCTCCGGCATGCGCGTCCCGGTGACGACGACCTCGGCGCCCTTGTCCTTGTCTTTCCCGTTCGGCGCGGGCTCCTCGGCGCGCGCCACCGCCGCAGGCAGCAGCGATGCCCCAAGGAGGAGGACGGCCGAGGTCGAAAGTCTCATCTGCGGCGTAGATGAAAGTGACTTTCAACTTCTAGATGGAAACGCCGAGGAAGTCAAGAACAAGCCGAGGACGCTCGTTTGCACGGGTCGTCGGCTTGTTCTTGTGGGTTCCGTCTCAGAGGTTTCGCACAAAATAGTCGCGGATGAGCTCCTCCATGTAGATGCGGTCCGGCGGCCGGCGGGGCATGTGGCGCTCGTCCGGGAAGAGGAGGAGGTCGTACGGCTTGCGCGCGCCGATCATGGCGTTGACGAGCCGCGCGGTGTGTCGGAAATGAACATTCTCGTCGATGAGCCCGTGCACGAGCATGAGCTTGCCGCGGATGTTTTCGACGTGGCGCATCACGCTGCTCTCCTCGTAGCCGCGTGGGTTCTCCGATGGCATGCCCATGTACCGCTCGGTATAATGGGTGTCGTAACCGTCCCAGTGCGTGACGGGCGCGCCGGCGACCGCGACCTTGAAGGTCTCGGGCGCGCGCGCGAGGCACATCGCGGCCATGTACCCGCCATAACTCCAGCCATACACGCCGACGCGCGCAGGATCCGCGAGGCCCTGCGCGACGAGCCAGCGGACGCCGTCGACCTGATCGTCGACCTCGATCGAGCCCATGCGGTTCTTGATCGCGCCCTCGAACGCGAGCCCGCGCCGCGCGCTGCCGCGGTTGTCCACCATGAACACGAGGTACCCGAGGCTGCGCAGCCATTGCGGGCGCATCGTGACCGTCATGTTCCAGCCGTTCGTCACGAGCTGGACGTGCGGGCCGCCATACACGTAAACGATCGTCGGAAACGGGCCGCTGCCGAAATGCGCTGGCGGGCGATAGAGCGCGCCATGCAGGGTTTCGCCGTCCCGCGAGAGGAACGAGACGATCTCGGGCGGCGTGAGGCCAAGCGAGGCGATGCGAGGATCCTGCTCGTCGTGGAGCGTCGCGAGCACGGCGCCGTCGTCGATCGAGCGGAGTTTGACGGTGGGCGGGCGATCCTTGGCGTGGTAGACGTCGACGAAGCGGCGGCAGGCGCGGTCGCAGGTGACGACGTGCATCCCGGGCTCGGGGGTGATGCGGCGGATCTCGCCGCCGTCGAAGGACACGGCATAGAGGTGGCATTCGAGCGCACTCGCGGCCGTGGCCGTGAAATAGACGAAGCGGCCCTTTTCATCGACGCCGCGGACGTCGTCGACCATCCACGACCCGCGCGTCAGCTCGGCGACGAGGGTTCCTTCGCGGTCGTAACGATAAAGATGCCGATATCCCGTCCGCTCGGAGGCCCACAAAAAGCCGCCGTCCGCGAGCGGGCGGAGGAGATCGTGCAGGTTGATCCAGACGTTCGTCTCTTCGCGCAAAAGGCGCGTCCGCGCGCCCGTCGCGAGGTCGAAGACCACGAGCTCGAGCCAGGTCTGCGCCCGATTCTGGATCTCCGCCGCGAGCCTTTCGCCCGCGAGCCAATGGACGCGGGCGAGATACACCTCCTCGCCGTAGCTCGTATCCATCCAGACGGTCTCGCCGCCCGACGCGGAGACGACGCCGAGGCGCACACGGGCGTTCTCCTCGCCCGCAAATGGGTAATGGTGGTCTTCCTCCGCCTCGGCGCCGACCTGGGCCTTGCCCTGGTGGACGATCCGATAGATGGGGATATGCGTCTCGTCGACCTCGGTGAACGCGAGCCATGTTCCGTCGGTCGACCACCAATACCCGTGGTGCCGCGCCATTTCCTCCTGCGCCACGTATTCGGCGAGGCCGTGCGTCTTGCCCGTGCCGCGCGCGCCCGAGGTGAGCTGCCGCGGCGCGCCGCCGGTCGCGTCAATGACGTACAGCTCGGCCTCCTGGACGAACGCGACCGCGGCGCCGTCGGGCGAGAGTTTCGGGTCGAGGATTGGCGCGCCGCCGGACGCGACGAGCTTGCGCAGCGAGGCGGAAGGCCCGTCTTGCACGTACAGATCGCCCTTGATGGGCACGAGCACGCGGCTCGCGCGGGTCGCCCACGCGTACGTGGTGACGCCGATCTCGCGCTGGCGCTGCCGTTCGCGGCGAAGCGCCTCCGCGAGCGAGACGTTTTCCTCCGTCGTGCCGCCGTCGGGCGGCGAGACGAAGAGGCTCTCCGACCCCGTCGCCGGGTCGAAGACGAAGAGCTGCCGCACGAGGCTGCGCTCGGGGCTCTTCAGGTAGGTGATCAGCCGATCGTCGGGGCTGAAAGCGATCTGATCGGGGATCGCCATGCCCGGCAGCGGGTGGCGGGCGACCTCCTCCACGGCGAGGGTGCCCTCGGCGGCTTCGAAGGCCTTCGGGGCGTCGGTTTTGGTTGCGGACATCGTGGTTCTTCCCGGGTGAGCGTGGCGCGCAACGTATACCATCGCCGCGGGAAACTCCACGCGAGCGACCATGCCCAGGGAGACGTCACGACGGGCGGAACGTGAGCATCGGTGATGTCCCCCACGGTTTGGCCGGATTGCGCAACGGGCCCTCCGGCGGCTTGCGCGAATTGCGCAACGGACGTTTCACAATTTGCGCAAGTGGCGCAGAGCGTCAGAGGTTTTCCTGGGGCTTTTCGGGGCTCGCGAGGTCGGGCATGTTCATTGCCGATCGTCCGGACGAAGTCACGGGACGGCCAGGAAGCTTGTCCCCCCGAGACCCCGCGCAGGTACACAGGCAGGTAACCGCATGCGAATCTCCCTCATCGTCGCCTCGAAGCTCGCGCTCCTTGCAACCCTCGCGGTGGTCTCTACGACGAGCGCCGCCGAGAACGCACCCGCGGACGCGCCGGCCGTGCCCGCGAAGCCCCGCCGGTTTCACGTGGGCATCTCGGGCGGCGTTGCATACCATACCGTGCGCATACCGACGGTGATCCCCACGGAGTACGCGGCCGCGACGCTCGGCATCCATGCGGGCTACAACGTGACCGAACGCCTCTCGATTGGTTTGGATCTGTCGACCATCGAGAAGGACATGGGGCGCGACGGGCCTTTTCAGATGTTCGATCCGGGGCTCGCGCCGCAAGCGGGGTGCAACAACTGCGAGCCGCCGCCGTTCGGCGGATGGGTGAAGAACACGACGGCGGTGTTCGGCACGCTCGGGCCGCGGGTCGAGTTTACTCCCTTTGGCAAGGAAGGCCTTTACATCGGCGCCACGGCCGGGCTCGCGTTCCTCTGGGGCGTCGACTCGATCTACGGATTCGGCGGCTCGGGGCGGCTCGGGTATCGGGTGAACATCGCCGACGTCCTCGGTCTCGCCCTCGAAGCCGGCGCCCAGGCCCAAACCTTCGGCAGTGGCGCGTACACGACCGCGCCCTACGGCATGGTGCTCTTCCGGCCTTATTTCTGAGGCGTTCCGAGGCCGCCCTCGATCCCGGATTGACGAAGGAAAGTGGAGGGCGGTAGCCTTCGGGCAATGCACGATGTGGTGGTGCTCGGCGGTGGGCCGGCAGGGCTCGCCGCCGCGATTGCGCTCGGCGCGCGAGGCCGGAGCGTGGTCGTCCTCGAACGGGGGCGGCTCGGGCGGCCGCGCGTGGGCGAGACGTTCGGGCCCGAAATCGAGCCGCTCCTCGCCACGCTCGGGGTCTTGCAGGCGTTTCGGGCCGAGGCGTGCGTGCCTTTCCGAGGCGTGCGTTCGGCCTGGGGCTCGGCGGAGATCACGGCGCGCTCGTCGATCGTCGATCCGCTCGGCGAGGGGTTTCACGTGGACCGCGCGCGCTTCGACGCGATGCTCGCGGGCGCCGCGGCGCGCAATGGCGTCGTGCTCCGGGAGGAGACGGGCGTCCCGACGATCGAGGAAGCCGCGGGGGGCTTTCGCGTGCTCTCGCGCGAGGGGGACGAATTTTCGTGCAGGTTCCTCGTGGACGCGAGCGGCCGCGGCGCGCCTGCGGGCGCGGTAGGGTCGAGCGCGCGGCGCTGGGTCGCCTGCGATCGAGCCATTGCGATCGTCGGGCGGATGAAGGTGCCCGCGGGCCGGGGCGTGGAGCCCGAGCTGCTGCTCGAAACGACGGAGGCGGGGTGGTGGTACGTCGCGCCGCAGCCGGGACAAACGCTGCTTTTCGTGTTGCTCACGGACGCGGATCTCGGGGCCACGACGCCTCGCGCGGAGCCGATCGAACGATTTCTCCAGGCGCTCGAGCGGACGCACCACGTGCGGGCGCTCGCCGAAGGATGCATTCTGGAGGAGCCGCCGCGCGTGGTGCGGGCCGATACGGGAATGCTCCTGCCGGGTCGGGGGGCGCGGTGGTGCGCGGTGGGGGACGCGCTGGTCGCGGGCGATCCGCTGGCCGGGGACGGCGTTTCGCGGGGGTTTCGTTCGGCGATCGAGGCGGCGGCGGACATCGATCGGGCGCTCGCGGAAGGGGCCGAGGTGTTGCCCGCGCCGGCCACGGACCCTGCGGTGTTTCTCGCGGGGCATCTGGATCGGCGGGCGCGTTATTACAGCGTGGAGACCCGTTTCTCCGAGGCGCTTTTCTGGAAGCGGCGCCAGGCGATCGATTGGCAAACCGAGGCGATCACGCTGGATCCGCGGGCGATGCTGCAGTGGGACGGGCGCGAGCCCGACCCGCACGTGATGGCGCCGGTCGAGTCGCTCCTGCCACCAAAGGCGCTCGCCTCTGTGCTCGATTTCCTGCGGAGCCCGCGCCCCGCGCACGAGGCGCTCGCCGCGCTCCAGGCCGCGGCGCCGCTCGGGGATCGCCGCCTGCTCGTGGGGCTCGAAGGGCTCGTCGACCTCGGAATCCTGGTTCCTACAGGATGAACGGGATCAGGGCGCGCCGCTCGGTCGGATAATCGGGGAATTTCTCGCGATACCAGGTGTGCGTGGCGAACGCGCGCGGCACGAGGTTCGCCGCGCTGATGGCGAAGATGAAGACGCCGGCGAGCGACCACGTGCAGAGGGCAAACCCGGCCCAGCCCGTGAGCTCGGCCAGGTAACTCGGGTTCGTGACCCACCGGAAGAGGCCACCACGCGGGATGCGGTAGACCCGTTCGCCGCTCTGGACCTCCTCGCGGGTGCGCAGGTTCCGCAGGATCGAGTCCGAGTGCAAGGTGGCACCGAACGAAATGTAATAGATCACGAAACCCACCAGGAACCGCGGGTCGTGGAGCCATTCGGGGCCGTAATGGGGGCCGAGGCGCGAGATGAAGTCGGCGTGGAGGTAGCCGTGCATCGAGGTGACGAGGACGCCCGTGCCCACGACGAGGAGCCCGAACGAGGAGCGCTGGCCCTTCGGGACGCGCATCGAGAGCGGAAAATAAAAGCCGCGGTTGCCGTAATGGAGGAGCCACATCCCGAGGAAGACGAGCGGGACGAGCGCGCCGCGGTTCGGGCCGCGGGTGTAGAAGTAGAGGAACGAGAGCGTCGCGGGCAGCTCCATGAGGAACCAGCCGAGGCGCGGATCGAGCGCGACGCCGAAGCGCGGGCTCGCGAAGCGGCCATAAGGCGAGGGGACGAACCACGCGGCGACCGCGACGAACAGGGCAAACCCGAGCGCGATCGAGAGGACGAGGTCGTAGGTGGCGTCGCCGGTGTAGGTGGGCACGGTTTCCAGCGTGATACTACAGCCGGCGCGGCGGGCACAAGCCAGCTCGTGGGGCGGCTGCTAGGATGGGCCTTATGCGATGGATGTCTTTTCTGGCCGGAGCCGCGCTCCTTTCGGGGCTCCTTTGCGCGTGTGAACCGGAGACCGAGATCGTGGAGGGCTCGGCGGAGGACCACGGCAAGGCGCTGTTCTCGGACCCGACGCTCACGGAGACGAGCGCCAATGCGTTCTCCTGCGCGACGTGCCATCCGACGTCGAAGCCGTCCGCGGACGGGCCTATCCTTCCCGGCGCGCCGCTCGCGGGCGTGACGCGGCGGGCCTCGTACTGGGGCGGAATGGAGCTCGAGCTGCTCCGCTCGATGAACCATTGCCTCTATTATTTCATGCTGTCGAGCAAATCCTGGTCGGCCGAGGACGAGCGGGCCGGCGCGCTCTTCGCGTATCTCGACGCGCTGCCTGCGGGCTCTGCGGACGAGGAAGCCTGGCCGTTCACGGTGCCCGTGCAGGTGTCGGCGCCGCCCCCGGGCGACGCGACCGCGGGTGCGAGCGTCTATTCGCGCGCCTGCAAGAATTGCCATGGCGCCGTGAAGACGGGCGACGGCCGCCTCGTGGCGCGCGCGCCGGTCCTGCCGGACCAGACGCTCGCCGAGCACCCGCTCGGCACGTACACGCCCGAGCAGCGCAGGCTCGTCTTCGTGCAGAAGACGCGGCACGGCGGGTTTCTGGGGTACGGCGGGCAGATGCCGCCGTTTTCGCTGGAGGTGCTCTCCGACGAGCAGATGGGGGATCTGCTCGCCTACATGGGCGTGCCTTAGGGCGCCGCGCCCGGGATGCGCGCAATGGCGTCGGGATAGACGCCGACGACGGCCTCGCTCTGCGTCGCGAGCGTCGCGGCGTCGAGCACGAGGGCCTTGCCTGCCGTCACGTGATCACCCTCGCAGATGAGGACGAGCCGCGTGTCGTCGAGCCGATCGGCGACGTGGGGCCATTTGCATTCGTTGGCCGCGAAATCGCGGCGGGTGACCTCCTGGTCGTTTTCGAGGTCCCACAGGACGAGCGCGTCCGGCGACTGTGTCGGGATCCAGAGGCGCTTTCCGTCCTCGGAGAAGACCGGGAAGAAGGGCGCGCCGAGCGTGTCGATCTGGCGGTCCGGGGCCATCACGTTCGCCTCGATGTCGAAGAAACGCACGTCCTTCGAGACCGTGTTGCCGAGCGCCAGGGTTTTTCCGTCGGGGGAGAGGACGACCGAGTAGGGGCCGTATTTCGGATCTCCGATCGCGCTGCCGGAGGCGTCGACGGGGATCCGATCGACGACCTCGCGTTTGTCGAGGTCGACCACGGCGACCACGTCTTCCCCATAACAGGCGACATAGGCGCGAGCGCCGTCGGGCCGCGAGAGGACCATGCCATGCGGCGCGATGCAGGTGGTGATCCGCGCCGGATCGACCGAGCCGGTGGGGAGGATGGCACCCGGGTCGAGCAGCGCGAGCGTGGCGCGGGCCTTGTCGAGGTTGCCCGCGTTCTTGATCGCGCGCTGGAGATCGAAATGGGAGACGACGACGCGGCGGCCGTCGTCCGAGGCCACGATGTCGCCGGGATTCGCGTCGACGCGGACCTGGCCGAGGATGCGGAAGTCGGCGAGCGAGAGCTTTTGCACGTAGCCGGGCTGGATGCTGCCGCCGTGCGAGGCATGCGGGCCACCGGTCGCGACGACGGGATAGGAGAGGCCGATGTAGACGAAGCCGCCAGCCTTATCGACGGCGACGTGGTGCGGGCCGTCGAGGCCGACCGGGTCGCGGCCGACCGGGACATGCCCGACCTTCTCGCCCGTGCCGAGGTCGAGGAGCGAGATCGTGTCCGAGAGGCTGTCCGTGATGATTCCAAGTCCGCCCGGAGGGACGGCGACGGGCTCGCGTCGATCCGGGAATGCGTTGCCCGTGTACGGGTCGTAGCGATGCTCGACGGGGGCTTCCCCGCATGCAGGCAGGGCGGTGAGCAGGGCGGCGCCGGCGAGGGCGCGAAGATGAAATGCGGTCATGGCGTGATCGTAAAGGTGGTTTTGCTGCCCTGGAAGGGGCCGCCGTCCATGTCGATGCGGTTGTCGACGAGCTGCGCGCCCTGGAGCTCGACCGTGAGGGTCGCCTTGGCCGCGGTGATACGCGCCCAGACTGAATCCGAGGGCTTCCACGAGGTCTCGCTCGTGAAGACGCGGGCGAGCTTGGGGTCGGCGTCGGAGGAGACGACGAGCCAAGTCGCATACCCCGTGAACGGCGTGCCGTGGGCGTGCGCCGCGCGGACGGGCCCGAGGAGCGCGGCGAGCGGGGCGAGGAGGGGCTCGGCGCGCGGCTCGGCCGGCAGGAGCGACGGGGGCGCGGGCGGCGTGAGGCGCGAGGTGGCGCCGACGGCCCAGGAAAACGTGGGAATGGTCGCGGCCGAGAGCGCGCCCGCGGGCGGGTTGAGCAACGTGGGGGCCTGCGAGGGGGCGTTCGCGGGCGGGTTTGCTTCGACGGCGGTGAGGAACGCCGCGAGCGCTTCATCCGTGGTCGTTCCCCCGTAGACGACGTCCTCGTACCCTGCGGGGACGCTCTCCTCGTCGTCGTGGCAGGCATAGAGGGATGCCGAGGCGAGTGGGATCAGAATGGCGAGATGAAAAAGATTTTTCATGGCAAGCTCCGTGCGGCGCGTGAGCGGTGGCCCTTCGGAGCGTAGCGCATCGGGGCCCCGTGGCCAGGCGTCAGGGCGCGTGGAAGCAGGGAACGAGCGCGCTCGCGTGGAAGCTCTCGGTCTTGTCGAGGGGGAACGTCGCGAGCTTGTTGGGTGCGGTTTTGTCGTCCCCGAGAGCGAAGGTGTCGATGGCGCCGCCATAACCGCTCGCTGCGATGAGCATCTTCCCCCCATAGGCGAGGTAGAGGCGGTTCAGGCCGCCGGTGGCGGGGGTGGCGGTGAGGCAAGCCGCCTTCTCGCCCGGCGTGAAGCGACACGCGCTCACGTTCGCATCGCTGTGGGAATGGTAGAAGAGCTCGCCGTCCAGCGCGATCGCGTCGTATCCATTCGAGAACCCGGCGCCGCTGTAGGTGGGCGACTTGCCGGTGGGGATGTTTCCTGCCTCGGCGAGTTCGTAATTCGCGAACCCACCGCCGCTGTACCCAGTAAAACCCATGAACTTGCCGTCGGTCGAGAGGAAGGTCGCGTGGAAGAAGCCTTCCCCCGTGTCGGCCGTGACCGAGGGTTGATCCACGGTCATCTTCCCATCGGCGGCATAACGCACGAAGGCCCCCACGACCTTGTTTTCGGCCGGGTTGATGCCGCTGGTGGATCCGCCGAACACGTAGAACGCAGGTTGTTGCGGGTGCATCGTGAAGGCGACGGTATCGAGCGAGCCCACAGGGAAAATGATCGTCTTGTGGTCGACGTCGACGAGCTCGCCGCTCGGGCCGATCGAATACGCACGGACGTCGACCGTGTCCGTGTGGCTCATGACGAAGAGGACGTTGTTTTTCTCGTCGCAGAGGAGCCCGGCCACGTCGGGCACGCTTTTCGTGGCCCCGACGGGGAGGAGCTTGCCCGTGGGGGTGACCTCCACGGCCTCGATGGAATCACTCGTCTGGAGAGTGAAATAGACGCGGCGGCCGCATCGCGCCGCGGCCCGCTGGCGGAAGGGCCAGAGGCCGATGGTATGGGACCCGTCGAGGACGCGCAGATCGGCGAGCGTCATGGTGCCGTCCTGGTCGACGCGAATCGAGCTCACGACCGAGGGATCGCCGCCGATGTGGTTGACGAGACAAACCGCCTCGATCTGGCAGGTGGAGCTGCAGCCGTCTTCGTCGACCTTGTTGCCGTCGTCGCAGGTCTCGCCCTCGTCGATGCTGTCGTTGCCGCAATGGGGGAAGGCGTCGACGCAGGTGCCTTCCTTGCAGGAGAGCCCGGGATTGCACGTGCCGTCCGCCGCGCAGGGACAGCCTTCCGCGCCGGGATCCACGCAGCCGGGCTGGCCTCCCTGGCCCCCCTGGCCGCCCTGCCCGCCCGCGCCGGCCTGTCCTCCGCTGCCGGAACTGCTGTAATCGCGGATCTCCACCGCACATCCCCCGCCCAGGGCGGCCGTGGCAATCGACGCGAAGAACCACCATTTCTGCAAGTTCATGAAAGCGCCTCCCCTCGATTCGGGATCATGGCCAGGCGAGGTCTCGCCGCGGCCCGCCCGGGAAGGTGCCCTTCTCCAGGCCCTCCGTCAACCGCGGTTGCGGAAAGGTCCCGCGCTCAGCGGGCGCGAAGGACGAGCGCCGCCGCGTCCGCGGCAAGCGTGAGCGTCTGGCCCGAGAGCCGAGCTTCGCCGAGCGCGAAGAGGAGGGAAGCGACGGGGAATTCGTCGTCCTCGAGATCCATGTCGACGGGGGAAGCGACATTGACGGCGACGTCGAGGATCTCGCCCTCATGGGTGCGGCGAAAGAGGAAGAGGCCGCCCTCGGCGAAGAGGATTTCGAGGGCGCCGCGGCCGAGCGCAGGGTGAGATGCGCGGAGGGCGAGGAGGGAGCGGATGATTGAAAACGCGCGCTCGCCGGCGGAATCCGGGCGGAGCGGGAGGGGCATTCGATCGGGCCAGACGTCCTCGGGCTCGGCGATGGGGGTCTCGGCGAAGAGGTCGTACTCCTCGCCATAAAGAAGCGAGGGGACGCCGGGCCACGCGAGGAGGACGAAGAGGCCGAGGAGGCCGGAGCGGGAAGGGCCGCCGTGTTTGCGGGCGATGCTGGTGAAGCGGGGGTGGTCGTGTGTCGAGACGAACCGGAGCGAGCGTGCGCCGGGCGCGCCTCGATCGAGGTCGAGGCGGGCGAGCCGCTGGGCCGCGAGCTCGGCGGGGATGGCGCGTTTGGCGAGGAAATCGACGAGGACGTCGTGGAAGCCGAAATCGGTGGCGCAATCGAGGGCGCCGCGGCTCGTCCAGCGATGGGCGTGGGCCGGGACGAGCTCGCCGAGGACGACGGCGTCGGGGATTTCGCGGCGGAAGGTGTCGCGAATGGAGACGGCGAGGTCGTGCGGGACTTCGGCGGCCATGTCGAGGCGCAGGCCGGAGGCGCCGCGTTTCGCCCAGCGGGACGTGGCGGAGAGGACGAGGGCGCGGACCTCGGGATGATCGAGGTTCAGCAAAGGAGCGTCCTTGCGCCGGCCGTAATGGCGGAGCTTGGGCGCGCCGCGGGACGGGGTTGTCCAGTGGAACCAGGCGGCGAACGGGGAGCCGAGGCCGCGCGCGTGGACGTCCTCGTAGGGCGGAAAGCCGCGGCCGGCGTGCGAGAAGGCGAGGTCGACGAGGATGCGGATCCCGCGGGCGCGGGCCTCCGCGGCGAGGCGCTCGAAGGCGGGTTCGCCGCCGAGGGCCGGGTCGATCTGGAGGGGATCGACGAGATCGTAGCGATGGCAGGAGGCCGCGAGGATCGTCGGGGTGAGGTAAAGGACGGTGACGCCGAGAGCGGCGAGGCGCGGCAATGCCAGGCGAATGCCGTCGATGTGCCCGCCGGCAGGACGATCACGGCCGGGATCGTGTCCCCAGGAGGCACCGGGGCGCGGGGCGAAACGATCGACGAAGATCGTATACAGGACGGCGTGTTTCCACCAGGCGGGGAGATCGTCGGCGGGCGCGAGTACGAGGGAAAAGGCCTCGTTCGGGCCGGGATCGAAGTGGATGCGGATGACCCCCGCGGCGGCCGGAAGCTCGGCGCGGAAGAAAAGGTGCTCGTCCTCCTCGGCGGCGCGGGTCATTTCGATCGTGCCGCGCGCGTCGTCGGATTCCCATGAGAGTCGCAACGACGTACCGTGGCCGCGGCGCACGCCGGCCGTGACGATGCAATGATCGTCCTCGGGCGCTCGCACGACGAAGGGCGGCGCCGGGGCGAAGAGCAGCGGCTCGGGCGCGCCGCCGATGGAGAGGACGCTGTTCCGAATGCGATCCCGCGAGCGTGTCCGCGGATTGTCGAGGTCGAGCGACCAGGAACCGCCCGCGCGGAGCTTGTACGAATACATGCCGACGGGCAGGTCGAGCGTGGCTTCGGCGATTCGTTCGTCGGGCTTCGAGGTTGGCGTCGACGCGAGCGGGATCCCCGTTTGCCAGTCGCAGACCTCGCCGAGCAGCTCGACGGGCGCGCCGGGCTTCGCGCCGGGGAAGGCGCCACGCGCGCGCAGGTGGACGGGACGGAGATCACGCGGTGAGGCGGGATCATGCGGGAGGGGTGTGGTCGGGTCTTGTCGCGGCACGCGGCTTCATCTTACCCTCGGGCAATGATCAAGGTGAGGGTGCGAAAGGCGGGGACGGGCGTCGCCGCGGCGTCGGGGCTCATCGCCCTTTCCGGGGCGCAGACGGGGTGCGTGGCCGAGCCGATCGAGCCGGGCGAGGAGTCGATCGCCGAGGCCGAGGCCGAGCTTTCCCCGGGCACGGGCACGCTCGCGCTCGACGGCTTTCCGGGCAACTTCACGGTGAAGCTCGTCAACGCGAACACGGACGAGTTCCTGCGCGCCGGCCAGGCGCTCTCGCTGGAGCTGCCCGTGTGGCTGCTCTGGGACAAGCTCTATCCGGGGTCGCCGCTTCCGACGGATCTCGCGCGGCTCAAGCAGATCACGGCGACGGTGACGGTGGGCGCCATCGACAAGGCGACGCCGCTCGCATCGCTGAAGAGCCCGGTGACGAGCTACAGCGGCGCGGATTCGTATGGCCTCAAAGCGCTCACGAAGACGTTCATCGTGCCGTCGAAGGCCGACTGGCTCACGTTCGCGCTGACGATCACGGACCTCGCGCCCGCGGGCGTGAGCGCGAGCATCACGGCGGCGGAGCTTTCGAAGCTCGCGGTCTTCGGCGGGGAGCTGCCGAACAAGAGCTTGTTCATGGATTGGGCGCAGTCGACGAAACGAAACAAGATCATCGAGGGCGACGATCCGATCGCGGGGGCCGAGCTCTTGCTTGCGGTGTCGGACTGGCGGGCCGACGTGGTGGTCGACAAATCGCTGATCGACACGCAGATCGGCACGGCGCAGAGCGCGAGCCGGTTCGGGTGGGTGACGATCCCGATTTACGGCAAGATCGTGCACGAGGTCGCCTACGGCGTCTATTTCGACGACGGCCTCGAGTGGCGGCCCGAGGTGATGCTCACCGAGACCCCGAATTCGCGTTTCCTGGGCGCGGGGCGCACGACGTACGAGGGGAACATCCAGGTGCCCGCGAAGGCGCGGCGGATGCTGATGTACACGCACGTGAAGACGTACCTCGTCGCCGATTACACGGGGTACGCGAACGTCACGGCGAAATGGTACGCGGATGGGGAGAAGATGCTGAAGGCCGACAAGTACGACAACCCGAACGGGGCCTTCACGAATTATTCGTTCTCGATCTCGAACACACTGCCCTGAATGCTCCTCCCGACGGACCTGCACGGGCACACGCTCTTCTCGGACGGCCGCGCGACGCCGGAGGCGTACGTGGATTTCCGTCGCGAGATCGGGATGCGCGTGATCGCCGTGGCGGATCACGACGTGCTCGCCGCCGTGCCGCGCGCCGCGCGGGCGGCGGCGGACGCGAGGATCCTGTTCCTGCCGGCCCTGGAGGTGACGTCGTTTTTGCATTTCGGGACGGACCGGGCCGAGCAGTTCCACGTGCTCGCGTACTTCCCGGCGCGCTTCGCGATGCTGCCGCTCCTCCGGCAAACGGCGCTCTTCCGGCGGGGCGAGCGGGTGCAGGCGAAATGGAAGGCGTTCGTGCTCGCCTGGATGGAGGGGATCTCGGAGGCGGAGCGGCGCGCGATCGATCCGGGAGGTGAATTCGAGGCGCTCGCGCCGGCCGATTTTCCGGCGCTGCAATCGATGCTGGACCGCATCGCCTCCCGGACGGCGTTGTTTCCAGCGTTCCGCGAGCATCACGTGCGGTTCTGGGAGGAGGATCGGGAGCTCTTCGGCTGGACGCCGGAGGAGGCGATCGAATGCATTCGGCAGGACGGCGCGCTCGACGTGGTGGCCCACCCGGGCCGGTACCGCGACAAGGAGAGGACCCGCGCGGTCCTGCTGCGGGCGAGCGGGATCGAGGTTTATACGTCGCGCCACAAGGCAGAGGTGGCCGAGTCGTTCCGCGCGTTCGCGGAGGAGCACAAGAAATGCTGGACGGCATCGTCGGACGATCACCAGAATGCACGGTACGTGAAGCCTGCCGCGGGAACGCCGGTCTCGACGATCGAGCGGATCCTGGGGCGAGCGCTGCCGATCGAGGCGATTCTCTCGGCCTGAAGCGGCGCTCGCTCGGGTTGCTCTCGGCGGCGCTGATCCTCGTGCCGGGCGCGGCGCTCGCGGCCGATCCGCCGGCGGCGCCGGCCCCGGTGCAGCCAGCGCCGACCCCGCCTCCGGGAGGATGGGCGGGCGAGCTCGACGCGCTGTCGAAATGGATCGCGGACCGGGGCAAGGGGCCTTCGTGCGCGGCGCGGTGTTATACGCTGGAGAGGCTCACGCTTTCGGGGCGGGTCGGGGAGGGGCCGCTCGAATTCGAGCTCGTGGGCCGGGTGCTCGCGGACGGAGCCGTCGACGTGCCGCTCTTCGGTCCGCCGAAAGAGGTGCGGCTCGAAGGCGTGACGGAGAACGACAAGGAAGCGGCGATCGGATTCGAGGGCGATAAGTATTTCGTGCACACGTCCGCCCGGCGGTTCGTGCTCAAAGGAAAAATGACGCTCGGGACCGATCTGACGCTCCAGATCCCCGGGCCCTTGAACACGCTGGAGGCGGATCTCGCGTCGGGCGCGGTGGTCGAGGGGTCCCGTTTGTCCGGGATCGTCGGGACGACGATCCACCTGAACCGGCAGGACAAGGCGGCCGAGGCGGGGCCCACGGTCTTTCAGCTCTCGCGCGCGGTGCGCGTGGGCCGCGAGATCAGCTTCGAATATCGGCTCGTGATGCGCTCGGGGACGGACCTCGGGGTCGTGCGTTTGCCGCTCTCGCTCGGCGAGAAGGTGCTCGACGTGACGGGCGCGACGGGGTTCCGGGTCGAGGGAAACGAGCTCGTTTTGCCGACGTCGGGGCGGACGGCGGAGATGACGATCACGGGCACGCTCGCGAAGCTCGGGGCGATGGCGCCGGACGCGCGGTCGGGGTATGAATGGTGGCTCCTCGAGAGTGACCCGGAGCATCGGGTGGCCGTGACCGGGGACGCGCGGCAGGTGGATTCGGCCGAGTCGCCCATTCCGCGGTCGCAGCCGACGTCGCGGCTCTTTCTGGTGCAAAAAGGCCAGAAGATGGAGGCGGCCGTGACGCCGCTCGCGGCCGTGGATGCGCTCGCCGCGGTGGTGCAATCGCACCAGCGGACGGTGGTGCTGACGGCGCGTGGCGACGTGGTCTCGCAGGATTATGTGACCTACGAGAACAATGGCGTCGATTACCTCGCCTATGCGCCCTCGGGGCGGCCGATCTTCCTGTCGACGTCGGGCAAGGCCGAGCGGATCATGCGGCAGGGCGCCGATTCCGAGGAGATCCTGGTGCCGCTCCGGACGGGCAGCCAGACGGTGCAGGTGCAATCGCTCTCGCAGACGGGGCTCAAGCCGCTCTTCGGGACGGTGACGGTGCCAATGCCGTCGTATGCATTGACGGCGAGCCGGACGGATCTGACCGTGGGATTGCCGGCGGGGGTGTTTCCGTTGGCGTTGCTCGGCGGCGATCGCCCGAAATGGGCGGTGGAGGGCAGTGATCTCCTGGTGTCGGGCATCGGCTTCGCGGCCGGCTGGGCCGCGGTGCGGCCGGGGCCCGGGACGAGCCCGTCGCGATTGCGGACGATGCGGATCCTCGGGGGCGTCGTGCTCGCGTCGTTGTGGTTCTTGTGGCAGCCGGGGTTCGTCCTTTCGCTCATCGCGCTCGGGCTCTGGGGGCTGATCTGGCTCGTGGGCGTGTTCGCGAAGGGCGCGGCGCGGGCGGCGGCGACGATCGTGCTCGTCGGCGGGCTCGGGCTCGTGGGGCTCATGGGGCTCGCGGCGATGAGCTCGCGTTCGCCGATGAAATCGTCGGACATCAGCTACGAGCCGCCGCCGCAGCGGGCGGCCGCGCCTGCATCGACGCTGGGTGGAAAGCTGGAAGATGATCGACTGGGCAATGGTTGGATGGGCAAAGGCGGCGGGGTGCTGGAGGGCGTGACGCCGGTGCCGCTGCCGCTGCCGGGATATCGACATTCGATGAGCGCGAGCCGCGAGCTCGTGACGAAAGATCGGCCGTTCCGGCCGACGCTGGTGTACGTGACGGACACGGCCGTGGCGCCGATCGCGGTGCTATGGCTCGTGGGTTTGGTGATCGTGGTGAGCGCGCATCGAGGGCGCATCAAGGATGGCTATCGGCGGCTGCGCGAGCGGCTCGACCACGCGGCGGCGGCGCCGGCCGAGGCGACGGCGAAGGCCGTCGAGGCGCCGAAGGACAAGGAAGGAGAAGAGGAATGACGAAGGCAGGAAAAGGCGGTCTCACGCTCCTCGCTGCGGCGCTTTTCGTGGCGTGCGGCGGCGCAGCCCCGGAGCCCGTGACGCCCGCGGAAAAGGCGCCCGAGAAGGTCGCCGAGGCGCCGAAGCCCGAGGCGAGCGGGGACGCGGCGGCGGCCGGGCCGGACGCGGAGAAGGCCGAGCAATGTATTGCGACGGCCAACGCGAAGCGCGCGAAGTTCAGCGGCGAGCCGCCGAAGGTGACGGTCAAACACATCCTCGTGAGATTCAAGGGCACGAAAAACGCGGACGCGTCGATCAAGCGCTCGCGCGAGGAGGCGTGTCTGCGGGCGATGGAGGCGCGCGACAAGCTGCGCGAGGGCGCGGATTTCGACGAGATGGTGAAGGAGTACAGCGAGGAGCCCGGCGCGGCGTCGCGCGGCGGCTCCGTGGGGGAGATCGAGCGCGCCATGGTGGTCAAGCCGTTCGCGGACGCGGCGTTCGAGCTCGCCGTCAACCAGATGAGCGATGTCGTGGAGACCGAGTTCGGCTTCCACTTGATCTTCCGGTCGCAGTGACCCGAAACGAAAAGGCGCGCCCCCGGTTCTCCCCGGGAGGCGCGCCTTTTTCATTTCCTTACGTCGTCGAACGAATCAGCGGGCCTTGCCGATCGCCTTCTGCCAGGACGGGCGCTCGCTGATGCGGCTCCACCACGCCGCGACGTTCGGGCGCTCCTTGACGATGTCGCCGAGGCCCGTGTCGAAGAGGTATTGGAAGTACGGCGCGTAGGTGATCTCCGCGATCGAGAACGAGCCGGCGAGGAACTCCTTGCCGACGAGCGCGCGGTCGAGCACGTCGAGGGCCTTCGCCGCCTCCGCCTTGCCCTTCGCGATGACGTCCGGGTCCGGCGTCGTGCCCTTCATCGGCGAGAAGAAGATCTCGAGGATCGCCTTCATCGCGGGCGGGCTGAAGTACGACTGCTCGACGCTGATCCACTGCTCCATGACCCCGAGATCCTTCGCGTCCGTCGGGGCCAGGCCGCCGAGCTTCGCGTTGAGGTAACGCAGGATCGCGCGCGACTCGTAGAGCACGAAGCCGTCGTCGTCGAGGACGGGCACGACGCCGAAGGGGTGACGGGCGAGGTGCTCGGCGCTCTTCTGGTCGCCCTTCATGATGTCGACGAGCACGAACTCGTAATCCACGCCCTTCTCCGCCAGAGCGCAAAGGAGCTTGCGCGTGCACGTGCTCGCCGGATGACCGTAGACCTTCATGAGAATCCTCCTCCCCGTCACGGAACGGGATATTTCGCTCCGCTCCATACTCCCCTTGGATCGCGTCGTCCACCCTCACGGGCCGCCGCGCACGATGGTGCGCCGCGTCGGGCGCGAGCGTCACAATCCGTAAACGTGGACGTCGTCGATTCGCCATTCTTCGGCCAAGGCGTCGCCCGCGGCGGTCTGGTCGTCGTAATGGAAGCGGACGACGAAGGGCTTGCCGGCGACGAGCGCCGAGAGGTCGAGGCGGACGTGGCCCGAGGCGTCGAGCGTGTACGTGGCGACCGGGCTGAAAGGTCCGCCCATCACGGAGATTTCGACGGCGGCGCGGTCCGTGGCCGAGGTCCAGTGGTCGAAGTCGTGGTCGAATTCGAGGAAGACGCGCGTGAAGGGCCCTGCGTCGAGGGTCGGGGAGACGAGGATCTCGCCGTCGAGCGTGACGTTGCTCTCGTCCTTGACGAGCATGAAAGCGCCGCCGGACGTGCTGCCCGTGGTGTTGTCCTGGGGGCAGCCGAGGAGCGGATCGCAGCGGTAGAAGCCCTTGCCGTCGCTGCCGGCGTCGACGACGGAGAGAGGGGCGAAGTCGGTGGAGAAGTCCTGCGCGAGCAGGCTCGTCGCGGCCGCGCATTTCGGGCCCATGCCGAGATCGACGCAGGCCGCGCCGTCGGCGCAGCGGTTCGTCTTGCCCGACGGATCACAGGCGAGGCCTGGGGCGAGGACGGGGCGAACCATGGCTTCGAGGCCATACGCGCCGGAATCCATGGCGCTGAAGCCGTCGACGACGAGGGAATACGTACCCGCGGGGAGGTTTGTCAGCGTAAACGATTCGGGGTGGCCGCCGAGCTGGGTGTCGGCGCAGGCGAGCTCGTTTGCATTCATCGAGCAAGCGTCGAGCAGGTACACGCCGAGGTCGAAGAGCGGCGAGGACGGCGCGACGCGGACGGAGAGATCGGCCGGGGCAGGGAGCGTGATCCTATACACGGCCTCGGGGCCGCCGCCGGTGCAGCTCGCGGAGAGGACGGCGCCGTCCGAGACGAGCGTGGTGCCGGCAAGAGGGCCCGCGCCGACCGCGGAAGGCATTTCGCAGGTGCCCGAGGCTGCCACGAGGTCGAAGGGCTGCTCGGTGACGCGGAGCTCGTAGGGGCCAACGTTCGCCGCCGCATAACCGGAGACGACGAGGAAGACGGGCGTCTGGGGCGGCAAGACCGCGGTTTCGAGGCGCGCGAGGGGGCCGTCGCCGCTGTCGTCGTCGCAAGCGTGCTCCACGCTGGTGTCGAGGCAGTCGAGGTACGCCCAGGCGACGGTATCGGCGAGCGCGCCGCCGATGTCGGTGGTCTCGAACGTCACGCGCGCGGGAGATGATCCTGTGACGTACCGATGCACGACCGCCGGCGCAGCCGTGCCGCCGGCCGAGCAGGTTGGCGTGCCGAACCCTGGGACGGGAGAGCCGAGCGTGGTGCCGGTATAGACGAGCGTTTCGCCCTGCATTTGGCCCGTGGCGAGGAGATCGACGGCGTCGCCGCAGGTGGTGCCGGGTTCGAGGAGACATTGGGAGGAGCAACCATCGGCAGGCATGGCGTTGCCGTCGTCGCAGGTCTCGCCCGGCTCGATGACGCCGTTGCCGCAGACGAACGAGGCGCCGCCTTGGCCGCCCGCGCCGCCGTTTCCGGCGCCGCCCATGCCGCCCGCGCCGCCGCTGCCGCCTGCGCCACCGCTGCCGCCTGCGCCACCGCCGCCGCTTCCGCCTTGGCCCCCGACGCCGCCGCTTCCGCCTGCGCCGCCGCTTCCGCCTTGGCCTCCGAGGCCGCCTTGGCCGCCCGCGCCACCTTCTCCGGCCGCGCCGCCTTGCCCCCCTGCGCCGCCTTCGCCCGCGACACCACCTTGGCCGCCGGCGCCGCCGTTCCCACCTGCGCCTTGTCCTCCTGCGCCCGCCGTGCCGCTGCTCGACGTGGCTGTGGTTCCGCCTTCGTCTCCACACGCGGCGAGCGCCACGGTCGAGGCCACCATGCAGGCAAAAAGAGCGTCGCGGACGTGGGCCATGTCTCCTCCGTTTTCGGCGCGATGAAAGCATGGCGGACGCGGAATTTGGAGCCCGCTTTGCGTCACGAACGGCGCGGATCGGGAGAAACGCGCGTCGCCGTCGGGAAAACACGCACGCCGCGCGCGCTCTCGCCGGAGCCACGAACGGTGGGGTTCACCGGTTGTCCACCGTTGGTGTTCGAATCATCCTCGATAGTCGCTTTTTGTCCGCGTGATAGAGAGATTCCCGCGGACGAACGAAAGGCGACGGGTGCGGAGACTCCGGGGGGAGGTTTCGATGCACGACCTTTCGACGTTCTCGCTCGACGACATGATCAGCTTCGGCGCAATGCTGCGCGGCCTTGGAGAAGGCGCCCGGAGCATGGAAGACACGACCGGGCGCGTCGTGCGCGCGCTCTACGAGAACCTGGCGCGCCCCGCGACGGGCGCGCGTTCGTGCGCGCTCGTGAGGTTCTTCGAGACCGAACGATTCGACGCGCTGCCAGCGGAGCGTCGGACGTTCGCGCTGCGGATGGCCGCCTGTGACGCGCTCGCGCCGGACACGACGTGCTTGCAATTGCTGGCGAGCGCAGGCGACGAGCCGGCGTGGAACGATGCGCGGGCGTCGGCCGGGCACCTCGCGATTCCGCTGCCGAGCGAGGAGGCGCTCGCGCAAATGCCGATGATCGCGCAGCTCTGCACGCAGCTCGGGATCACGACGAGCTCGGTGCTGCGGCCGTCCCGGTTCACGGAGCTCGCCGAGCAGACGTACGACGTGTTCCACGTGGAGAACGCCGCCGCGAGCCCGCACGTGCCGGCGAAGGCGGGTTTCGTGGAGCGTCACGGGATCCGGTCGGTCGTCGGCTGCGGCGGTGTCCTGCCGAGCGGGCAGATGTTCGCGGTGCTCCTGTTCTCGAAGGTGCACGTGACGCCGGCGACGGCGCAGCTCTTCCGGCCGCTCGCGCTCGCGATCAAGCTCGCGATCCTGCCGTGGTCCTTCGCCGAGCCAGAGGACAGCGCGCTGGGCGACGCGCCACGCGCAGCACGAGAGGAGGTGATCTCGTGCGCCCCGTGACCCTCGACAGCGAGACCGCGGTCCTTCGGGCACGGGTGGCGACGCTCGAAGCGTTGCTGGCGGAGCACGAGCGGGCCGCGGCGGAGCGCGTGCAGCGGATGGAGCAGCTCGTCGCGGATCTGTCGGCGCGCGCGCAGGTCTTCGAGGGGACGTTGCGGAGCATCGTCGACGGGGTGGTCGTGTGCGACACGGCAGGTCGCATCACGCACGTGAACGAGGCTGCGGCGTCGATCATGGGGTCGAGCAAGCCCGGTGGCGTCCCTGCGGAAGGCTGGGAGGCCACCTACGGAATCTTCGGCGCGGACGGCGTGACGCCGTACCCGAGGGAGGAGATCCCGCTTTATCGCGCGGCGCGCGGCGAGCCGGTCGATCGCGCAGAGATGTTCATTCGAAGCCCAAACAAGCCGCGAGGGATCCTCCTCGAGACGAGCGCGCGGACGATCCACGACGAGCGAGGGGAGCGGCTCGGCGCCGTGGTGGTCTTCCGCGACATCACGGAGCGCAGGCGGCACGAGCGGGAGATGGCGCAGCAGCTCGTGACCGAGCGGGAGAAAAACGAGACGCTGGAGCGGCTGCGGATCGCCGTGCAGGAGCTGTCGACGCCGATCCTCGAGGTATGGGACGGCGTGCTTGCGTTGCCGCTCATCGGCGTCGTCGACTCGAAGCGGTCGGCCCAGGTGATGGAGACGCTGCTGGAGTCGGTGGTGCAGATGAAGGGGCGGTACGTGATCCTCGACGTGACCGGCGTGGAGGTGCTCGACACGGCGACGGCCGATCACCTGCTGAAGATCGTGCGCGCCGTGGAGCTGCTCGGGACGCGCTGCGTGCTCAGCGGCGTGAGGCCGTCGGTCGCGCAGACGTTGGTCGAGCTCGGGGTGTCGTTCGGGAAGCTGGTGACGCTCCGCAATTTGAAGCACGGCCTCAAGGCGTGCATGCGGTGGAAGCAGGAGGCGGCTGCGGCGAGCGCAGGAACAGGGGCAGCAGCTTCGAACGGAGCTCGTCCAGGAACGTCGTGAGGCCGGAGCTTCGGCCCTCGGATCACGCCTCCGTGTCCTCGTTCGTCCCGGTCGCCTCGTCTTCGCTCGTCCCTTCGCTCGGCCTCTCGCCCTTCAGGAAGAACGACTCCACGAAGTCGCGTTGCCCCGGGAAGAGCGCGCCGAGTGAGCGGTGCACGCGCTCGAGCTCCAGCCGCAATCGACCCTTCGCGACGAGCTCCTCGGAGCGCTCCTTCGACCAGCCCGTCTGCGCGCCGTCATTGGCGTGGATCGCCTGCTGCGCGCGTTCCGCACCTTCCTTCAGCTTGCCCACGAGGACCGCGCGCTCGCCGAAGTCTTCGCCGGCTTCGAGGCGCCCGGCCGCCTCGTTCGCGAGCTTGGCGCGCTTGTCGATCGGCGCGCGCGAAAAACCCGTGAGCAGGCCAGGCAGGAAGGAGGTGACGGCCGGGTGCTTCTTCGAGCCTCCGCCAAGGCGGATCGTGACGAGGGCGAGCGCTTCGTCGACCCTGCGCTTGAGCAAGACGAGCGTCGCGTTTTGCTTGGCCTGCGCGGAGGGGCGGCCGAAGAGCTGGGCCTCCTGCGTGTCGCGCGCCTCCTTGAGGAGGGAGTCGATGTGGGTCTTGAGGGAGTGCGCGAGCTTCTCAATCTCGGCCCGGTCGCTGGGCTTGAGGTCCGGAACTTCCGCCCAGGCGCCGAGGGAAGACCACGAGAAGGACGCAAAGGTGAGGAGAACCCAGGAGGAAGCTGTCTCGTTGGGCAGGCGCATGGGGAGGACGCTCCGGGAAGGTTGGGGGATGTACGAGGCGGCGGGAAGGACGCTAACGAAAGCGAGCGGGGAGCGTCAAGGCGGAGTGGAGGAGGCGGACACTCCATTGCAGGAGGGTCAGGGAGGCGGGGAGGAAGGGCGTGAAGGATCGAGGGATGTGCAGGGGAGGAGCGAGATGCCGCGCGGAGGTCTGCGGAGAGGGTCGTTGGACCGGCGCGTTGACAGCGTTCGGGGGAGCTGGTCGCATCCGGCGGTGACGTTGCCGCGCGTACGAACCATGCTCTCCTTGGGGCTCTTCGGTTGCGCGACGGCGGCGCTCGTGCCGCTCGGTTGCGGGGCCAAGATCACCTATCCGGTGGCGAGCGAGGGCCCGCGCGTGCCGGACGCCACCGCGGAGCGCCTGCGAGCGTGCGTCGATGAGTTCGGCGGCGACCTTCGCGCGGGACACTACACGTTTGATTACAAGGTGCTGGCCGACCAAGAGGGCCACATCGCCGACGTGAAGGCGAAGGGCGTGCCCCATGCGGATCTTGCGGCGTGTACGCGGCTCGCGCTGGGAGCCATGAGGGTGCCGGAGGATCTCCTGAAGGTGCGGCGGATGTCCGTACCGCTTGCCCAGGCGAACAGGCAGACGATGCCGGAGCGGGGGCCGATCGGGGAGATTGTGATTGTGACCGTGACGACGGTGACGATCGTCTTCGTCGACCTCCTCATCGAAGCGGGCGTGGCGACGATGCTGTTTGCCGTCACCCTGGAGATCGCCGGGGATGTTGCGGAGAGTTTGAGATCGAAAGAGGAGAGGCCGCAGCCGTGTCCACCTTGCAAGACGGTTAGCGGGAGAATAGTGCCGGTCGGCACCATCGGGTATCGCCCGTTGGACACGCCGCCACCGGGAAAGGCGCAGCATGGCGTCGTTGGACCTCATCACAACATCTACAAGGCCAACCAGAACCCGAAGAACTGCCAATGCTTTTGGCAATCGATAGGGGCTGTGCCGCCGACGGGCCTACCGCCTGGGGCGATTTCAATTGAGCCTTTTGTCAACTAACTGCGGAGCCATGCCATGAAGTATTGGGATGGTCAGGACGTCAGGCTGGGTGACAGGGTAAGACTTGGTGACGATGACGGCGGGGTTGTTGTCTGCTCTCTAGATACGGGGGAGTACAGTGAGGAGCACCCAGAGAGTGCGTGGGGATACCTCAAGCGAGGCGTGATGATTTTGTTCCCCAAGTACGGGCTGATCCATTACGAGCAACCAGAAGAGGACTTGGAGCTGATCGCGCGGGCTGGCGCTTGACGAGCGTCAAGGACTGCGCTTCCTCCAGAACCCGAAGGGCCGCTCGCGCGGCCCTTCACGTCCGCGCTAGTGCAACAAAAACCGGCTGAGGACGAACAGCGCGATCATCCCGAGCGCGACGCCCACGCCCGCGGCGAGGAGCAGCACGCCGCGGCCGCTCGATTGCGCGTTCGACGCGACCCTCGGCTCCATCTGCACGGGCGCTCCATGCGACGCCGGCGCCGAGGGGAGGTTCGGTCGCGGCATGCTCTGCGGCACGCTCGGTAGGCGCATGCCGCCGTGCGGGTTTGCCTGCGAGGCGTAACGCATCGGTTGCATGTCGTGCAGGGCCGCTTCGAGGCGCGCCGCGAGCACGCCGGCCGTCGGACGGCGATCCCGATCGCGGCGCAGGCAGTCGTCGATGATCGAGGCGAGCGCGGGAGGAAGGTCCGGCCGGCGCGAGGCTACGGGGTCCGCGTCGCGCGTCATGATGCGGACCATGAGCGCGTTGTAGTTCGGCGCCTCGTGCGGGAGCGTGGCCGTGAGCGCCTCGTGCATGACGACGCCGAGCGACCAGACGTCAGCGCGGCCGTCGATGTCGTCGCGGCCCGCGGCCTGCTCGGGGCTCATGTACGCGGGTGATCCGACGACGGTGCCCGTGCGCGTGAGCGTGAGGTGCTCCGGGTTGCCTTCGAGCATCTTGCTGATGCCGAAGTCGAGGATCTTGAGCACGGGCTCGCCCGTCGCCGCGCGGTGCGCGTAGAGGTTCGCGGGCTTGAGGTCGCGGTGGATGATGCCTTGCTGGTGCGCGCTGTCGAGCGCGCGCACCACGCCGACGAAGAGCTCGGTGAGCATCGCCGGGTCGAGCATGCGCTCGCGCGCGATCCACGCGTCGAGCCCCTCGCCGTGGAGGAGCTCGAAGACGAGGAAGGGCGAGCCGTCCTCGGCCTGCCCAAGATCGATGATCTCGACGATGCTCGGGCTGCGTACGCGGCCGCTCGCCTTCGCCTCGTTGAAGAAACGCTGCAACGACACGGCGTCGGCCGCGACGTCGGGGTGCAGGATCTTGAGCGCGACCTCGCGGTCGATGAGCTCGTTCTTTGCAGCCCAAACGGTGCCGCTCGCGCCGGAGCCGAGCATCCGGACGAGGCGGTATCGAGATTGGATGAGATCGCCAGGGTTCAACCGGCTGAGGAGGATACCAAAGCTCGGCCCGTCGGCGTAGCTGAGAGACGCGCCGCGAGCGTGCCGAGCTCGGCCTGCGGAATCAGGTGTCGTAGTAGAGGAAGAACTCGTAGGGGACGGGGCGGAGGCGCACGGCGTCGAGCTCGCGCTCGCGCTTGTACTCGATCCACGTGTGGATGATGTCCCGCGTGAAGACGTCGCCCCGGAGGAGGAACTCGTGGTCGCGCTCGAGGGCCGTGAGCGCCTCGTCGAGCGAGCCAGGGCACTTCGGCACCTCTTTGAGCTCCTCGGGCGAGAGCGCGTAGATGTCCTTGTCGAGCGGATCGCCCGGGTCGATCCGGTTCTGGATGCCGTCGAGGCCCGCCATCATCATCGCGGCGAAGGCGAGATAGGGGTTGCACGAGGCGTCCGGGAAGCGGACCTCGATGCGGCGGCCCTTCGGCGAGTTGCCAGCGGCGACCGGGATGCGGATCGCGGCCGAGCGGTTGCGGCTGGAGTACGCGAGGTTGACGGGCGCCTCGTAGCCCGGGACGAGGCGGCGGTAGCTGTTCGTCGTCGGGTTCGTGAGGGCCGCGAGCGCCTTCGCGTGTTTGAGGATGCCGCCGATGTACCAGAGGCCGATGTCCGAGAGGCCCGCGTAGCCGTCGCCCGCGAAGAGCGGCTTGCCGTCCTTCCAGAGCGACTGATGGCAGTGCATGCCGCTGCCGTTGTCGCCGAAGAGCGGCTTCGGCATGAACGTCGCGGTCTTGTTGTGGCGCTTGGCCACGTTCTTCACGACGTATTTGAACCACATGAGCGTGTCGGCCATCGTCGTGAGCTTGTCGAAGCGCACGCCGATCTCGCACTGGCCCGCGCTCGCGACCTCGTGGTGGCCGACCTCGACGGAGACGCCGCTCTCGATGAGCGTGGTCATCATGTCGCCACGCACGTCGCCGAGCGAGTCCGTGGGCGAGACCGGGAAATAACCTTCCTTGTGGCGGATCTTGTGCCCGAGGTTCGGGCCCGCCTTGCCCGTGTTCCACACGGCCTCGTCGGAGTCGATCTCGTAGAAGGCGCCGCGCGGGGAGTTGTCGTAACGGACCGAGTCGAAGACGAAGAACTCCGCCTCGGGGCCGAAGAACGTGGTGTCGGCGATGCCCGTCGCGCGGACGTGGTTCTCCGCCTTCTGCGCGATGTACCGCGGGTCGCGGCCGTAGGGCTGGCCGGTGACGGGGTCGGAGATCTTGCAGATGAGCGAGAGCGTCTTCTGCGCGTGGAACGGGTCGATCTTCGCCGTCGTCGGATCGGGCGTCATCGACATGTCCGACGCGTTGATCGGCTGCCAGCCGCGCACCGAGGAGCCGTCGAAGCCGATGCCCTCTTCGAACATGTCTTCGGTCAGCCGGCTCGCCGGGATCGTCGTGTGCTGCCAGATGCCCGGCAGGTCGATGAACTTGAGATCGACGAACTTGCAGTCGTGATCTTTCGCGAATTGAATGACGTCTTTCGGCTTCATACTTTCTTCTCCGTCAGATCGCGTCCTCGCCGCGCTCCCCGGTGCGGATGCGGACGGCTTCGTCGACCGGGACGACGAAGATCTTTCCATCGCCGATGCGACCGGTCTTCGCGCTCTTCTCGATGGCGTCGATGACGCTCTGGACCATGTGGTCCGGGACGACGATGTCGAGCTTCACCTTCGGGACGAAGTCGACGACGTACGCCGAGCCGCGGTAGACCTCTTTTTTGCCGCCGGTGCGACCGAAGCCCTTCACCTCGGTCACGGTCATGCCCTGGATGCCGACCTCTGCGAGGGCATCCTTGACCTCGTCGAGCTTGAACGGCTTGATGATCGCCTCGACCTTCTTCATCTCTCGGACCTCTCGCTCGGGGGGCCGGTCGTGGTCTACGGCCCCCTCGGTTTCGGGAATGTTTCAGGTCACGCGCGGGGCGAGAATTTCCGAGCCCCCGGCGTGGAGGACGGAAATTTGGTGACCTTCGTCGCCAAGATCCCGCCTCGGCGTGGAAGAGACCACGGGGAGGCGTTCGCCGAGGGCCGCTCTTCCGCGTGTTCCGAGGGCAATCGGCATCCGCCTACGTCGTAGAGTTGTCGGCGGGTTCCACCTCGCCTACCCTCGCGGGCGAGTTCGCCCTTTTCCGTTCGTCGCCGATGACCTGATGGCCTCACCGACCTCGACGAAGCTACCGGTAGGTACCATCCTGTCGGGGAAGTACAAGATCACCCGCGAGATCGGCCGTGGTGGGATGGCGGCCGTCTACGAGGCCGAGAACATCGACATCGGCAAGCGGATTGCGATCAAGGTCCTCGCGCAGGAGCTGACCACGTCGATGGTGGTCGTCGAGCGCTTCTTCCGAGAAGCGCGCGCCGCCGCCGCGATCCGCAGTCCGTACATCTGTGACGTGTACGACTCGGGCCGCCTCGAAGACGGTCCGCCCTTCCTCGTGCTCGAGCTGCTCGAAGGCGAGTCGCTCTACGAGCGGATGACGAAGGTGCGGTACTTCGACGTCCCGACGACGCTGGCGATCATCACGCAGGTCTGTCGTGGCCTCACGAAGGCGCACGCCGCGAACATCGTCCACCGTGATCTCAAGCCCGAGAACATCTTCCTCGGCAAGGACGAGGATGGACAGCTCCTCGCGAAGATCCTCGATTTCGGACTCGCGAAGTTCTACACGCCGCTCGATGGATCGGGCGGGCCGCAACAAGCACGGCTGACGCGCGAAGGCGCGGTGTTCGGGACCCCCGCGTACATGAGCCCCGAGCAGGTCCGCGGGCAGGGCGCCGTGGATCATCGCGCCGATCTCTGGGCCCTCGCGTGCATCGTCTACGAGTGCTTCACGGGTCGGACCGTGTGGCAGACGGAGCAAGGTGTGGCGATGACGTTCGCGCAGATCGCGAGCGCGCAGCCGCCCGATCCGCTCGTCTACCGGCCCGATCTGCCGCCGAGCTTCAAGGCCTGGTTCGATAAGGCGCTCGACCGCAAGATCGATCATCGCTTCCAGACGGCGCGCGAGTTCGCGGAGGAGCTCTCGGCCGCGTTCGAGACGGTGCGGCCCGAGTTCTCGGGTCTCTTCCCCACCGATCAGTTGAGCTCGCTCGGCAGGACCGTCCCCGCGCCGCCGCCCTCGAAGGCGGGCCTGACCGCGACGGGGAGCGATCTGCCGATGGTGTCGATGGCGCCGCCGTCGTCGACGATGCCGAACCCGTTTGGATCGATGCCGCCCCCGTCCGTGCGTGGGGGACCGACGTCGGAGGGCGGATCGCCGCGGCACACGAAGTCGACGTTCGAGGCGCCGCCGGGCACGCTGGAGCCGCTCGGCCCGGGTTTGTCGCAGGCGCCGCCACGGCCGAAGACGGCCGCGCTCGGGATCGTGACGGTGCTCGTGCTGGTCGCGCTCGTGGGCGGTGGATACGCGGCCTGGTCGAAGTTCGGGCCGGCCTCGAAGGGCGGTGAGGTCGAGACCTCCTCGTCGGCGATGCCAAGCGGGAGCGCCAGCGCCGTGGCGCCGCAGGTGTCGGCGTCGTCGAGCGTGCGCCCGGTGTCGTCGTCGGAGGTGTCGCCGTCCTCGTCGTTGCTGCCGTGGAGGCCGCTCGTCGCGGATGCACAAGCGACGCTCGCGACGGGCGATCACAAGGGCGCGCTGAAGCTCCTCAAGGACGCGTTCGACAAAGGTGGTCACGGCGTGCCGCGCACGATGCTCGAGCACGTGCAGGTGGCGATCTCGGGCGACGCGTCGAAGTCGCCGTGCACGCTCACGGGTCTCGCGCGGCCGCGCTCGTACGATCTCGGTTCGGCGCAGCCGCGTCGCGTCGCCGCGGGGCGGCCATGGATCGCGCTCGGGCCACGCGGGCCGATCATGGTCTGGACCGACACGCACGAGGGGCCGGAGCACGCCTTCGCCGTCGCGCTCGACGAGGCGCTGCGGCCGCTCTCGGATCCGATCGACGTGACGCCGGAGGCCGGCGCGGTGACGCGGCCGGTGGTGACGGCGTTCGACGATCAGCTCGTGTTGCTCTACGCGGACGGGCACGGGGCCGAGGCGGGCGTGCACGCGCGCTTGCTCGATCCGGACGGCCGGATCGGCGGGCCGATGGTGAACATCGCGCCGCTGCGCGGGCCGAGCTCGGGCACGTCGATGCAGCGCGCGGCGGACGGCACGTTCGTCGTGGCCTGGACAGCCGAGACCGAGACGGGCAACGACGAGCTCTTCCTGCGGAAGCTGTCGCCGAAGCTCGAACCTCAAGGCGAGGTTGTGCGTGCGACGGACTTCGTGCCCAGCGGCCCGCAGAAACCGCGCGTGCGTTCGCCGATGGTCGGCATCGCGGGCGACGCCGCGCATGTCTCGTTCCGGCTGGAGCGCACGCCGAACCAGGTCGCGTACCACATGCGCCTGCCGCTCGCCGACGTGGGCAAGGGCGTGGAGGCGCGCAAGAAGGGCGACCGCAACGATCGCTGGATCGGCGACACGATCGTGGTGAACACCGACAAGTCGAAGGCCGACATGACGGGGATCGCGTGCAGCAAGGACGCGTGCTTCCTCGTGTGGGACGGCGAGAGCAACTCGGGCGTGTCGGCGGCGTATCTCGACGCGGCGAACGCGCAGCCGCTCTGGCGGGACAAACGCTTCAGCAAGGTGGGCGGTCACCCGTCGGTCGGCGTCGACGCGTCGGGCAACGCGCGCATCGTTTGGTTCGAGAAGGGCGGCGTGATGACCGCGCCGATCAGCCGCGATGGCGTCGGTCCTTCCACGAAGATCGCCCGCGTGAGCGGCGCGCAGCCGAGCCCCGCGATCATCACGGGCAAGGCGCCCGGCGAGTGGTTCATCGCGTGGCTCGACTTCGAAGCGGGGCAACTCGAACCCTACGCGGCGCGCTTCGTCTGCAAGTGACGCGCATGCTGGTCATCCCGCCGCGCGCCGACCTTCGTGCCCAGCCCATCGAGACGCCGCGTCTCCTGCTCGCGCCTGTCGATCCTGCGGACTCGCCCGAGGTGTGGCTCGCGGTGAACGGGTCGCGGCCGCTGCTCTCGAAGTGGCTGCCGTGGGTGCAGTACTACACGGAGCCCGCGTCGAGCGTGCGCTTCACGGAGGCGTGTGTGGCCGACTGGGATCAAGGGCGCGCGGTGCGCTTCGCGATCCGAGAGCGCGCGGGGCGCACGTTCGCCGGTGTGGTGGGGCTCGAGTCGTGCGTGCACATGCATCGCTCGTGCGAGCTTGGATACTGGCTGCGCAAGGAGAGCATGCGGCGCGGGCTGATGACGGAGGCCGCGCGCGCGGCGGTGGAGTTCGCGTTCCGGTACATGGGCGCGCATCGCGTGCGGGTCGCGGCCGCGACGGACAACCACGCCTCGTTGCGGGTGATCGGGCGGCTCGGCTTCCGCTTCGAGGGCATCGCGCGGCAAGCCGAGTGGTGTGAGAACCGCTGGCTCGATCACGCGGTCTTCTCGCTTCTCGCGACGGATCCGCGTCCGACCTGAGCCTTCCCCTTGAAGGCCGTACGCGGGCGGATGATGCTCGTCCGCAGGCGAGACGAACGTGCGGCGCATCCCGTTTCGACTGTTCCGCGGCAGCCTCCCGCTCTTGCCGGTGGCGCCGGTGCTGGTGCTGGTGATCGGCATCGCGACGGCGTTCGCGATCGCGCTGCTCGGCATCGCGCAGCTTCGTCGGATCAGCGACGACGCATCGTCCCTGCGCGCCGCCGCGATCGCCAGGACGCTCGCCGCGCGGATGCGCGTCGCGGCGGTGGAGGAGCGGCCCGAGATCGTGGGGCGCGCGGCGAGGCGCAGCGGTACGGAGCTCCTGCTCGTCGAGCAGGGTGGGCAGATCCTCGTCGACGAGAGCTTCGGTCCGCCGAACAAGGCCGAGGTGCAGCGGCTGCTCGCAGCCGGCAGCGGCGAGACGCGCACGGCGCTCGGTCGCGTGCGGTTCGCCGCGCGACCGCTGGATCCGCCGCTCGATGGGATCGCGGTGCTCGCGTTCGTCTCGGCGCCGAGCCCGCCGCCGGGCTACGTGCCGCTCGTGAATGCGGTCGCGGCGTTGACCGTGCTCCTGCTCGGCGTGGCGGTCTCCGTCGCGGTCGCGTTCACGAAGCAGCTCCGCGACGACGTCGAGTACGTGCGTGAGCGCATCGTGGACATGGCTCGGCCGGACGCAGCGCCGACCGGGCAGCCGATCCCGATCCGCTCGCTCGATCAGGTCGGCGTGCTGACGGCCGCGTTCAACCTGCTCGTCACGCGCTTCGCGGCCGCCGAGCGCAGCTACCGCGCGGATCTGCTCCAGGCCTCGGAGATGGACAAGGAGCGCTCGGCGTTCCTCGCGGGGCTCAGCCACGAGTTGCGCACGCCGCTGAACGCGATCCTCGGCTTCGCGCACGTGCTCGAGAGCGAGGTCGATGGTCCGCTCAGCGACGAGGCGCGCGAGTCGCTGGCGGTGATCCGGACGAGCGGCGAGCACCTGCGCCAGCTCATCGATGACATCCTCGAGCTGTCCGCGCTGGAGACGGGCACGCTGCAGCTCTCGCGTGGGCCCGTGGACGTCCGCCAAATCGCCGAGCAGGTCGTGCGCGAGGCGACTGCGACCATCAAGAAAAAACCGTTGGTGCTCGAAGTAACAGGCGAGAGCCGCCTCTACGCGTACGCGGACAAACGGCGCGTGCGGCAAATCATCACGAACCTCGTCTCGAACGCGGTGAAGTTCACGACGCGGGGATCGGTGACCGTGACGATCGAGGCGCGCGGGTCGTTCGTGGCGATCGTCGTGCGCGACACGGGGCCGGGCATCCCGCGCGAGCAGACGGCGGCGATCTTCGAGGAGTACAGGCAGCTCGGCGACGTGCAGTCGCGCCGGAGGGGCACGGGGCTCGGCCTCGCGATCACGAAGCGGCTCGTGCACATGCACGGCGGCACGATCGACGTGAGCAGCGAGATGGGGCGCGGCTCGACGTTCACCGCGACCCTGCCGCACCTCGCGGATCCGGGCACGATCGTGGAGTCGTCGAGTGACTCGCGCGTGATCGATCTGTCCTCGGATCCGCCGCCGCGTCCGGCGCGCCTGCTCGACTCGATGACGCCGCCGCCGATGCCGTTGCCGCCGCGGAAGGGGGAGGGATGAACGACGTCGCCCGCACCTTCACGCGCAACATCCTGGTCCGCCAGCTCCTCACGGGCTTCGGGGGCTTCTGCGCCATCGCGTTGCTCGCGCCGAACCTCATCGTGCTCGACTGGACGATGACGAAGAACGTCCTCGTCACCGGCGCCGCGCTCATGATCGTCGCGTTTGGGCTGTGCTTGCTCGTGACGCTGCTCCGGGTCCACAAGCATCGCGCGCTTCTGCATGTGCTCTCGGGGGGCACCGCGACGGTACGCGCGCAGGACTTCGGTGCTCTCGCGTCGCTGCCGAGCGCGATCACGCTGCGGACCTTCGTCGTCGGCTCGATCGTCTCCTTCGCTGGCATCGCGCCCGGGGTCCGTCCGGAGAAGCTCGATCAGGGCCGCGCCATCAGCCTGCTCTGCCTCACGATCACCATCGTCGGCGCCGCGTCGCTCATCCAGTACGTGTTCATCCGCGCGGCCACGGTGCGCCTGCTCGAGCTCGTGCCGATCGAGCCCATCACCACGCTGCTCGAGTCGCAGGAGCTGCACCAGATCCCGCGCCGAAGGCTCCTCCAGAAGTTCTTGATCGCGGTCGTCGCGCCCGTCGCGCTCGTCGGCGTGGGCGCGGTGCTCACGACGCACGCGCACATGCGTACGCTCACCGAGCAGAGCCGGAAAAACACCGCGCTGCTCCTCGCGAAGATCGCGCTCGATCCAGGGCCGGTGCAGGGCAACAAGAACGCGCGCGAGGACGCCGTGGCCGCGGCCGCGGAGCACGGCTTCCTCGCGAGGATCACCGGCCCGCGGCGCGACGGAGATCCGACGTTCCGGCGTGAGGTCGACGGCGAGCTCGTGCTCAGCGTGCCGCTCGAAGACGGCCAGGCCGACGTACGCTTCACGGCCGAGCTCGACCCCGCCGTGACGACGGAGGGCGTGGCGATCGCCCTCGCGTTCGTCCTCCTCGCGGCGCTGCTCGGCGTGTTGATCGGTCAGGCCCTCGCGGCCGACCTCAAGCTCGCCACGCACCGCGTGCGCCTGCTCGGCACCGAGAGCGTGCTGCGCGGCGCGACGCAGATCGCGCGGCCTGCGCGCTTCGAGCTCGTCGCGCGGCTTGGTCGGGCGATCGAGGTGCTCGCCGAGCGTTTCCGCATCTTTGCAGGCGCGCAGGAGCGCGCGCTCGAAGCGCAGGAGGCCGCGCAGCGCATGCGAGGCCTGCTCTTCGCGAGCGTGAGCCACGACCTGAAGAGCCCGCTCAACGCGATCCTCGGCTTCGCGGAGCTCGTCGGTCGGGAGGAGCTCACTGTGAGCCAGCGCGAGAGCCTCGCGCTCATCGCGAACCGCGGCCGCGAGTTGCTTGGCCTGATCGAGTCGATCCTGGACACGGCGCGCGTCGAGGCCGGACAGCTCACGCTCATGCCGCGCGCGACCGAGGTCGCGATCCTCGCGACGGACGCCGTGCGCAAGGCGCGCGAGCTCGCGGGCGACACGCAGAACGACGTCGTCCTCGAGGTCGCCGAGGGCCTGCCGACGATCCCGGTGGATCCTGCGTACACGGCGCGCGCGATCGCCGTCGTTGTCGCGCATGCGATCCGGACGTCGGCAGTCGACGCGGCCTCTCGCGCGGTGCGTGTGCGCGCCCTCCGTCCTGCCGAACCAAACCAGGCCGTGCGAATCGACGTCGAGCTCGGCAGCCGCAACACCACGCGCGCCGAGCTCGAAGCCCTCTTCGCCCGCCGCGCCACCTCGCGCGGCCGCGGCCTCACCCTCGGCTTGAGCCTCGCGCAGTCGATCATGGAGCTGCACGGCGGCTCCGTGAAGGTGGAGGACACCCCCGACGGCGCGCCCGTCATACAGTGCTGGCTCCCCCTCGTGATCCCGGGCAGCCGCCCGCGGCTCTCCTCGAAGCCCGCGCTCGGCTGAACCGGCACCTTCCCTCCTCCCTTCGTACGGGCTACGTCCTGCCGCATGTCCGAGCGCGTGATCTCTCCGGCGTCCACCGCGGACGACGACCGCTTCGATCGGCTCTTCCGGCCGGACTCGCTCGACGAGTACGTCGGGCAGGACAAACACCGGCAGAACCTCAAGGTCTTCGTCGAGGCCGCGAAGCGTCGGCGCGAGCCGGTCGATCACACCCTCTTCTGCGGCCCGCCCGGCCTCGGCAAGACGACGCTCGCGCACATCGTGGCGCGCGAGATGGGCGTGAACCTGCACGCCACGAGCGGCCCGGCCATCGAGCACAAGGGCGCGCTCGCCGGCCTGCTCACGAAGCTCGAAGCGCGCGACGTGCTCTTCATCGACGAGATCCACCGGCTCACGCCGGCCGTCGAGGAGAGCCTCTACCCTGCGATCGAGGCGTTCAAGATCGACATCATGACGGGCGACGGCCCGTACGCGACGACGATCCAGCTCGCGCTCAAGCCTTTCACGCTGATCGGCGCGACGACCCGCACGGGCCTGCTCACGGCGCCGCTTCTCTCGCGTTTCGGCTACGTCGTGCGCCTCGACTTTTATCCCGTCGAGGATCTCCAGCGCATCATCACGCGGAGCGCGCGGCTCATCGAGGTGCCGATCGACGACGCCGGCGCCCGTGAGCTCGCCGCGCGCGCACGTGGCACGCCGCGCGTGGCGAACCGCCTCTTGCGGCGCGCGCGCGACTTCGCCGAGGTCCTCGGTACGGGCCGCATCACCGTGAAGATCGCCAGCATGACCGCCGAGCGCCTGGAGATCGACGCCGCGGGCCTCGACGAGATGGATCGGCGCCTGCTCATGGTGATCATCGATCACTACGACGGAGGTCCTGTCGGCATCGACACGATCGCCGCCGCGCTGAGCGAGCCGCGCGACACGATCGAGGACGTCTACGAGCCTTACCTCCTCCAGCAGGGTTTCCTCGGCCGCACGCCGCGCGGGCGCATCGCCACGCGAAAGGCCTACGAGCACCTGGGCAAGCCGATGCCGGTGAAGGGAACACCCCAGGGCGATCTGTTCTCCTGAAGCGGAAGAGCGGCTGCACGTTTCCCTTCCTGCACGACCACGGATAATCTCGTTCCGTGCTCCCCGCGCTCCCTGTGCTCGTCGTCGACGACGATGCCGTCAGCCGACATGTGCTGACGCAGGCGCTCGCGGGCGCCGGCATCCCCGTGGCCACCGCGGCGTCCGGCACCGAGGCGCTCGCGTGGCTCGCCGAGCGAGACGCGTCGCTCGTCCTGCTCGACCTCGTCATGGCTCCGCCCGACGGCTTCGAGGTGCTTCGCCACCTGCGCGAAGACACGCGCATCGGGGATGTCCCCGTCGTGGTGCTGACGGCGCTCGACACCGACGACGACATCACGCGCGCCTTCGACGCGGGCGCTGACGACTTCGTTCGAAAGCCGTTTCGCCCGGCCGAGCTCCTCGCGCGCATCCGCGGCCAGCTCCGCATGCGCGAGTACGTCGACGCGCTCTGGCGTCGTGAGCGCGACGCGCGCGTCGTCCTGGAGCTCACGCAGGCGCTCTCGTCGACGCTCGACTTCCGCGACATCCTCTTCACGGTCGTACGTCGCATCGCCGAAGTGGCGCGGGTCGATCGATGCAGCATTGTGCTCGTCGGCGACAACGTCGATACGGGGTACGTCGTGGCCGCGAGCGACGATCGGGAGCTGCGCGATCTGCCCATCGTCCTCGACAAGTACCCGGAGATCCGGCGGACCCTGGAGACGGGCGAGGTCCTCGTGATCGAGGACGCCGCGACGCACCCGCTCTTCGAGGTCGTGCGCGCGGATCTGCCGCAGAACTCCTTCCGCTCGCTCGCGCTCGTCCCGATCGTCTACGACGACAAACCCATGGGCGTGCTCTTCCTGCGCGCGCGGCAGCCGGGGACGATGCGTGATCACGAGCTCTCGCTCGCGCGCACGGTGGCGAACGCGACGGCCATCGCGCTGCGAAACGCGAAGATCCTGCAGTCGCTCCGCGATCAAACGCAGGAGATCAACGTTGCCCGCTTCGAGGCCGAGCGCCGCCTCGCCGCGCTCGAACGGTACGCCGACTTCTTCCACTCGGCCGCGGACGGCATCGTGGTCGTCGACGTGGACGGCCGGATCCTCTTCTCGAACGCGCGCGCGCGCGAGATTACGGGCCTCACGGAGGAGCAGCTCGCCGCGAGCCGCCTCGCCGACGTCGTCGATCCGAAGGACCTCCCGACGCTCAACCGCATCCGCAGGAGCTTCAAGCGCAACGTCTTCCCGCACATGGTCGACATCACGATCCGCCGTTCGAGCGAGATCGCCTGCGAGCGCCGCATCATCAGCGTGAGCTCGAGCTCGGTGCTGCGCGAGGACGGCGGCGCGATCCTCGTGAGCCTGCGCGACGTGACCGACGATCGCGCGATGGCCGCCGAGCTGAAGAAGACGAAGGAGTTCCTCGAGCGCGTCATCGAGAGCTCGGTCGACGCGATCATCTCGGCCGACAACGAGGGCGTGATTCGCCTCTTCAATCGCGCCGCGGAGCGCATCTACGGCTACCGCGCGAATGAAGTGATCGGCGCGATGAACGTGCGCGACCTCTACGCGCCGAACCGCGCCTCGCAGATCATGCGGCTCATCAAGTCGCCGGAGCACGGAGGCCCCGGGAGGCTCGAAGGCTACCGGACGGACGCGCTCGCGAAGGACGGTACGCTGATCCCGGTGCTCCTCTCGGCCGCGTTGATCGTCGAGGACGATCGGCCCGACGGCTCCGTGGGTCTCTTCACGGACCTGCGCGAGCGCCTGCGCATGGAGGCGAAGTTGACGAAGGCGCAAGAGGAGCTCCGTGCCCGCGAAAAACAAGCGCTCATCGCGGAGCTCGCGGGCGCGGCCGCACACGAGCTGAACCAGCCGCTCACGAGCGTGCTCGGCTACGCAGAGCTCATCAACCGGAGGGCGGAGGACCCGGCGTCCGTCCGCTCCGCAGCGTCGACGATCCTCGGGGAGGCGGAACGAATGGCCGAGATCGTCCGGAAGATCGGCAAGATCACGCGCTACGAAACCAAGGCGTACGTGGGGGCAGCGAAGATCATCGACCTGGACCGGTCCAGCGAAGAGGACCCCAACCGAGCGCTCGGGTGAGAGATGGGTGCCGAAGGTCTCGAAGCTCCGATGCGGGAATCTCAAATCCCGATCACGCAAAGGAAAGCGATGCGCCGCGATCTCCCTGTGGAGTGGCTCGACGCCCTGCTCGTCGCCTCCTGCGAAATTCCGCCCAATGCGAGCGCGGAGGAAGCCGCCACGTCGCTCGTCGCCGCAGCATTCGAAGCGCTGCCCGACTCCGCGATTGGCGTCTGCGTGCCGGGCGGGAGCGAAGGGCAAGTCGTCGTGCGCCGAGGCGCGCGCAGCGAAGGCGCGGAGTCCCCCGATCCGACGCGGCTCTTCCCCGAGTACGCGTTCGAGCGTGTCGTCGTCATCAACGCGGACGAGGGCTCGACGTTGCACCTCGCCTCCGACGACGAAGCGCGCTTCGCCGGTACGGGTTCGATGGATGCGTTCGTCGATCGTCTCGCGCTCGCGCTCGGCGCAGCACTCCGCAACGCGCGCATTCATCGCGCGGCGCGCGCGCACGGCACCGAGGTGAAGGAGCTCGAAGCCCAGGTGATCCAGGCCGGCAAGCTCGCCTCGCTGGGGCAGATCGCCGCCGGCATCGTGCACGAGCTCAACAACCCGCTCACGTCGATCGTCGCGTACTCGGACTACCTCCACAAAAAAGCGCTGCGCACGGAGGCGGATCCCGCCGATGTCGAGCGCCTCGCGCGCATCAACGAGGCCGCCGAGCGCATCCTGCGTTTCTCGCGCGACCTCATGGCGTACTCGCGCCCCACCGCGTCCGTGCCCGCGCCCGTCGCCATCCACGACACGATCGAGCGCGCGCTCGTGTTTTGTGATCACGTGCTCGGCGAGATGCACGTCGAGGTCGAGCGCCAGTTCGGCGACGTGCGCCTCGTGCGTGGCGTCGCCGGTCAGCTCGCGCAGGTCTTCGTCAACCTCTTCACGAACGCCGCGCACGCGATGCGTGAACAGGGCGGACGCCTGATCATCAAGACCGCGATGTCCGACGTCGGCGACGCGGTACGCATCACGATCCAGGACGAGGGCCACGGCATCGACGCTGCGCACCTCGAGAAGATCTTCGAGCCGTTCTTCACGACGAAGACCGACGGCACGGGCTCGGGCCTCGGGCTCAGCATCGTGCGAAACATCGTGGCGTCGCACGGCGGCAAGATCCGCGCATACGCCCACGCGGAGAAGGGCACCGTCTTCGTGCTCGATCTTCCGCTCGCCGCATCTCCGAGCGAGCCACCGGAGCGCTGACGGCGCGCTCTACTTCGCGAGGAGGCGATCGCCCTTCTGCGGGAGCTCGACCGACATCGCGCCGTTGCGCTCGTAGGGCGTGTACCGAGGCGGGACGCCACGCGCGGAGCTCGCGTCCGCGTCCGTCATGATCTGCCAGTGCAGGTGCGGCGCGAACGAGTGCCCCGAGTTGCCGCATCGACCGAGCTCGGTGCCGGCCGGGACGAACATGCCTTTGCGCACGCGCACGCTGCCCGGGATGAAGTGCGCGAAGAGCGAGTACTCGCCGTTCTGATGATCGAGCACGACGAAGTTGCCGTGCATGTCGTACTTGTTCGCGCGCCCCGGGACGTTGTCGGGGACGCCGTCGACCGCGACCACCACGACACCGGGCGCGTCGGCCACGATGGGCTGGTTGTACGAGGGATGGTCCTCGTTGCGCTGCGACTTCGGCATGTTGTCGTCGATCACGAGATCGAGCGCATACGCCTGGTCGTTGTTCGCACCGTAATGCGTGCGGTAGACGCGCCACTGGCCGACGACGGGGAGCCGGTAGAGCACCGTCCCGGGCGCATAACGCGGCATGTTCGGAGGAGGAGCGCTTCCGCCGCAGGCAGAGAGCAGGAGGCTTCCGGCGACGAGGAGGGGAGCGAAGAAAGACGAGCGGGGGAGCATCCGCTCTTCACTATACCGAGTTCAGGGATTGACCTTGATTCCGATGACGAGGACGCCGCCCTTGTGGTTCTGGCCGGCCACGAAGAAGGTCTCGCCGGCCTTCGCGTTGACCTCGAGCAGCGGGAGGAAGGTTTTGCCGCCGGGGTTCTGGATGCTGGCGCTGATGACGTAGCGCTTCGGCTCGCCCTTCTTGCTCGGTTGGACGACATCCTTCAGCGAGATCTGGAGCACCCTGTCGTTCGGGAGCTTCAGCGTGGAGGGGCTCGCCTTGGACGAGGTCTGCTTCGAGCGATCGAGCAGCTTGTAGCTGTTGTACGAGGAGAACGGCGGCTTCGCGAGTTCGGGCATCTTGCCGATCTTGGAGTCGATGCCCGTACCGTCGTTCGTGCCGTGGAGGACCACGATCTCCATTGAAACGGATGCGTCCGCCTGAGCGGCGGCGGCGTCCTGGGCATGCGCCACGGAGGGGACGTGTCCGAGCGACAGCCCGAACGCAGCCACGAGCAAAGCAAACAGCGGGAGCCTCATTGTTCTCCTCCAGCGGAATCGTCGGCCAGCCACACGACAGTGGTGGTGTGGTTCGACGTGGCAGCCTCCGCCGGCACGTAAAAGATCGTGCCGATTTTGGTGCCGAAGTCGACGGCCGCGACGGCCACGCCCGGCTCGGTATCACCGTCCTGTGCGTCCGTGTCGGCCACACGCGCCGCCTCTGCGGTCGTCGGGGCAGGCGCCGCGGGCGGCTCCGCGGGTGTCGTGATCGCGGCCACCGGCGCGCCTTGCGAATGCGGCGTACCGACATCCATCCGGCCCCAGATCATGAGCCCCGCCGCCGCCGCGACCGCGACCGCCGCGAGCGCGAAGATCCCGCGCGAGTTGTCGTTCGACGGGGTCGACTTCGCAGCCGCCTTGTCGAGGCCCGGCCGAAGCAGCGGTTTCACCTCGGCGTCCTTGCGCTCGGACGGCACTTCGAGCGCGGGCGCGGCGTCCCTCGCGTCACGCGTCGGGCTCTTGTCGGCCGCGATGCGGGCCATGATGCCGTCGGTCAGGTCGATGGCCGCGGCGCTCTCGGCGTTCTCCCGGACGATCGAGGCCGAGAGCGAGAGCGCGGCGACCTTGTTTCGCAGCGCGCTGTCACGCGAAAGAGCCTGACGAACCTCGCGCAGCCGCTCGCCTTCGAGCTCGCCGTCGACGTACATCATCAGCTCGAGGTCCGTTGGCGGCCGCTTCGTGCGCGTCTCGTGCGCTTCTCCGTTCATCATCTTCGTGGTCACGGCGCCTCCTCCGGCTCGGCTGGGATCTCGTCCGTCGTGCCGCTTCGCGAACGCCCTTCCTCCGCGTAGCAATCCGCGAGCGCGCGCTGGAGCTTCTGCCGGGCGTGGAACAGCCGGCTCATGATCGTCCCTTTCGAGACGCCCATGGCCACGGCCATTTCTTCGTACGACATGCCTTCGACTTCACGCATCAGAATCACGCCTCGGTGGTAGGGGGGCAGGGCATCGAGGGCGGCCTGGATGCGGCCCGCGATCTCCCGGCGGCGCATGACGTCGATCGGGTCGGCGCCATCGATGCGAGAGACCAGCGGAAACTCTGTCGACTCTTCCGAAGCGGCTTGCCCGTCGACGAGCTCGGCATCCCGACGCCCAGGCTTGCGCATGAGGTCGATCGCGAGGTTCGTGACGATCCGGTAGAGCCAGGTGAAAAACGACGATCCACCCTGGAAGGAGTTGAGGTTGCGGTAAACCCGCAAAAAAGCATCCTGAACCAGCTCGCGCGCGTCGTTCTCGTCCCGGACGAGACCCATCGCGATCGCGAAGGCGCGGCGCTGGTGGCGCTCCACGAGCCGCCTGAACGCCGCCTGGTCCCCCTTCTGTGCCCGAAGGATGAGCTCACGATCTTCCTCTGCCTCCCGCCTTCGGGCCTCTTTGTTGGACGCCTCCTGCGAAGACCTATTCACGCGGCCGAGACGGCCGATCGCGGCTTCGGGGAGCGGCGGGGCGTCAGGGAGATCATCCGGCAGCCCCAGGGCGCCTTCAGTCTGGTCGTCCGTCGGGTCGGCCGGCTCGGGCCGGAGGGACTCGTCGGGGGGCGTGGGAATGGGGGGCACGGCGAGGTGATACTCTAGGCGATCGGCCTTCCGGCCGAAAGGTCAAGGCTCCTCACGGTCGTCGATCGGCTCGAGCTCGCTGAGCGTTACGCGGACGTCGAAGACCCGCTCGAGGCGCGCGATCCGCAAGGTCACCGTCTTGTTGACGCCCGCGATGCTCGCGAGCCACCGCAGCTCGTTGGGATCCGCGACGGACTTGCCGTCGAAGGCGACGATGACGTCGTCGGGCGAGAGCCCAGCACGATCAGCCGGCCCACCCGCGATCACCTTCTGCACCCACGCGCCCTTGCGATCCGGCCGGCGCAGGCGCCCCGCCTCGATCGGGTTCAACCCGTCGACGAAGACCCCGAGCGCGCTGCGCCGGATCTTCCCGTCCCGCAGCAACATGGGCAGGAGCTGCTTGACCATGTTGATCGGGATCGCGAAGCCGATGTTGTTCGCATTCGCGCGGACGGCCGCGTTGATGCCCACGACCTCGCTGCGCATGTTGAGCAGCGGGCCGCCCGAGTTGCCCGGGTTGATGCTGGCGTCCGTCTGGAGGAAGTTGAAGTAACCGCTGGGATCGAGGCCTTTGACATCGTCGCGCGTGCGGCCCTTCGCCGAGAGGATGCCCGCAGAGACCGTATGCGAGAGGCCGAACGGGTTGCCGATGGCGACGACCCAGTCGCCGACGTCGATCCCATCCGAGTCGCCGAGCGAAAGCGACGGGAGCCCTCGCTCATCGACGCGCAAGACCGCGATGTCCGTGTGCTTGTCCCGGCCGACGACCGTCGCCCGCATTTCACGGCCATCGACGAAGCCGACGACGATGTCCGTCGCGTCCTCGATGACGTGGTTGTTCGTCAGCATGAACCCCTCGGGGTCATAGACGAACGCGGTGCCGAGGCCCTCGGAGACGGCGCGCCGGCGGCCCGACGAGGTCTCCTTCTCGACGCGCGCCTTCACCGTCGCCACGGCCGGATCCGCCTTCTTTGCGAGCGGCGCGAAGGAGATCGGCGCGCCCTCGGCCGTCACGACCGCCGGCGCGGAGAGCCCGGTTTGCGCGAGCGCCGGAGGCCCCGTGGACGCAGTGCTGCTCGGGAGTGCGATGGCGCCGGGCGGGAGCGACGAGGTGCCCTCGCCCGGCGGGGACGAACCGCTCGACGCTCCGCCGCCCTTGCCGCACGCCGACGCGGCCACGAGGAGCCACGAGATCAGGACGATGCGCGAGAGCAGCGGACGACGTGAGTTCACGTTTCTTTCGATACCTCTGCGAGGCGCTCGCGCAACTCGTCGAGGGCCTGCGTGAGGAGCCGCTCTTCTTCGCCCGTGAGGTTTCCCTTCGTCTTCTCCTCGAGCAGCGTGAGGAGCTCGATGTTCTGCTGGGCGAGGTCGAGGCTGCGCTCCGCGTGCCCATCCGGGCCGGGCATGTCGCCGAGGTGGACGTGCGCCGAGCCGATGATGGACATCACGAAGATCGAGAAGTCGAGCTTCGGGAGCTGCCCCGTGGGCGGCGCGTCGCGATCGCCCGGGCTGCTCACGCCTCGCCTGCCTCGTCGGCTACGTCGTCGATGTCATCCTCGACGTCGTCCGCCGCGCTACTCACGGCCGGAGCCGGAGCCGCCGCGATGGGCTGCGGCGCCGGGGCCGCAGCCGAGGACGCGGAGACGAGCGCAGGCTGCGGAATGCCGAGCCCCTCGGCCTCCGTCTCCAGCTCGGGGAGCCCGGCGAGGTAACTGTCGATGTCCGCCTGCGTGATCACGCCCGCGGCGAGGAGGCGCTCGCGCACCCGGAGATCATGGGCAAGCGCGGAGAAGTAACCCTGATCGGAAGCAGCTTTCATCGGTTCGTCGTGTCTCCCTTGGTCGGACTTGCTCCCCCCCGGGTGCAAACCTCTCAGCGCTTGCGCGAGAGCTGGACGAGATGTCCGCCGCCCTCGGCCGCGTGGCCATGATCATGGTCGTGGTCGTGATCATGGTCGTGATCGCAGCAGCCGCCGCCTTCCTCGTCGCCGAGGGCGCGCTCTTCGAGCTCGGCCTGTGCTTCCGCGATCTCGTCGTCGCTCGCCGCGCGCACGTCGTGCACGACGACCTCGAAGCGGATCTTCTGCCCCGCGAGCGGGTGGTTCGTATCCACGACGAACGCGTCTGGGAGCACCTCGACCACGCGCATCGCGATGGATTCGCCGTCGGGGGCCTGCGCGATGAACTCGTCGCCGGGCGTCACGTGCTCGCTGTCGGGGAAGTCGGTCTTGTCGACTTCGAAGACGCCCTCGTCGTCGTGCTCGCCGAAGGCATCCGCAGCCTCGACGATGATCTCGCGGCGCTCGCCCGCCCGCATGCCCTCGACCGCCCGCTCGAGGCCCGGGAGGATCTGCGCGTAACCGTGAACGTATTCGAGTGGCTCTTTCTCGGTCGCGCGATCGACCGTGTCTCCGTCCTCATCGAAGAGGACGTACGAGAGCGAGACGCGCGTATCGGGGCCAATGGCAGGCTGGGACATGGGCCCGTGGATGTGCCACGTAGGCGTCGCCCCTTCAAGCCTTGCCGGAGATCCTTTGGCACGGCCGCGCCCGAAGGCTCCTCCGTGCTATCACGGGGTCCGTCATGGCCAATCCGGGAGTGCACCTCGATGCGGGCGGACAGGCTCGGAACAATGTGGCCGAGCGGCCCGACCTGAACAAGGCGCTGTCTCGTGTCGAAGGCCGGGGGAAATGGCTCCGCTGGCTCATCATCCTGATCGTCCTCGCAGGGGTCGCGGCGGGCGGGATGTTTTATCTGCAGAAGACGAAGCCGCCGCCGCCCGCGCGATACGTGAGCACGGCCCTCACGCAGGGCGATGTCTTCGAGACGATCCAGTCGACCGGGCAGATCAAGCCGGTCACCGAGGTGCAGATCGGCGCGCAGGTCTCCGGGCGCATCACGAAGGTCCACGTCGATTTCAACACCCACGTGAAGGCCGGGGATCTGCTCGCGGAGATCGATACGCAGCTCCTCGGCGCGGAGATCGACGCGAACGCGGCGCAGGTTGCCGCGGGGAACGCGAGCGTCAAGCGTGCCGAGGCGAACCTCGAGACGGCGAAGGTGCGGCTCGAACGAGCGCGTAAGGTTTTCAAGGAAGGCGTGGGATCGCAGGCGGATCTCGACGCCGCGCAAGGCAGTTACGACATCGCGCTCGCCGACGTCACGGCCTCCAAGGCGCAGGTCGCGCAGCTCAACGCCACGCTGCGGCGCTCGAACACGAACCTCGCATTCACCAAGATCTTCTCGCCCATCGAGGGCGTCGTGATCAACCGCGCGGTCGATCCCGGACAGACGATCGCCGCAGGCTTCCAGACGCCCACGCTCTTCGTGATCGCCCAGGACCTCCGCAAGATGCGCGTGCTCGCGGACATCGACGAGGCGGACGTGGGGCGCTTGAAGGAGGGCATGACGGCCGACATTCGTGTCGACGCGTTCCCGGGCGAGTCGTTCAAGGGGCTCGTGAGCCAGGTGCGGTACAGCCCCGTGAATCAGGCGGGCGTCGTGACGTACGCCGCGGTGATCGAGGTCGAGAACCCCGACATCAAGCTGCGCCCAGGGATGACGGCGACCGCGACGATCCACTCGGCCGAGGCCAAGGGCATCAAGCGCCTGCCGAACGCAGCGCTGCGCTTCAAGCCCTCGCCGCCGATGACGAAGGAGGGCAAGCCGATCCCGCAGGATCCGCTGCCACCGCTGCCCGCAGGCAAAGGGCGCATCTACGTGCTCACCAACGAGACCCAGGGCGCCGAGCAGATCGAGATGCGCGAGGTCGACATCGGCATCACGGACGGCGTCCACACGGTGCTGCGCACGGACATCGGCACCTTGAAGGTCGTCACCGAAGAGACCGACGAAGGGGCCAAGGGCGGTCGCGGCGGTCGCAGGCCGTTCTAGGCGAGGGACGTGATGAAGGACGCCCCGCCGATCATCGAGTTCGTCGAGATTCACAAGGACTACGTCACGGAGGCGGTCGTCGTGCGCGCGCTCCGAGGCGTGAATCTGACGATCCGGAAGGGTGAGTTCGTCGCGATCATCGGGCAGAGCGGCTCGGGCAAGAGCACGATGATGAACATCATCGGCTGCCTCGATCGTCCGACGCGCGGCCAGTACATCCTCGATGGGATCGACGTGGGCGCGCGGAGCAACGACGCGCGCGCCATCGTGCGAAACCACCTCATCGGCTTCGTGTTCCAGGGCTTCAACCTGCTGCCCCGCACGACCGCGCTGGAGAACGTCGAGTTGCCCCTCGTGTACCGAGGTGTTGGCGCCGCGGAGCGAAGGAAACGCGCGCTCGCCTCGCTCTCCGCCGTCGGCCTCGGCGCGCGCCTGCACCACACGCCGAACCAGCTCTCCGGCGGTCAGCAGCAGCGCGTCGCGATCGCGCGCGCCCTCGTGACGCAGCCGCCGCTCCTGCTCGCCGACGAGCCCACGGGCAACCTCGATACACGCACGAGTTACGAGGTGCTCGATCTGCTGCAACGGCTCAACCGGGAGCAAGGCATCACGATTGTGCTGGTCACGCACGAGCGCGACATCGCCGACTGCGCAGGGCGCGTGGTCGAGATGCGCGACGGCTCGGTGCGGCGCGACATCGTGAACGAGAGGCCGACGGACGCGGGGCGCGCGCTCGCGGAGCTGCCGGTCCAGGACGAACACGGGGCCACTTCGTGACGGCGATCCTCGCCGCGATCCGGCTCGCCATGCGCGCCATCGTGCGCTCGAAGCTGCGCTCGACCTTGACGGTGCTCGGCATCCTGATCGGCGTTGCGGCGGTGGTGATCGTGGTCGCGCTCGGCACGGGCGTGCAGCAGCAGGTCGTCGGGCAGATCTCGAACCTTGGCGCGAACGTCATCTTCATCTTCCCGCAGTCGACGCAGACCTCGGGCGTACGCAGCTCCGACGTCAATCGCCTCACGGAGGCTGACGGACGCGCGCTCGTGGCGGAAGCGACGAGCATCGCGAACGTCGCGCCCTTCAGCTCCACGGGAGCGCAGGTGATCGCTGGCGATCGCAACGCGGTGACGCAGGTGATGGGCGTCTCGCGCACCTACTTCCCGGTGCGCGGCTTCTCCGTGGGCAAGGGCGAGATGTTCACGGAGTCGGAGGAGCTGCTCAAAGCGAAGGTCGTGATCATCGGCGAGACGGTGCGCGAAAAGCTCTTCGGACCCGGGGATCCGATCGGGCAGTACGTGCGCATCGGTCGGTATCCGTATCGCGTCGTCGGTCTGCTCACGCCGAAGGGGCAGTCACCCTTCGGCGAGGATCAAGACGATCGCGTGCTCATGCCCATCGGCAGCTTCCGCGCGCGCGTGGTGCCGAGCCCTCCGGGGCGCGTGCAGCAGCTCATCGCCTCCGCGACGGACGAGCGGACCGTCGATCGCGCCGTCGCACAGATCGAAGCGATCCTGCGTCAACGGCACGGAATCGCGCCCGATCAGGATCCGGACTTCGGGATCCGCACGCAGGCGGAGTTTCGCAAATCCTCCGAGGAGATCGTGGGCACGTTGACCGTGCTGCTCTCGTCGATCGCCGCCGTCTCGTTGCTCGTCGGCGGGATCGGCGTGATGAACATCATGCTCGTCAGCGTGACGGAGCGGACGCGCGAGATCGGCATCCGCATGGCGATCGGCGCCTCGGCGGCGGACATCATGACGCAGTTCCTCGTCGAGGCGATCGTGCTCAGCGTGATCGGCGGCGTGTTCGGGCTCGGGATCGGCGCTGGCGTGATCAAGGCGCTCGGCGGCGCGCTCGGATGGTCGCTCCAGCTCCCGATCCCCGCGGTCGTCGCGGCGATGGGGACGAGCGCCGTGATCGGGATCGTGTTCGGGTTTTTCCCCGCGAGGAGGGCGGCGCTGATGGATCCCATCGTCGCGCTGCGGCAAGAGTGATCGGCCTCGCGCGTGTCTTCTCCGCGATCGCGATCGCCATGCGGGCGGTCCTGCGCAACAAGCTGCGCGCGGCGCTGACGATCCTCGGCATCACCATCGGCATCGCGGCCGTCGTGACGATGACCGCGCTCGGCGACGGCGCGCGCGCCAAGATCAACGGGCAGATCACGAACCTCGGCTCGAACGCGCTGATCGTCTTTCCGCAGTCGGCGCGGGCCTCGGGCGCGCGCACGACGGGAGGCTCGAAGCTCTCGGAGTCCGACTGTCAGGCGCTCGAACGCGAGTCGACGAGCATCAAGGCCGCCGTGCCGTTCCTGCGTGCGTCGGCGCAGGTCGTCTACGAAGGGCAAAACGCGAAGGCCGAGGTGATCGGCTCGCGCATCGGCTACCTCAAGGTGCGCAACTGGGAGCTCCAGCGCGGCGAGCCGTGGACGACGTCGGCCGAGAACGTCTCCGAGAAGGTCGCGGTCATCGGCGCGGGGACGGCGAAGGATCTCTTCGGCACGGCCGATCCCGTGGGCCGATGGATTCGAATCGGCCGGCATCCGTACCGCGTGCTCGGCGTGCTCGAAGAGAAGGGCCCTTCGCCCTTCGGTCGCAGCCAGGACGACGTCGTGCTCATGCCGATCACCACGATGCGATCTCATGTGCGCTTCACGCGGCCGGGCGAGACGGACGCCATCATGATGAGCGCCACGAGCCCGGAGACGACCGACCGCGCGAAGAAGCAAGCTGAGGAGATCCTCCGCCAAAGGCACCGCATCCGCGAGGGAGACGAGGACGACTTCCTCATCCGCTCGCAGGCCGAGTTCCAGCAGATGCAGGACAACATCTACGGGGTGCTGTCCCTCCTGCTTGTCGGGATCGCGGCCGTGTCGCTCGTCGTGGGCGGCATCGGCGTCATGAACATCATGCTCGTCAGCGTGACGGAGCGGACGCGCGAGATCGGCATCCGCATGGCGATCGGCGCGCGCGAGATGGACATCCTCGTGCAGTTCCTCGTCGAGTCGCTCGTGCTCGCGACGCTCGGCGGGCTCGTGGGGACGACGATCGGCTACGCCGCGATCGTCGGCCTCGGCGCGGCGCTCGATCTGCCGATGAAGCTCGCGCCCCAAGCGCTCGCGGTGGCGCTCGGGACGAGCACGGCGATCGGGCTCGTCTTCGGGTTCTTCCCGGCGCGCAGGGCTGCGCGGATGGACCCGGTGCAAGCGCTCGGCCGCGAGTGAAATGATTTGACCACAAAAGGTCACGCGCCCCGGGCCTCTCGGCCGCGGGGCGCGTGATCGTTCGGCCAATCAGATCAGTGGCTCGATTGGCTCTTCTTCATGAGGTCGGCGAAGGTGCCGAACTTCGCCTCGCGGGCGACGCCTGCGCGGTACGACTGGTACGCCTGCTTCTCGGCGTCCTCCTTGAGCGCGCGGATCGAGAGCTTCGCCTCGCCGCGGCGCGGGTCGACCTCGAGGACCTTCGCGTCGAGCTTCGTGCCCACGGGGAACTCCTTGCGGAGATCGGTGCCGCGCGCCGTGCCTGTGTGGCCTGCCGGGATGAAGCCGCGCGCCGCGCGACCGGTGACGCCGAGGACGCGGACCGAGAGTCCTCCCTCGACGGCCTGCACGACGGCGACCTTCACGGCCTTGTACTGCTGCACGCGTTGACGCGGCTCTTCCTCCTCGCCGCTCGGCAGCGCGGGGTGCAGGCCGATCTTGTGCGCACCCGGATCGCAGCTCGCGACGACGACGTCGATCTCGTCGCCGACCTTCACCACCTCGCTCGGGTGCTCGACCTGCTTGAACGCGATGTCCGCCGTGTGGCAGAGGCCGTCGATCCCGGGCTCGAGCTCGATGAACGCGCCGAACGGCTGCAGGCGCGCGATCTTGCCCTTGTGCTTCGTGCCGACCGCGTACTTCTCCTTCACCGTGTCCCACGGATCCGCGGTCGTGGCCTTGTGGCTGAGCCACAGCTTGCCCTTGTCGTCGATGCGGATGATCTTGACGTCGATCTCCGTACCCGGACGGAAGAGGTCGCCGAGCCGCGCGCTGCGATCGTGGCTCGCCTCGGTCATGTGGATGAGGCCTTCGACGTTGCCCGCCTCGGGCAGCGCGACGAAGACGCCCCACGCCACGACCTTGCGCACGATGCCCTTGTGCACGCTGCCGGGCGTGACCTTGCTGAGCGCCTCGGTGCGCAGGCGACGCGCGTCCTCTTCGAGCATGCGCTTGCGCGAGACCACGATGTCGCGGCCCTTCTTCGCGTACTGCGCGACGACGAAGTCGAGACGCTGACCGACGAGGTGCGAGAGATCCGCGCCGTGGCGCAGGTCCACGTGCGAGGCCGGTGCGAACGCCCGGAGGCCACCGAGATCGACCTCGAGGCCGCCCTTCACCGCGCCCGTGACGAAGCCGAAGACCGGCTCGCCGCTCTGCGACGCGGCTTCGAGCTGCGTCTTCAGGTCGTCGAGCGGCTTCGGTTGCCCCTTGCAGAGCACCAGCATGCCGCCGCGAACGCCCGTGCTTTGCACGCTCGCGATGAACTGATCGCCCTCGGCCGGCACTTCCTCGTCGCCGAGCTCTTGCCGATCGAAGAGGCCTGTCGCCTTGCCTGCGATGTCGATCCAGATCGCCTGGTCCGTCACCTTGCAGACCTTGCCGAAGACCTCTTCGCCCACGCTGAACGCAGGGCGCTCGCGCTGGGCCGCGGCCGCCGCTGCGGCCTGTTTGTCCTTGCGGCGATCCTTGCGCTTGCCTTGCGGCGCTTCGCCTCCGGCTTGGGCCTCGGGAGCCTCGCCGGCCTCCGCGTCCTCGCCTTCCGCGTCCTCGCCGTCGCTCGCTTCGGCGCCTTCGGCCGCGCCTTCCGCCGTCGGACCTTGCGCGCCCGGGGGACCCTTGCGCTTCCTGCGGCGCTTGCGCTTCTTCGCGTCGCCGCCTGGGCCCTCGGCCGTCGCCGCAGGGCTCGCCTGCGGCCTTCCGCCGGCACCCGGCAAGCGGTTGCCAATGTCGTCTCCCGGCTGCTCATCCTCCCACTCTTCGCGGGATGGAGCGGCGGTGGGCGAGGGGGCCTGGGCCTCGGTGCTCGCCTCGGGCGTTTGATTCTGCGGCTGCGCCTCGGGCGCCGCGGCGTCCGTCTGGACCTCTGCCGCCTCGGTGTTGTTGTTGTCCGTGTTCATCCGGGATCTCGGGCCCCGCTCGCGGCGCGCGTCGTCGGGGGACGACCTTCGCGCATACGCTTAGCTCGGAAGGGGACGGAAAACATAACGTACCTCGTGCACAGGCGCGAGGTCTCCGCGCACAGCGCTCGAACTTCGAGACGCTTTTTCAACGTACGATGGGTAAAAACCGCTGCTGACCGCCGCTACGGTCGATGCGGAGGGAGCCCCCGCGACCGAGGTCTTGCACGCTCACCTTGGCCGCCAGCCGCTGCGCCACCTCGAGGAACGCTCGGCCGACCGAGCTCTCGGGCGCCGCCTGCACGACGGGCGTGCCTGCGTCGCCCCACTCCCGCACCGAAGGATCGAGCGGGATCTGGCCGAGCAGCGGGGCGCCCGCGAACTCGGCGATCTTCTGACCGCCGCCCGAGCCGAAGAGCTCGTGACGCGCGGAGCAACCGTCACAGATGAAATAACTCTCGTTCTCGACGACGCCGAGGATGGGGATGCCCACCTTCTGGGCCATCGAGACCGATTTGTAAACGTCCTGGAGCGCGACCTCCTGCGGCGTCGTCACGACGACGGCGCCCGTGGTGCGCAGCTTTTGCGAGATCGTGAGCACGATGTCGCCCGTGCCGGGAGGCAGGTCGAGGATGAGGTAGTCGAGCGTGCCCCAGTCGACGTCCTTCATGAACTGGAGCAGCGCGTTCTGGATCATCGGCCCGCGCCACACGACGGCTTGGCGCGCGTCTTCGAGCAAGAAGCCGATCGACATGAGCTTCACGCCGAAGCGCTCGAGCGGGAGGAAGCGTTGCCCGTCCGACGAGGTCGGCCGGCCCATCACGCCGAGCATCGTAGGCACGCTGGGCCCGTACATGTCGGCGTCGAGCAGGCCCACGCGGCAGCCGAGGCGGTTCAACGCGAGCGTCAGGTTCGCGGCGACCGTGCTCTTTCCGACGCCGCCCTTGCCGCTCATCACGAGCACGATGTTCTTCACGCCCGGGCAAGGATCGTCGGCCATGATGTTGCGCTCCGGGACGTTTGAGGTCCAACGAATCGTCACGTTCGCGGCACCCGCGGCCTTGAGCGCCGCCGTCACGTCGTCCTGGAGCCGCTCCTTGTACGGGCACGCCGGCGTCGTGAGCGTGAGGACGACGGTGACATCATCGCCCTCGACGGTGACGTCTCCCAGCATGCCGACGTCGGCGAGGGGGCGAGACAGCTCGGGGTCTTCGACCCTTTGGAGCGCGGTTTTCGCGGATTCGACCGTGATTGCCATGATTTCCTTCGGGGCAGGCGCGGGGCAGCCGGTCTGTTAGGACCAGCCACGGGTGTCGTCAACCCGTTCCACCGTCGCATGTGCGCGCTGCCGTCGGGAAAAACGGCCGGGGCGAAACAAAAAGAAAACGCGCCGCCCGGCGCGAGGAGCGGCCGGGCGGCGCGTCGATCAGGCGCTCAGTTGACGGACCCGGCAGCCTTGCCGCCGATGCTGGCGCTCGCCTGGACGGAGACCTTCACCTCGACGCTCGCGTTGAGCGAGGACCTCGCCGCCTCCGTGGCGCAGACGAAGGCCTTGCCGCTCGACGTGAGCGCGCCCTCCAGGTTCCCGCCGACCTCGACGAGGACCTCGCCGGCGTCGAGCGCGGCCTGACCACGCTCGATGCCGTTCACGATGAGCTTCGGCAGGTGCTCTTCGAGCGCAGCCGCGAGCGCCTCGAGATCGGCGGTGGCGCCGCCCGCGAGCTCGATCGTGACCTTGGGCGGCGTGCACGACGCGTTCGCCTGGACCTGCGCGTTGCAGCTCGCCTGGCAGTCGGCGTCGAGCTCGCACTCGGGCGGCGTGATCTTGCCCTCGCAGTGCGGGGCCTCGAACTCGACGGAGCACTCGCCGCGGCAGGTGCCGTCGCACTGCACGGCGGCGTTAGCTTCGAGCTCGCACGCGCCCGAGCAGGTACCCTCGCACGTGCCGTCGCAGCGGCCGTTGCAGTTGTTCGCGTCGCCCGTGGAGCACTGGCCGTCGCACTTGCCGTTGCAGACGGCGCTGCACGAGCCCCGGCACTCGACCGTGGCGCCGACGTCGGCCGTACAGGCGCCCTTGCACTCGGCCTTGCACGTGCCCGCGAGCTTGCCGGGCTCGCACTTGGCTTCGAGCTGCGCCGGCGTGCACTGGCCGCTCACGTCGCAGCGCGCGTTGCACTCGGCGGAGGCATCGAGGCTCGCCTCGCACTTGCCGCCCTCGACGAGCGCGACGAGCTGCACGTTCGCGTTGGCCTTGATCACCTCGTCGAAGCCGAGCTCGGCCTCCTTGCACACGGCCTCGAGGCGAGCCGAGCCCTCGAGCGACGACCACTTCGTTTCGTCGCGATTCGTCGCCTTGGCGATGCCCTGGCAGGCCGCGGTGACGTCGGCGATCATCTTGTCGGCGAGCGTGATGAACGCGCCCGAGGCGCCCATGAACGACTTGACCCGGAAGTCGATGTCGAGGTTCGCACCCCACTGCGCGTCGGCGCGGAACTCGTCACATCCCTCGGCGATGTCGGCGATGTCGCTGCAACCGAGGCCGGCGGTGAGGCCGACTCCGAGCACGAAGGCAGGCGCGGCGACGAGGCGGATCCACTTGTTTTTCTGCGACATGCGAAGCTCTCCTTTGGAAGAAGTGGTGGGTACGTTGAAGCGCACGTGCACCTTCTGCGCCATGCGAAGTGCGCTCGGAGCACCCTCCCGTCCATCCCCGGGTCCCTCGCGGAATCCCCGGATCACGGCGGGAGGGTGCGAAAGAGACGTGCCGCGCGTGGCGAAAGTCTTTGCGCGGCAAAAGATCGATCGAAACCAGAAGTGACCAGCTCCTGTTACCAGCAGCTCGACTCGCCGCCCTGGTTCGGGTTCGCCGGGTTGGCGAGCGTGTAGGGGAAGAGCTGGCACTTCTGGTAGTTCTGTGAACCTGGGTTGAGGTCGCACTCGGCGCGCTTGCCGCTCGGCGAGAGCGGGCAGTCGTTGTTCGACGTGCAAGGCCCGTTCGAGGTGCTGAGGTCGACACAACCGCGGCTGCCGTCGGTGGCCTGGAAGCAGACGGAGAGGCCGGTGAGCGAGCCGCAGTCCTCGTCGGTCACGCAGGGCTCGCAGTATTTGCCCTCGCCGACGCAGGCGCCGAAGCGGTGGAAGCACGCCTTCGGTCCGTCCGGCGCGGCATCGCTCACGGGCTTGCACTCGAACGCGCGCCCGCAGTCGGCGTCCTTCACGCACCCGGAGGCGCAGCGCTTCGTGGTGTCGTCCGGGAGCGAGATGCAGTGGCTGTTCGGGATCTGTGAACAGTCGAGATCAGTGTTGCACGGGGCGCACGTGTCGCGCTGGACGCACGTCTTCCGGAGTACACAGAGCTGTCCCTCGAACATCGTGTTGCCCTGCCCGAGCGAGGTCGGCTCGATGCACGGGTCGCTCGACTGACCGCAGAGGCCGTTGTTGCCCTTCGACGGGTTCATGCTGCCGCAGAGCGCGCGCGCCTCGCGGGTCGTACCGCAGTAGAAGCCGCCGGGGCACTCGGCGTCGCTCTGGCAATCTTGCTTGGTGCAGAAAGCATCGGCGTCCCCCTCGGCGGCCGAGAGGCAGGAGAGCGGCGCCGTGCACTCGCCCGGCGCGCACGCGAGCACCGTGCAGGGCGTGTTGTCGGGGCACTTGCCGACGAGGCAGTTCGCACGTCCGTAGCAGTAGGTCTCGTCGAGCTTGCAGGTGTCGGGCGCGCCGCCGCACTGATCGAGGAAGCAGGGCGATCCCGTCTGCGGGCAGGAGAGGGTCTTGCTGCACTCGTCGCCGAAGGGGCACTTGAAGCCGAAGCCGAAGGGCTTCTCGTTCGGCTGGCAGGAGAACATTTCACGCTTCGTGTCGTCCTCGACCGCGGGCGCGCAGTCTTGCGTGCCGTCGGCGAGGCAATCGGCGTGACCCGCGCACTCGAGGACGCAGCGGTTCTCCACGCACGTGTTGCCGGGCAGGCACTTGTCGGGGGTGCACTTCCCCTCGCATTTGCCGTCTGCGGTGACGAAGCCGCCGAAGCAGAACGGCACCACCTCCTCTTCGGAGCATGCGCCGAGCGCGCCACCAAAGAGGAGGGAGAGGAGCGAGAGGGCGGCGGCAAAACGAAGGCGCGGCTGCCGTGAACGGAGAACAGGAGAATGCTGCATGATGGCCTCGAACCTTGGAGGGCCGTCCCTCCGCGGGTGTGGGTATGCATGGGACGGTGCCGTGTTCCACGCATCTTGCCTGGGAACGGATCCGGTCCGGGCGAGGCCTTTTGCAAGGAGGGTGCTTGACGCCCTGAACCCCCGCGAGGACCATTCCGACCTACCTCATTCCAGGCGCGGTGGCATCATGCGAAACGACGTGCTCTTTCGGTGCTTGGTTCTCGGTCTGACGGCAGCTTTCGGTTTGATCGGCTGCGGCAGTGACGAGGGCGATGGCAACGTGACACCGGGGTTCCCCGATCAAACGGGGCAACTCCCGCGTGGATCGTGGGCGCTCCCGTATCCCGCGGGTCCCTTCGGCATCAGCAAGGGCTCGATAGCGCAGAATTACGAGCTGATCGGTTTTCCGAACGCGAAGGAAAAGCTCGGCGAGGGCGTGCGATTCATCTCCTTTGCGGAGTTCTACAATCCGACGGGCGACGGGGTTTTTCCGGAAAACTCCGTGTTCCCTGCGGGCACGCCGAAGCCGAAGGCGCTCGCGATCATCATCTCTGCTTCGTGGTGCGGCCCTTGCCAGTATGAGGCGGCCGAGGTCCTCCCGGGCCTGCGCGCGGAGTACAACCCGATCGGCGGCGAGTTCCTCCTCGCGCTCGCGGAGGGAATCTCCGGCTCGCCGGCGACGCCCGAGGATCTGACGAAGTGGGTGAAGAAGTTCGCCATCGACTACCCGTCGGTGACCGATCCGGGCGGCAAGCTCGCGGCGCTATGGGAGAGCGATTCGTTCCCGGCGAACATCATCATCGACACGCGGACGATGGCGATCGTTCAAACGTACGCCGGTCCGCCTCCTGCGACGTACTGGAAGACCTTCGAGAAGGTCATCGCAGGGACGTTGTAGCCCTCTCGCCTGCTTTTGCGCGCGTGCCGCCCCTCCTCCTTTGCGGCATGATGTGCGGATGAACGCGCAAAAAGCTCACGTCCTCGGCGCGGCGCTCGCCGGCCTTCTCCTCAGCTCGTGTGGCGGCGAAATGCCCTCCGCGAAGGCCGGCGGCGGCGCGACGGCACCCGACTTCACGCTGCCGTCGCTCGACGGCAAGCAGGTCCGGCTCTCCGACTACAAGGGGAACAGCGTGGTGCTCATCGACTTCTGGTCGACCACCTGTGACCCCTGCATGATCGAGATGCCGCACCTCGTCGATCTTTACAAAAAGCACAAGGATCGCGGCTTCGTCGTGCTCGCCGTCTCCGCCGACGGGCCGGAGTCGCGTGCACAGGTGAGCAGCGTGGTGCGCTCGAAGGACATGGTCTTCCCCGTCCTGCTCGACGAGGAGACCGTGGTGACGGCCCGCTACAATCCGAAGCGCGAGCTGCCCTTCACGGTGCTGATCAGCAAGGACGGTTCGATCGTGCACAAGCGTGGTGGATACACCGCGGGTGACGAGAAAACGCTCACTGTCGAGGTCGAGAAGGCCCTCGCGGAGTGATCGGGCGCCGCGCACGTCATGGTAGAAGGCGCGCGTGAGATCTTCCTCGCGTCGCGCCGCTGCTGCGCTGGCCGTCACCCTCGGAAGCCTCGCGATCGCGCCCGCCGCGCGCGCGCTCGACCTGCCCGGGCCGGCGGGTGAGCCGATCGGGCTCGACGTCACCAACACCACGGTCGTCGACTATCGCTGGGACAATCGCAACCACGATCCAAGGGCGTTCAACCCGCGGCCGATCGTCGACGACGACTACGGCGAGTGGATCAACCGCCTGAACGTGCAGGCGACGTGGTGGCGCTTCCGCGTCGGCGTGCGGCTCGACTCGGCGCTCTACTACCTGACGACGAAGCGGACCGAGGCGCAGGTGATCGCGCAGCGCCAGATCGACGCGGTGAAGCAGGCGGATCCGAACGCCCAGGTCCCGCAAACGATCGACTATGCGAACCGCTTCTACAACGAGCTGAACACGCGGTTTCTGAACAGCATCTACCCGGCCAAACTCTACGTCGGATACAACCAGCCGGGCCTCGACATCACGATCGGCGATTTCTACGCGCAGCTCGGCCGCGGCCTCGTGCTCAGCGTGCGCAAGATCGACGAGCTCGCGATCGACACGACGATCCGCGGCGGCAAGGTGGTCTTCGACAAGAAGCTCGGGCCGGCGCGGATCGGCGCCACGCTGCTCGCGGGGCAGATGAACCCGCTGCGCTTCGACGAGGTGAGCGGCCGGCGCCTGCACGGCGCAGGATCCCCCTTGTTTTTCGGCTTTCCGGACGCAAAGCCCGCGACGACGTACGCCATCAACGGGCAGCCGATCGTCGCCGAGGCGAGGCCGAGTTACCTTGAGGACTCGATCTTCGGCGGCCGCGTCGAAGGCGGGATCGACGCCGTCCAGTTCGCCGCGAACGCGTCGGTGCTGGTGCGCAAATCCTTCACCGAGGAGAACCTCGCGTGCAGGAGCGCCTGCGCGACGGGCGACTCGACGTGCGTGGATCACTGCTACGCGCAGTTCCCCGAGTTCACGGTCCTGCCTGGAGGCCGCTCGCACAACCAGATTCGGACGTTCAGCGGATCGGTGAACGTGCCGTCGATCGCGGGGATCGGCGACCTTTACGTGGAGGTCGCGGGGCAGCAGCTCCGCGACGGGCACGTGGGCGCGATCGACGCGCAAGGCGCGGCGACGGAGCGGCAAGCGGACGTGTCGGGGTACGCGGTGTACGCGAACGCGAACTTCGGCCTCGGGAAGCTCCAGCTTTCCTTGGAGGGCAAACACAACCGAAAATTCTTCCCGCTCGGTTCGAACATCGACGTGACGACGCCGGGCTACAGCGCCCCCGAGTACAGCGTCGTCGCCTACAGCGCGCCGCCGACCGCGGAGCCGATCTACATCGAGCCGATCGAGTCGCCGAACGTGTGCATGACCGGCGGCCGCGCGACGGCGAACTTCAAGTACGACGAGCACACATCGGTCTACGGCTGGCTCGGTCGTTACCGGAGCTGGACCGAGGTGCCCACGAACGACCTCTGTCAGTCGATGGACGACCAGTTCCGCACGGACACGTGGGACACGGCCGTGGGCATCGACATGAGCCGCGAGCAGGGCAAATCGCACGCGCGCGCCTGGATCGGCGCGCGTATCGCGGAGCGCGCGGTGCCCACGCTCGGCACGCGAGCGCCGGGCGAGACGGACGTCCTCTATTACGAGGGCTACATCCGCTACGACCTCGTCAAGCACATCAAGGGCCCGTTTTCGTTGCAGCTCCAAGGGTTTCACCGCAACCGCTACCTGCCCGCGACGCACGGTCGGGTGTGGAATGAGGGCGAGAACTACACGGCGCTCCACTGGTCGCCGCACCTCTCGGCGGTCTTCGGCTACGAGTACTCGACGCGCCCCGGATGCCAGCCCGAGCTCGCCGGTGCCGACGAGTTCAAGGTCGTGCTTTGCCACTACCTGAGCGGCGGCCTCACATACCGATCCGGGAGCACGGACTCGTGGGCCTCGCGGCTCGTGAACACCGTGAACCTCTTCGTCGGGCAGCGACGCGGCGCGATCCGCTGCGTCTCCGGTGTCTGCCGCCTCTTCCCGCCCTTCGAGGGCGCGCGGCTCGAGGTCGTCTCCCGGTTCTAGCCGGACAAACCGTTATTTTGCCCGGAGCATCGCGCACGCGACGCCCGTGCGCACGCGCGGGTCGGCATCGACCGCGAGCAGCGCGGCGCGTCCGAGCTCGCCGAGCGCCACGAGCGACGTGCCCGCGGCCTTGCGCGCCTGCTCGCTCGTCGAGCGCGCGTCCTCCGTGAGGAGCGGGAGCACCTCGCGCGCACCCGCACGCGCGAGCGCCGCCTTCGCGAGCAACGCGCGGATGCCCTTGCCCTTCGCGATGCCGAGCAGCTTCTGCGTGATCTCGGCGCGCTCCTTCGGCTTCGCGCCCTCGCCCTCGGCCGGCGCCATCTCCAGGCCACGGCCGAGGGCCGCGATTGCGACGTCTTCGTCTGCGTCGCTCCGCGCCTTCACGAGGGCCTCGCGCACGCTCGGCGTAGCGAGCGTCGCCGCGTGGATCGAGAACACCCGCTCGCGCGTCGAGCCAGTCTCGATCGACCGCGCGAGGATGCCCGCGGCGTCCTCCGCGCCGGGCCCAGGCTGACGGACGAGCACGGCCGCTGCCGCGATCTGTGGCAAGCCTCGTTCGGCCTGCGACACGCGCACGAGTTGCACTCGCCCGCCCGCGTCCAGCGCGCGTGTCGACGACCACGCGCCCACGATCGCGACCCGTTCGTCCTCGTCGGCCTTCACGAAGAGATCCTTCAGCGCGAGCACGACGCGCTCGCCGCCGAGGTTGCCGACCGCGTCGATCGCCTGCAAACGCGCAGGCGGGTGTGGATCGAGCCGTGCCGCTTCGAGCAGCGCCTCGGTGTCGTTCGGATCGAACGCGTCGAAGGCGGCCTTGAGCGCCGCGAGACGCACGGCCTGGTCCCCGTCGGTGAACAGGCTCCTCCGCTGCGTGCCATCCGTGTACGCAACGAGCCCACGCGCCTCCACGGCGCGCCACGCGCTCGATGCGCCCTTCGACGCGAGCGCAGCGTGCGCTGCCTCTGCGAGATCGTCGCGATCCCAGAGGCGCGCATCGAAGCGGATGAGCGCCGCGATCGCCGCGACCTCGTCACTGTCCGCGGCGCGCGCTTCGAGCGCGTCGTCGAGCCCTTCGGCGCAAGACGGCAGCTCCCGGAGCTTGCTCACGCCGGCGTCTCCCTTCGCTGCTTTCACCTCTTGTTCGAGCACGACACGCGCGATGCGCCGCGCCTCGGCCTCGCCGACGGCCTCCTGCGCGGAGCCGGACGCGAGCACGCGTCGCGCTCCGCCGAGGTCGCCTTGCTCCGCGGCGCGCAGCGCAGGGCCTCCGCCGCAGCCTGCGGCGAGAGCGAGGACGAGGAGACTTCCAAGGGCGCGCGGGAGGTTCGTGCGGCGAGCGATCATCGGGCGTTCCTTTCGAGCTACCTGACCTCGCCCCGACTCGCAAAGCCTTCCGTGGCCCGCGCGTGTTCGGCCCTTTCCCCCGCGCCTCCGGTGCGTCACCCTGCGCGCTTCGGGTGGCTCTTTTGTCTCCCGAACACGCCCATCGCGTCCGCGCCCCTACAGGCCTCGGCGTCGCGAGGGCCTTCGGTTCATGCGTTTCGACGTCATCGCCAACATCACGGCTCGCCTCTACCGTCGGCGGCCCTCCCTCCTCGACGACGTGAGGCGCATCTGCGCAGGTGTCGCCGAGGTTCATCCGACCACCCAAGTCGACGAGCTCGACGCCGTCTGCGCGCGGATCGCGGCGCGCGGCACGGACCTCGTGATCCTCTCCGGCGGCGACGGCAGCTTCATGGCCGGCGTCACGGCGCTCGCGCGGGCCTTCGGCGAGGCCTCGCTCCCGCGGCTCGCGCTCCTGCCCGGCGGCACCGTCGCGACCGTCGCGCGGAACTTCGGCATGCAGGGGGATCCGACGCGGCTGCTCGCGCGGCTCTTCGCCTCCCGCACGCTCGCCTCCCGGCGCAGGGCCACGCTGCGCGTGCGTGAGGCGCGCGAGGGCGCAGAAACGACGCGCATCGGCTTCATCTTCGGCACCGGCCTCGTCGCGCGGTTCTTCGACCTCTACTACGCGGACGGCGCGCGCGGGTACGGCGGCGCGGCGCGGATCGCCGGCCGGATCTTCGTCGAGTCGTTCGTCGACGGTCCGTATGCACAGCAGGTGCTCACGCCCATGCCGTGCACGATCGAGGTCGACGGGCATCGCCTCGCCTCCGATCGCTGGTCGCTCGTGTGCGCCTCCGTCGTGCGTGATCTCGGCCTCGGCATGCGCGTCAACCACCGCGCGGGCGAAGACCTCGATCGCCCGCACCTCGTCGCGAGCCCTCTGCCTCCACGCTCGCTCGGCCCGCGCGCGCCGCTCGTCCTCCTCGGCAAGCCCATCGGCGGCGCGGGCGCTTTTGATGATCTCGCGCGCTCGTTCGTCGTGCGCTTCTCCCCCGAAGGGCCCTACGTGCTCGACGGCGACGTGCTGCGCGCCTCGGAGGTCACGGTCTCCGCGGGCCCGTCCATCGACGTCGTCACGTTCTGATCCGCGCGGCCGTCACGCACTCCGACGCGTCGGAGCCTTCCTCGTGGCCGCACCCTTCCGCGCCTGCGCCTTCACGGAGAGCTTCGGCACGATCTTCGTCGCCATCCCCTTCTTCGGCGCGATGGTCTTCGCGCTTCGAGGTGTCTTCGTTGCCGTAGCCTTCGTCGTCCCCTTCGCGAGCGACGGCCTCGTCCTCGCCCTCGCGGGCGCCCGCGCGGCCGGCCGCTTCGCCGCTTGCGTGATCTTTCCGGCGCGAAGCGCGTCTCGCGCCATCGCCATGAAGTCCGTGTCGGTCACGATGCCGAGCAGCCGATCGTCTTCGTCCACCACGGGCAAGCAGCCGATCTTCTGCGTGAGCATGACGTCCGCTGCATCCGCCGCGTCGTCGTCCGGCCCGATCGTATCGACCGAACCACGCATCACATGGCGCACGCACGTCTTCCGCTTCGCCTCGGCCGCGTCGTCCGCTGGCAGCTTCTCGAGGACGCGGCCCGTGGCTTCCAGGATGTCGCGGTGCGACAAGAGGCCCACGAGCACGTCGCCATCCAGCACGGGCAGGTGACGTATGCGCTCGACGGTCATGAGCTCTTCCGCGAACAGGATGTTGTCGCCGAGCTCGAGCGTGCTGACGGGCGCGCTCATGATCTCTCGCACCTTCACGCGATCCTCCTTGTTCCCGCACGCGCCGTGCGCACTGCACAACGTGATGACGCGCGACGCGCTGCACCACGCGTCACGTGTGCATCTCGCGAGCCACGCGTGTGCATGACCGAATCGTGACGGGACGCAGGGCGACGGCTGAAGAGCGCATGTGACAGTCGGCCTCGTGCAAATGGACGTCCCGGATTCAAAGCCCTCCATCACGGTCGTCGCCGCCTCGAAGTGGTCGCTGTCCGAGCTCTTCCACGTCGCCGCGCTCGTTGCGATGCACGTGGGCCTCGTCATCGCGCTCGTGCGTGGTCCGACGTGGCGCCTCGTCGCGCTCGCCGCTGCGACCTACCTCGTGCGTATGTTCGCGATCACGGCCGCGTACCATCGCTACTTCTCGCACCGCAGCTTCAAGACGAGCCGGATCTTCCAGCTCGTGCTCGCGTTCCTCGGCACGACGGCCGTGCAGAAGGGGCCGCTCTGGTGGGCCGCGGCGCACCGCGTTCACCACAAGCACTCCGACACCGAGCGCGACGTGCACAGCCCCCTGCGTCGCGGCTTCTGGTACGCCCACCTCGGCTGGTGGATGGGCAAAGACCACCAGGAGACGCGGCTCGATCTAGTCCCTGATCTCGCCGGATATCCCGAGCTCCGCTGGCTCGATCGTTACCACGTGATCGGATCGGCCGCGCTCATCGCCGCGGTCACGATCCCCTTCGGCTTCGACGGCTTCTTGTGGGGCTACGTCGCCTCGACGGTCGTGCTCATGCACGCGACGTTCACGATCAACTCGCTCGCGCACGTGTGGGGATCACGCCGGTACGCGACGAAGGACACGAGCCGCAACAACGCGTTCCTCGCGCTCCTCACGCTCGGCGAGGGCTGGCACAACAACCACCACCACTACATGTCGAGCGCGAACCAGGGCTTCTTCTGGTGGGAGATCGACATCAGCTTCTACGTGCTCCGCGCGCTCGAGAAGCTCGGCATCGTGTGGGATCTGCGCCGTCCGCCCGAGCGCATCCTGCGCAAGGATCTCATCGCGGAGGTGGGCGAGCGCGCGCCGCTCCTGCTCGGCAAGGAGACGACGAGCGAGGACGATGTCGCGCCCTCGCTCGCTCGCACGGCGACGCGCGTCAGTTGACGGTGGACGAGCTTTTGGCGGGGCCGGGCAGCGTGCCTTGCGCCCCGCTGACGCTCTCCGTCCGCGGCTTGCGTTGCTCACGCTGACGCTCGACGGCGGCGCGCACGAAGCGCGAGAAGAGCGGATGCGCCGCCTGCGGGCGGCTCTTGAACTCCGGGTGGAACTGGCAGCCCAGGAAGTAGGGGTGATCCCGGAGCTCGACCATCTCCACGAGGCGCTGGTCCGGCGACGTCCCCGAGAGCACGAGGCCGCCCTGCGCGAGCGCGTCGCGGTACTTGTTCGACACCTCGTACCGATGACGATGACGCTCGCTGATCGACGTCGCGCCGTACGCCTCGGCCGCGACCGAGCCACGCTCGAGGACACACGGATACGCGCCGAGCCGCATCGTGCCGCCCTTGTCGAGCACGCCCTTCTGGTCGGGCATCAGGTCGATGACCGGATGGGCCGCGTTGCGATCGAACTCGGCCGAGTTCGCGCCGTGGAGCCCGCAGATGTGCCGCGCGAACTCGACCACGGCGAGCTGCATGCCGAGGCAGATGCCGAAGAACGGCACCTTCTGCTCGCGCGCGTAGCGGATCGCTTCGATCTTCCCCTCGGTGCCGCGGTCGCCGAAGCCGCCGGGCACGAGGATCGCGTCGAGCGCACCGAGCAGCTCCCCCGCGCCCTTCTGCTCGATCTGCTCCGAGTCGATGTACTCGAGGTCGACGCGCACGTCGTTGTGCAGCCCGCCGTGCACGAGCGCCTCGTGCAGCGACTTGTACGCGTCGCGCAGGTGCACGTACTTGCCGACGACGCCGATCTTCACCGTGCCGCGCGTGGGGCGCTTGAAGCGCTCGACCACCCAGTGCCACTGCGAGAGATCCGGCTGCCTCGCCCAGATGTTGAGCTTCTCGGCGATCTTCTCGTCGATGCCCTCGGCGTGCAGCACGATCGGCAGCTCGTAGATACACCCGACGTCGACCGCCGCGATGACGCAGTCGACCTCGACGTTCGAGAAGAGCGAGATCTTCTCCTTCATGCCGCGCGAGAGCGGCCGGTCGCAGCGGCAGAGCAGGATGTCCGGCTGGATGCCGATCTCGCGCATCTCCTTCACGGCGTGCTGCGTGGGCTTCGTCTTGAGCTCGCCCGCGGTCGCAATGAAGGGCACGAGCGTCACGTGCACGCTGACCGCGTTCTGGCTTCCGCACTCGACCTTGAGCTGACGGATCGCTTCGAGGAAGGGCAGCGACTCGATGTCGCCGACGGTCCCGCCGATCTCGACGATGGCGATGTCCACGCCCTCGGCGGCCGCGCGGACGCGGTGCTTGATCTCGTCGGTCACGTGCGGAATCACCTGCACGGTGGCGCCGAGGTACTCGCCGCGCCGCTCCTTCGAGATGACCGACTCGTACACGCGTCCGGTCGTGAAGTTGTTCTGGCGCGTCATGCGCGCGAGCGTGAAGCGCTCGTAGTGGCCGAGGTCGAGGTCGGTCTCCGCGCCGTCATCGGTCACGAAGACCTCGCCGTGCTGGTACGGCGACATCGTCCCGGGATCGACGTTGATGTACGGATCGAGCTTGATGTGGGTGACGCGCAGGCCACGCGCCTCCATCAGCGCGCCGATGGAGGCGGCGCCGAGGCCCTTGCCGATCGAGGAAACCACCCCACCCGTGACGAAGACGAATTTGGTCCGCTTGCTCATGAACCGCCGCTCCGGCCCCGCGTGGGCGCATCTCTTCCGAGCCGCGCTCGGTTGGTTTTTCCGTACGCTGTCGGGCGGCTCTGCCCGCTTGGGCAAACACGCTGCCTGAGTACGTACGAGGGTTTGGGGATGCATCACTCCGCTCGATGGAAGTGACGCCCCAAGCGTCAACCAGGGCGCAGTCTAGGCGTCCAGGGTGGCGCGTCAACGCGCGAGCCGCCGAAGAGATAACAGCCTTTTTCCCGCGTGAAAGCCGCGACGCACCCGGCGAGGGATGCTAACGTGGTCGATCCTGGTGCCGAGGCGCCCCGCCCATGCGTCTTGCCCGCGTCCTCCTTCCGTCCTCGCCGGTCCCACGGATCGCGCTCGAGCGTGACGGTTGCCTCTACGACGTCGCCGAGCTCGAGCGGAGGCGCGAAGGGCTGCTCCTCGACGAGGGCTTGTCCGTCGCCGAAGATTTTTTCACGCGCGTCTTCTCCGTCGGCGGCGCGGGTCTCGATGTCCTGGACGATGGACTCTGCGCCGGCAAGCGCCCCACGGAAGCGAGGCTCTGGCCCGACGAGCTGCTCTGGCTCCCGCCTTGTTTGCCCGAGCGCGCGCTCTTCGTGCAGCTCGTCGGCACGGCCGAGGGCGAAGAGCCTCGCTACCACCTCGGCAACCCGCGCGGATTGTTGGGGCATCAAGAATCGGTCGCCTTCCCGCCGACCGAGCTGCGGCCCGACGTCGAGATCTCGATCGCGGCGCTGCTTGGCGACGAGCTCCGCGCTGCGACCGTGGACGAAGCCGAGCGCGCGATCCTCGGCTTCACGATCCTGCTCGGCTGGGTCGCGCGAGAACAGGAACGAACGAGCGGAGTTTTGCGCGCGCGGGACTTCGCGGCGACGCTCGGCCCGGTGCTCGTCACGAAGGACGAAGCCGGCGCGCTCGACGACGCGCGCGTGCGTCTGCGCGTGGGCGGCGTGATCGAAGAGCTTGCGCCGCCCGCCGCGCCGGCGCTCTCGTTCGCCGAGTCGCTCGCCTTCGTCAGCCGCCACGTCACGCTGCAGCCGGGCGATATCGTTGGTGCTCCACCGATCGAAGGAGGCAGCGAGGCCGCGCGGCGCCTCGGCCTCACCTTTGGCGCGACGCTCGAAGTCGCGGTGGATCGTCTCGGAAAGGTCGCGGCGCGGCCCGTGCGTGGGCCCGTGCCGCCGCCGTTTCGTCGCGTGAAGAGCTAGAACCGACCGACGAGCCCGAGCCCGGTCATGTTCGGCGCCACGATCGGTACCGGCATGAGGAACGCGCTCTGCTCCGCCTCCGCGGGCTTCGGCGCGACCGCCTCGGTCTTCATGATGATCCCCTCGGCGATGAGCGCGAGCCCGCCGATCTGCGCGAGCCCGCCGAGCCCCGTCAGAAGTCCGCGTATCCAGATCGAGCCGGAGCAATCGGTCGCCGTGGGATCGCCGCACTTGTTCTCGGCGATCGCCATCCACGGCCCGACGATCGGGATCTTCAACGACTCCGCGCCCGGCGCGTCGGGCCAGCTCGTCGCGGCCACGAAGCCGACGCCGTAGGCGATCGCCGTGATCGCGAGACCGCCGCCAATGAGCTTCGGTCGCACCGACGACGGCGGATACCGCGGCGCCGGGGCTTCATCCGTCTCCTCGGCGAAGCTCTGCGACGAGCCGAGCAGGAGCGCGAGCGTGACGAGGATCGAGGCGCGCTTCATTCCGCTCGTCACTTCTTCTTCGGCGGCGTCGCCGGGGCGGCCTTCGCGGGCAGGTTCACCGTGTACTTCACGACCTTCGGATCCCCCTCGAAGGGCAGGCAATACTCGCCGATGAACGAGCGCTTGATGCACTGCTCGACCGGCGTGCCCGCGAACGGCGCGCCGACCTCGACATCGGTGATCTTACCGATCTTGCCGTCGAACGTGACCGACACCGGGCCCTCGCCCGTGGGGCCGTTCTCGACGACGGTCGCGCAGTTCGCGGCCTTCGACTGGCCACGCTTCAGCGCGATTTCCATCTGCTTGATCTGATCCTCGTTGAGCTTCGCCGGCTCGGACGAGCCGGTCCACTTCGTATCCTCGCCGGTGTCGCCGGACGGAGGTTCGCCCTTCGTGCTGCTCTCGTCGGTGGATTTCGCCGGCGGCTTCTCCCACGTGGAGTCGTCGCCGGCTTGCTTCGGCTGAGCGCCGCCGCAGGCCACGAGCAGGAGGGAGGTCAAGAGCCCCAGGGTGAGGTGCGAGGTCGAGGTGCGAAGAGCCACGGTCTTCTCCGGTCCCAAAGAGAGGATCGAGTTTGACTCGACCCTAGCAAGGTCTCGCGCTGTCCGCACAATGAAAGCCCACGACTGCCGTCGTCGGATGCGCGCGCCCGACCCGGACGTTGTAGGAAGCTCCCATGCACCAAGGCAGCCGTCTCCGCCCCACGCTCGCCGGCCTCGCGCTCCTCGCCCTCACCGCCTCGGCGCGCTCGGAGGTCCCGAGCCCCGCCGCGAGCCCGGCGCAGGCGCAGGCAGAGCGCCCGAGCGGAGACGCCCCGGCACGCCCGCGCGCGTCGATCGAGGCAGGGCCGATCCTGCAAGCAATGGAGAAGCTCGCGACGGACGTAAAGGGCTGGGGCGGGACCGTCGGCGTCGCCGTCGTCGACGTGGGCACAGGCGAGACGGTCGCCGCGCGCGATGGGCATGCAACCTTCAACCCCGCATCGAACGCGAAGCTCGTGACGGCCGCTGCGGCGCTGCGCCTGCTCGGGCCGGGGCATCGTTTCGTGACGGGCCTCTACGGCAAGCTCGACGGCGATCGTGTCCCGGAGCTCGTCCTGCGCGGGCAGGGGGATCCTTCGCTCGACGGCGGGGCGCTTTGGCCCATGGTGCGCGAGCTCGTGACCGCGGGCGTGCGGCGCGTGGGCGCGATCGTCGTCGACCAGAGTTACTTCGACGATCGCTTCGTGCCGCCGGCGTTCGAGGAGCAGCCGAACGAATGGGCGCCGTTCCGCGCGCCGGTCTCCGCGGTCGCGCTCGACGAGAACACGGTGACGCTCTCGGTGCGCGCGGCGGAGAAGGGCAAGGACGCGCAGGTGCGCGTCGATCCGCTCGGCTTCGTGGACGTCGTCGGGACGGTGCGGACGACGAAGAAGGGGGATCCGGAGAAGATCACGCTCGAGCTCTCGCCGAAGGGAGATCGACTCGTCGCGCGCGTGGGCGGCCATCTGCCCGAGAACTCGCGTGTCGTGCGTGTTCGGCGACGCCTCGACGATCCGCGCCTCGTTCCGGGTCATGCGCTGCGCGCGGTCCTCGCGTCGGCGGGTATCGAGGTCGAGGGACCCGTGAAGCTCGGCGGCGCCAAGGAAAAGCGTCTGCTCGCGTCGCATCGATCCCGCCCGCTCGGCGAGCTGCTCGCGCTGCTCGGGAAGGACAGCGACAACTTCTACGCCGAGATGATCTTCAAGGCCGTCGGCGCCGAGAAGAAGGCGCGCCCGGGCACGGCCGAGGGCGCGGCCGAGGTCATCACCGCTTACCTCAAGGAAATCGGCGCGTTCGAGGAGGGGATGGTCGTGAAAAACGGCTCGGGCCTCTTCGACGCGAACCGCATCACGCCGCTCGGCACCACCGCGCTCCTGCGCGCCGCGTATCGCGACGTGACCATGGGCCCCGAGTTCCTCGCGCACCTCGCGGTCGGCGGCGTCGACGGCACGCTCCGCGGGCGCTTCAAGAACCTCGGGGATCGCGGCATCGTCCGCGCCAAGACCGGCACCTTGAACGCCGTCGCATCGCTCTCCGGCTATGTGCTCGGGCCTCCGGGCCGCGCGCCGCTCGCGTTCTCCATCTACGTGAACGGCATTCCCGACAAGGTCGGCCAGGCGCGTGGCGGGATCGATAAGGTCGTCGAGGCGGCCGCGCGCGCCCTCTGGAAGGACCGGTAGCTGGAGAGCATTGCTTGCTCAGATCGCGCACGCCGTGCCGTGCGTGTATGACACGAATGTCATACCCCCTCGAAAGCCAAAGGCCACGTGGAGGGTTTTTCCACGTGGCCTTCGGTGGGGCGGATTGTGCGGGGGGTTGCCCCGCCGAACCTCAGTAGTAGTCGCGCATCTGCTTGCGGATCTTCACCAGCGCCTGCTCCTGGAGCTGGCGGATGCGCTCGCGCGACAGGTTGTACTTGTCACCGATCTCCTTGAGCGTGAGCTCGTCCTCGTCGTCGAGGCCGAAACGCCAGCGGATGATGCGCGACTCGATCGGCGTCAGCGTGGTGAGCAGCCGCCGGACTTCGTCGCTCCACTTGCGGTTCGCCAGGTGATCGAACGGCGAGAGCGCGTTCTCCTCCTGGAGGAAGTCGATGAACTTGCGCCCATCCTCGTCGCCGACCGGGCGATCGAGGGAGAACGGCGTCTCGGCGTAGAAGTCCTTCACCTTGTCGAGCTTCTCGCGCGGAACGCCGGTCTCCTTCTCGAGCTCCTCGATCGTCGGCTCGTGGCCCGTGCGCGCGATGATCGCCTGGGTCGCGCGGGCGACGCGGTTGTACGTGTCGAGCATGTGCACTGGGATGCGAACCGCGCGGCCCTTGTCGGCGAGGGCGCGGCTGATCGCGTGCCGGATCCACCACGACGCGTACGTCGAGAAGCGGTAGCCGCGGTTGTGATCGAAGCGCTCGACCGCCTTCATGAGGCCGATGTTGCCCTCCTGGATGAGGTCGATCAGCGGCAACCGGCCGCGGTTGTAGCGGCGCGCGATCGACACGACGAGACGGAGGTTCGCCTTGACGAACCGGTTCTTCGCGTCGTGCTGGGCCTGGAACGTCTTCTCGACCCGATCGAGGTAACGCTTGTACGACGGCGACATCGGCAGCGTCGGGCGCGGCGGCCGGATCGGCGCGCCTTCCTCCGTGTCGGCGATCGTGTCCTCCTCGAAGTCCGGCTCGCGCACGAGATCCCGCGCGATGCTGCTGGCGCGCGACATCCAGAGGCGGTCGGAATCCGGCAGGCGGATCACGGTCGCGAGCTCGTTCGTGAGCTGGGCCCAAGCCTTCTCGTGCTCCGGCGCGAGCTTGTACTTCTGCTTCTTCGCGATCTTCACGAGCTTCTGCAGCTCTTCGATCTGCGGCGCCTTCACCTCGTCCTCGCCCGCCTTCGCCACGTCCTCGGCGAGCGCGTCGAGCACGAACTCGGCCGCGGGTAGGTACGAAAGCAACGCGACCCAGTGATCGATCTCCGTGCGCTCGACGGCACGCGCGGTCTCGAGCTCCTCCTCGGGGCCCATGACCGGGTGCAGCGCCATGTCGCGGAAATACCGCGCGAGCATGGAGTCCCCGCCGCCCTCCTCGATGTCCTTGAGCTCGCGGTCCGCGTTGGTCCGGGGAGAATCCGGCCGGCTCAGCGGCGTGAACTCGAGGTCGATGAACTCGGCCGTCGTCGGCTCCGGATCGTGCATCTCGGGCCGCGGGCGGATGGCGGCAGCCTCTTCCGCGGCCGCGCCTTCGTCATCCAGCATGCCGATGTCGATGTCCGACGCGGCGAGCGGCTCCTTGGCGAGCGGCGTGGCGGGCGTCTTGCTGCGCGCGTCGTCGAGGAGCGCCTCGTCGTCGACCGGCGCCTGCGTTTGCTCGGGCTCCTGGCCCTTCGGCCGGCGCTCGATCGTTCCGCTGCGACGAACCGGGCGCGCGTTCGCGACGGCGGCACCGCGGCGGCCGGGCGCACTCCCGCGGGCGGGCTTGGGGGCCGAGGCGGTGCGCGTCGTGGAGCCCGTCATCGCGGCCTTGGTGGAGGGGCGGTTGGCATCGGGGCGGCGGGCGGTCGACGTGCTCATCTTGCTCTTCGTTGCGGTGGAGGGTTTTTCGTTCACTTCTTCGGAATCACCCTTTCGAGAGTGGAAGCTCTCGGCCGGGTCAAGGAGGGATCGGTCCGGGCTCGTCGGGGTTTCGAAGCTCGCCATGGCTGGGCCCTTGTTCCCGCTGCCCGATAGGGGGCTGAACGGGGGATTGTGCGGTTTGATTCCGGTGGATCCTCTCCGAGAAGAAATCGGCTGGCTCGGGCCGCCGTTCACGGATGCAATGCTGGAGACTGGATCGCTCGTCTTCTCGATGAATTCTGCAAATTTCATGCCGTCATCGGTGTATGTTCCCGAATTTCCCGGTCCCGGGTCGGGCCTTCCGCCGGTCGGCATGCTAGGAGCATCCTCCGACGAGGCATGCAGGGAGGCCGGCTCCCCGTCATGCGAGGCGGTGGGCGATGGACTGCCTCGATGGCGGTGTGCTCCCATGCTTGCGACGCTCCGTTGTAGTCGATGATGCCGACTGAGAACACGTCCAGTCGGGCATTCGTCGTGCGTGTCGTTCACGAGCTCCGCCGCGACCGGCGAAACAGTTGGATGTTTTCTGGGGCTACCCTGGTGCAGGCGATAGCCCATGGAATCTTGGCTTCGTGCGCTGGCCTTCTCGGACAGGCGCTGATGGGTAGGCAACTTGCTTCCTTCAGCGCCCTTGTCGACCCCCGCGACGCCCTGCATCATCCGATTTTTCTGGCTTCTATCGGTCTCGGGGCGTCCCTTGTAAAGACGGCAGCGAGCACCTTCTCCATCTACGGCCAGAAGCGTGCTGTCTTTCAGGTCGGGAACGCAATTCGTCGTACGATCACCGCCGCGATCGTGCTTCAAGGGCAACCGCCGAGCGCGGCCGCCGCCTCTCTCGCCGCGATCACCGTGCGTATCCGCGACGTCGAGCGCGGCGCCGATGAAGGCGTGCTCGCGGCCGCTCGTGCGATTGCACACCTCGTTCCGCTCGCCGTGGCGCTTCTCTGCCTGTCCTCGCGCCTCGCGATCGCCGCACTCCTGCTGCTCGCGCCGTTCGCGCTGATCCTGGCCTTCGCGAGGAGGTTCGTCCGGGTGCATCACGCGCGGTCGGCGCGCCTCGCCGAGGGCCTGCATTCCGCTGTAGACGAGCTGGTACGGCATCTGGATCTATGGCGAACGTATGGAGCCGCCCGGCGCGTGCATGCAGCGCTGGAAAGGGCAGGGGACGAGGCCGGGCGCGCCGCCGCGCGGGCGGAAGCGACCCGAGGCGCGATTTCGGGGGCGAACGAGGTGCTCGCCGCGGCCGCTTTGCTTTTCGTGTGCGTGTGGATCGAGCGGTCGCAGCCGTCCCTCGGCGATGGATCGCTCGTCGCATTTGCGGCGGTGTTTTTTCTAACGTATCGGCCATTGCGCGATCTCGGGGATGCGCGGACGGCGATCGAGCGAGGCGCGGCGTCGCTCGGGGCGCTCGAAGCAAGCGTGCAGGTCGGAGGCGCTGAGGCCGCGCTTGAAGCGGCCGAGGCGGCGAGTGTGCAAGGGGCGCGCAGTCGGTTTCGGCTGGCGTGTCTGTCGGTCGAAGGGCTGCGTTTCGACGTGGGCGGCGTGAACGGGCGGCCCGCGCGGTTCACGGCCGAGCCAGGGCGGATCGTGGCGATCGTAGGTCCGACCGGGAGCGGGAAGACGACGCTGCTCCGGGGGCTGCTCGGGCTCGTGCCCGCGACGGAAGGAGCGCTTCGGTACGACGGGGAGGAGCTGACGCGCGCAGGGGTCGGTCCGGACGAACGGCCCTTCGCGTGGGTGCCGCAAGAGGCGGCGATCGTGTCAGGGACGATCGAGGAGAACGTGGGGCTCGGCGCGAAGGATGCGCCCGCCGCGCAGATCCGGCGCGCGCTCGCCGACGTCGGAGGGCTCGGGCTCGCCGAGGCGCGTGGCGGGGCGAGGATGGCGGCCGGAGGGCACGAGCTCTCGGGCGGGGAGCGGCAGCTCGTGGCGATCGCACGCGCGGTCGCGAGCCATCAGCCGGTGCTCTTGCTCGACGAGCCGACGTCGGGGCTTGATGCCGAGGCCGAGGCGCGCGTGCTCGCTGCGCTCGCGGCGCAACGGGGCGCGCGGACGATCCTGATCGTGACGCATCGGCCGGGGCCGCTCGCGATCGCGGACGAGGTGATCTCGTTCGAGGGAGCGTCGGCCGTCTCGGCCACGACGCTCGCGGCTCAGAACTGAGACAAGAAGCGCGGATCGCTCTCGAAGAGCAGGCGGATGTTCGGGATGCCGTAGCGGAGCATCGCCAGACGATCGAGGCCCATGCCGAAGGCGAAGCCGCTGTACCGCTCGGGATCGATGCCGCATTGACGGAAGACGTCCGGATGGATCATCCCGCAGCCAAGCACTTCGAGCCACCCCGTGTGCTTGCAGACGCGGCATCCGGCGTAGGTGCCGTCGGCCTGTCGGCAGAAGACACAGCCGCAATCGACCTCGGCGCCGGGCTCGACGAACGGGAAGTAACTCGGCCGGAACCGCACCGGTAGGCCAGGGCCGTAGAGGCGCTCGATGAAGGCCGTGATGACGCCCTGGAGCTCCGCGAAGCTCACCTTCTCGTCGACGAGGAAGCCGTCGATCTGGTGGAACATCGGCGAGTGCGTGACGTCGTCGTCGCGGCGGTACACCGAGCCCGCCATCACCACGGCGAGCGGCGGCTTGCGGAGCAAGAACTCACGCGGCTGGACCGTCGTCGTGTGGGTGCGCAGGAGCAGGCCCGGCCCGAGCCAGAAGCTGTCCTGCATGTCCGTCGCGGGGTGATCGGGCGGGAACGCGAGCTTCGTGAAGTTGTTCTCTTCGAGCTCGATCTCGGGCCCAGCCTCGGCGACGAAGCCGAGGTCGCGGAAGATCGCGAGCAGCTCGTCACGAACCTGCGCAATGGGATGGAAATGGCCACGGCCGAGCTCGAGCCGGCCCGGCAAGCTGAGGTCGTAGGGGAGTCCGCGCAGCTCGGCCTCGCGAGCGGCGCGGGCGATCGCCTTGAGGCGCGCCTCGAAGGCGGCCTCGACCTCTTCCTTGAAGGAATTGACCCGGCTGCCGACCGTGGCTTTCTGGTCGCCGGGGACGTGGCGCATCAGCGCGAGGACGGCGGTGAGCTCGCCCTTTTTGCCGAGGACACGGGCGTGTTCGAGGCGAAGGGCCTGCTCGTTCGTCGCGGCCGCGAACGCGTCGCGGTACCGCGTGCCGAGCGCGGACAGGCCCTCCTCGATGGCCTTGATCGCCTGGACAGGATCCGCGGCGCTCACGCCCCGTCCTCCTTGCCTAGCGGCTTCCGCCCGCGAGCTTCACGACCGCGCCGAACGACGCCGGATCGTGGATGGCGAGCTCGGACAGGATCTTCCGATCGAGCGTGACGTTCGCCTTCTTGAGCGAGCTCATGAGGCGGGAGTACGTCGTGCCGTTCGTGCGGGCACCGGCGTTGATGCGGACGATCCAAAGGCGCCGGAAATCCCGCTTCTTCAGCTTGCGGCTGACGTAGCCGTACTCCCACGCGTGGCGCAGGACCTCGACGGCTTGGCGGTAGCGGTTCTTCCTGCCAAGGAAATACCCCTCGGTCAGGTTCAGGACGCGGTTACGACGACGACGGGCTTTGAACCCACGCTTGACTCTCGGCATTGGGCGCTCCTCTCTTGCTCGGGATCAGCGGTAGGGGAGGAGGAGCTTCACACGCCCCTCCATCGCAGTGTCGACGGTGTCGTTCTTGCGGAGACGGCGAAGGCGCTTCTTGCTCTTCTCCTGCATGCAGTGATTCAAGCCGCCCTTGCTCCGGCGGATCTTGCCCGTGCCAGTGACGCGAAAGCGCTTCGCGGCGGCCCGGTTCGTCTTCATCTTCGGCATGATGCCTTCTCGCTCCCGTGAGGGTGCGCTCTGCCTGGCCTCGCTCCGACCGTCGGAGCGCCGTTCGAAACCAAGGTAGATGCGGCGGGGCGAGCTTTATGGCGGACGGGTGCGGGGGTTGTCAAGGCCGCGAAGGCCCCAAGAGCTAGCCTCCGCATCCATGCTCGTCCGCGCCACCTTCGAAGAGCCGTCCAGCGACGGATCCCCCGTCCGTACCATCGTGAGCTTCCACGCTGGACATTCGATCCTGGAAGTCGCGCATTCGCGCGGAATCGCGATCTAACGCGCCCTGCGGCGGTCGGGGGTCGTGCGGAAAATGCATCGTCCGTGTGCTCGCCGGGAACGCGCCGCCGACCGAGGAAGACCGCGCGGTGCTGAGCGAGGGGATGCTCCGCGAGGGCCTCCGGCTCTCGTGCCGGATCCGGCCACGCACGCCCGTCACCGTGGAGGTGCAGAGCCGGTTCGATCTGCGCGCGGCGCCTGCCGTGACGCGGCTCGCGGCCGGGGAGCTGCCGAAGATCGTGGATGCCGCGGTGGATCTCGGGTCGACGAGCGTGCGAGGTGCTCGGCGAGGCGAGCGTGCTGAACCGGCAGGTGCGTCGTGGCCACGACGTGATGACGCGGCTGACGCACGCGCTGCAAGGAAAGCAGGCGCGCGAGGAGCTGACGGAGGACGCGCGAGACGCTGCGGCTCCTCGAAGGCGCGGCGCGAGGGCGGATCTTCCCGGAGGACGGCACGATCCGGCGGTGGGTCGTGGCCGCGAACAGCGCGATGACGACGCTGCTTTGGGGCGCGGACGTGACGAGCCTGGCCGAAGCACCGTACACGCCGCCGTTCTTCGACGAGCGGACCGGGCCGGCTGCAGAGCTTGGTTTGTCCGGGGAGATGCTCACGACGTTTCCGCTGCTCGGATCGTTCGTCGGCGGTGATACGGCCGCGGCGGTGCTCGCGACCGATCTCGATCGTTCGGGGCCTCCGCGCATGCTCATCGACATCGGGACGAACACCGAGATCGTGCTCGCGCACGAGGGCTCGCTCTACGCATCGTCGACGCCCGCGGGGCCAGCGTTCGAGGGTGGAAACATCTCCGTCGGGATGCGCGCGGAGCCAGGCGCGATCGTGCGGATCGAGGTGCGAGACGACGGGGCCGTCCGTCCGACGACGATCGGGACGGTGAAGGCAAAAGGGATCTGCGGGACAGGGCTGCTCGAGGTGCTGGGCGAGCTCGTGCGTGCAGGGATCGTGGCGAAGGACGGTGCGATCGCGTCGGGCGCGGATCGGATCACGCTCGCGCGGGGCGTGGATCTCCTGCAGATGGACATTCGCGAGTTGCAACTCGCGAAGGGCGCGCTGCGGGCCGCGACGAAGCTGCTCTGCATGACGGCGGGAATCCGGGACAAGGATCTCGCGCGGGTGGCGGTGGCGGGCGTGTTCGGGACGCACCTCCGGCACGATGTGGCGATCCGGCTCGGGATGCTGCCGGAGGTGGATCCGTCGGCGGTCGTCGCGGCGGGCAACGCTTCGCTCGAAGGGGCGACGGTGTTCGCGCGGGATCCGGAGGCGGCGCGGGCGAGGCTCGCGGATGTCCGGTCGCGGGTCCGGCACGTGGAGCTCGCCACCCGTGATGATTTCCAGGATGTCTTCGTAGCGAGCCTCGATTTCTGAGCGACCGCTCGCGCACACATCGACGGTGCCGCGTTCCGGTGCTAACTCGCCCGCCCGATGCCGCGCCGTGACGATCTGAGAAAGATCCTGCTGATCGGCTCTGGTCCCATCATCATCGGACAAGCGTGCGAGTTCGACTACTCGGGAACGCAGGGCGCGAAGGCGCTCGCGGCCGAGGGGTACGAGGTCATCCTCGTCAATTCGAACCCGGCGACGATCATGACGGACCCGGAGCTCGCGTACCGCACGTACGTGGAGCCGCTCGACGTACCGACGTTGACGGCGATCCTCGAACACGAGCGGCCCGACGCGATTCTGCCGACGCTTGGGGGTCAAACGGCCTTGAACCTGGCGCTCGCGCTCGACGCGGAAGGCGTGCTCGCGCGGCTCGGGATCGAGCTCATCGGCGCGAGCCCCGCGGCGATCCGCAAGGCCGAGGATCGCGCGCTGTTCAAGGCGGCGATGGAGCGCATCGGGCTCACGTGCCCGAGGTCGGGACACGTGAAGAGCGTGGAGGAGGCGCGCGCGCTGGCCGAGACGTCGGGGCCCTGGGGCGCGCCGCTCGGGTATCCGGTGATCGTGCGGCCGAGCTTCACGCTCGGGGGTTCGGGCGGCGGGATCGCGTTCCGGCCGGAGGAGCTCGATGCGAAGGTGCGCTGGGCGATCGAGCAGTCGCCGACGCACGAGACGCTGATCGAGGAGAGCGTGCTCGGCTGGAAAGAGTTCGAGCTCGAAGTGATCCGCGACAAGGCGGACAACTTCATCGTGATCTGCTCGATCGAGAACATCGATCCGATGGGCGTGCACACGGGCGACTCGATCACGTGCGCGCCCTCGATGACGCTGACCGATCGCGAGTACCAGCGGCTCCGGAACGCGGCGCGCGCGGTGATGACGGAGATCGGGGTGGAGACGGGCGGATCGAACGTCCAGTTCGCGGTGAACCCCGAGGACGGTCGGTTCGTGGTGATCGAGATGAACCCGCGCGTGTCGCGGTCGAGCGCGCTCGCGTCGAAGGCGACGGGGTATCCGATCGCGAAGATCGCGGCGAAGCTCGCCGTGGGCTACCGGCTCGACGAGCTGACGAACGACATCACGGGCACGAGCGCGGCGTTCGAGCCGACGATCGACTACGTGGTCGTGAAGTGGCCGCGCTTCGCCTTCGAAAAATTCCCCGGCGCGGATCGGCGGCTCGGGCCGCAGATGAAGAGCGTCGGCGAGGTGATGTCGATCGGGCGCACGTTCGCCGAGGCGCTGCAGAAGGCGGCGCGCTCGCTGGAGATCGGGCGTGATGGCCTGGAGTCGCTGCTCGGCAAAGTCGACTACCGGCAGCTCGGCAGCGATCCGAACCAAGCGCGCGACATGTTGATGGACGCGCCGCGCGAGCCCTCGGTGCCCGTGGAGATGCCGCCGGCGAGCCACGAGGATCTGGTCGCGGCGCTGGAGAAGATCGTCGGCGTGCCCGTCGCCGATCGCCTCTTCTACGTGGCGGACGCGGTGCGGCTCGGGATCCCGCTGGAGTCGCTGTACGAGGCGACGCGCATCGATCGCTGGTTCCTGTCGCAGATCGATCGGCTCGTGCGGTTCGAGCGGACGCTCGCGGAGGTCGCGAAGGAGAAGGGCACCCTCGACGAGGGCACGCTGCGTGATGCGAAGCGGCTCGGGTTCTCGGATCGGGCGATCGCGCGGCACGTCGGGCGGACGGAGGACGAGGTGCGCGCGCTTCGGATGACGCTCGGCGTGCGCGCGGTGTTCGGCCGTGTCGACACGTGCGCGGCGGAGTTTGTGGCGAAGACGCCGTACCTCTACTCGACGTACGAGCACGAGAGCGAAGCCGCGCCGAGCGGACGGCGCAAGGTGATCATCCTGGGCGGCGGTCCGAACCGGATCGGGCAGGGGATCGAGTTCGACTACTGCTGCGTGCACGCGGCCTTCGCGCTGCGGGACCTCGGGTTCGAGACCATCATGGTCAACTGCAACCCGGAGACGGTTTCGACCGACTACGACACGTCCGACCGGCTCTACTTCGAGCCGCTCACGTTTGAGGACGTGCTCTCGATCTGCGACGAGGAGCGCAAGGACGGCGAGCTCGTCGGCGTCGTGGTGCAGTACGGCGGGCAGACGCCGCTGAAGCTCTCGGTGCCGCTCGCACGCGCCGGTATCCCGATCCTCGGCACGCCCGCAGATGCGATCGATCGCGCAGAGGATCGAGGTCGCTTCGACGCGCTGCTCACGAAGCTTGGCCTGAAGCGTCCGCGCGCGGCGGTGGCGTCGAGCGTCGAGGAGGCGATCGGGGCGGCGCGATCGATCGGCTACCCCGTGCTCGTCCGGCCTTCGTACGTGCTCGGCGGGCGCGCGATGATGATCTGCCACGAGGAGAAGGAGCTCGAGGCGTACATCCACGCGGCGGTCGAGGCCGCGCGTGAGGCCGGCACGCACACGATCCTCGTGGACGAGTTCTTGAAGGACGCGATCGAGGTGGATGTCGACGCGCTCGGCGACGGCCGTGAGGTCGTGATCGGCGGCGTGATGCAGCACATCGAGGAGGCCGGGATCCACTCGGGCGACTCGTCGTGTGTGTTGCCGCCGCATTCGCTGCCGCTCGAGGTGGTGGCGTCGATCGAGGAGCAGTCGCGGCAGCTCGCGCTGGAGCTCGGCGTCATCGGTCTGATGAACGTGCAGTTCGCGGTGAAGGGCGGGGCGATCTACGTCCTCGAGGTGAACCCGCGCGCGTCGCGCACGGTGCCCTTCGTGTCGAAGGCGACGGGCCGGCCGCTCGCGAAGATCGCGGCGCAAGTGATGGCGGGCAAGTCGCTCGCGGAGCTCGGCATCACGGACGGCGTGATGCCGCAACACGTGGCCGTGAAGGAGTCCGTCTTCCCGTTCGCGAAGTTCCCAGGCGTCGATACGCAGCTCGGTCCGGAGATGCGATCGACGGGCGAGGTGATGGGCATCGCGCCGACGTTCGCGCACGCGTTCGGCAAGGCGCTGCGGGCCTCGGGCATGCAGCTCCCGAACAAGGGATGCGCGTTCATCTCGGTGAAGAACGACGACAAACCCGCGGCGTGTGTCATCGCGCGGCGGCTGCGCGCGCTCGGCTTCACGATCCTCGCGACGAGCGGGACGGCGCAGGCGCTCGCCCGCGCGCGGATCCCCGCGACGCTCATCAACAAAGTGAACGAGGGTTCGCCGCACGTCGTCGACGCGATGAAGGCAGGCGAGGTCTCGCTCGTCGTGAACACCACGGTCGGCGCGCGGTCGATCCGCGACAGCTACCCGATCCGGCGGAATGCTTTGCTCGCCAACGTTCCGTACTTCACGACGATGGCGGCCGCGATGGCTGTGGTCGATGTCATGGAGGCGAGCGCGCACGACGCGCGTGCTTTGTACCGAGTCCGCTCGCTCCAGGAGTGGAACCCGTCGTCCTGAGAGGCCACGAGGGCCGCCGGTGTTCGATGCGCCGGCGGCCTACGTGCCGTTCGGATCGTTCGTGTCGTTCTCGTTCGTGTCGTTCTCGCCGTCGTGGGTCTCATCCGACGGTTCGCGGCGCTCGCGCGGCGTCAGCGCGGCCGTGAGGGCCACGGCGAGCGCGCCGACGACGACGCTCCCGTAGAAGAGGATGTCGATGGCGCTGCCCGCGGACGAGCAGTTCGCGCCCGGGCCGAGGCGCACCGCGAGCACGCCTTCGGGCAGCTTCGGCGGCCCCTCCGGCGTGCTCGCGCGTTCGGTCACTTGCCCACCACGATGCGCTGGCCGAAGGCGCGATCGACGGCCTCGCAGAAGGAGCGGAACGCCTCGTACTCGGCCGGCGTGACGCGCGCCTTCTTGAAGGACAAGCCCGTCCGCACGGTGACCTTGCCCGGCGCTTGCTCGACCGTGACGTGGAACGCGCCGAACGGCGTGTCGAGCTTCTGCGCCGTGGGCGCCGCGCGGACCTTCATGCCCGCGGGCACCTTGATGACCCACTCTTCTTCACGGCTCGTGAGCGCCGTGAGCGTGACATCGAGCGTGCGCTTCGACGAAGGCGCAAGCTCGGCGACGAGGCGCGGCGTGATGCTGGCGGGTACGCTGAGCGCGTCGCCCTCGCGCCGCGCGAAGCTCGTGGCCTTGCCGCGGGCGCGGATCTTCACAGCCTGCTCCACGTCGTCGAGGTCGCTCGTCTCCACGCCCGCGCGGCCCTTTTCGAGCTCGATCGGGCCGAAGTCCGAGGCGAGGTCCTGCGACGCGCGTTCGTTGCGCGTGCCTTCGGCGAGGTACCGCCTGCGCCAGTCGGGCGCGTACGCGCCGGTCACCTGCACGTCCGATACGAGCTGCGCCGCGCCGCCGTCCGCGAGCGTCACCTCGACGTGGCGGCGCGTGAGCGACTGCTCCGGCGGCGGCTGCGGCAGCCGCACGAGCTTGGGTTTGCCCTCGTTGACGAGCAGGCCGATCGCCGCGCGATCCATCACGGGCAGCTCCATCGAGCCCGTGTGCTCGGCCGTGCCGTCGAGGTAGAGGTCCATCGACGGCACGTAGACGATCGCGTGATCGAAGGGTGCGAGGCTCGCGGGCTCGGGGGCGATGTCGCCACGCATGCGCGTGCGGAGCAGGACGATCGTCGAGTTGATGCCGAGCTCGCGCAGCATCGTGACGATCAAGGTCGCCTTGTCCTTGCAGTCGCCCCAGCCACGCGCGAGCGTCTGCGCGGCGCGGCGCGGCCGGATGCCCTCGATGCCGAACTCGAGCGCGACGTAGCGCGTCTGCGTGGCGAACTTGTAGATCGCCTTCACCTTCGCGGCGTCGTCGGTCAGGCCCTTCGTGAGCTCGCGGGCGCGCTTGCGCACCTCGTCGTCGACGTCGAACTGCTCGCGCGCGAGGCCCCAGTACCACGCGCCCACCGCGTCCCACGTGTCGAACGTGGAGACGTGCACCGTGCCGAGCACCTCGGACCACGGCGGCATGTTGGGCTCGGGCGCGAGCGCCGGGACGTTCGTCCCCGTGAAGCGGTAGATGCGTTTGTCGCCGTCCTCCTTCACGTCCTCGACGAGCCCGGGGAGCCGGTCGGTGCGGATGAAAAAGCGGCGCGCCTTCGGCGTGATGAGGACGTACTCGCTGCTCGCGATGGGGTGATCGTTCTGGAGGTACTGGACCTCGCCGAAATAGTCGGACTTCTCGTTGCGCGGCGCGACGTCCTCCACGCGGTAGCGCAGCTCGACGACGTCGCCCGCGTTGAGGCGCGGGAAGAGGACGACGAACGCGCGCTGCGACGTATACATCGAGATCGCGGGGTTGTCGGCGGCGCCCTCACCGCTCTCGATCGCCTCGTCGATCTTGCCGTTCGCACGGTAGACGCGCGCGGCGCGCAGATCGACGGTCTGGCGGTCGGCCTCGTAGGCGAAGTCGTACTGGCGCGCGGATGCGGCGCTCTCGTCGGTGAGCGGCTGGAAGACGACCTGGTGGAAACGGCTCGCGAGGCCGTTCGGGTAGACCGTCGTCACCGTGAGGTTGCGCATGAAGCGCATCGGGTAGCCCTGCGCGGGCTCCTTGCGCATCGGCAGGAACTTCTCGGGCGCCCACGCGTACGCCTCGTCGGCGCGTGGCGCCTTCGGCTCGATGTGCTCGACGTACTCGCGCACCTCCTTCGCCTGCGGGACGATCGTGAGGATCTGCCGCAAGAGGTCGAGCTGCTTGTCGCGATCGCCTTCCTCTCCGTAGAGATCGGAGAGCGCGCGCAGCGTCTGGACGTCCTCGGGCGCCATCGCGAGCGCCTGCTGATACGTCGCGAGCGCGCGGTCCTTCTGGCCGAGCGCGCGGTACGTGCGCGCCGCGAGGCCACGCGCCCACGCCGACCCTGCGTCGACGCCGAGGAAGCGGTTCAGCCATCGCTCCGCGCCTGCGGCATCACGGCGCGCCACCGCGAGCTCCACCTTCTGGCTCAGGAATTCGGCGTCGTCGAAGCGCAGCGCGGCATATCGCGCCTCGACCTCCTCGGCCTCGGTGTCACGACCGAGCGAACGAAGTTGCGCGGCGAGCGCGGAGAGGAGCGAGACGCAGCGCGGGTTCTTCTGCACCGCCTTCTCGAGCATGCCGAGCGCGGTGCGCTTGAGGCCCGCCTCGATGGAGAGCTCCACCAGGCCGAGCGTGCCGCCGAGGTTGTCCGGGTCGAGCGCGAGGATGCGCTCGTAGATCGGCACCGCGTCGCGCCAGTTCGCTCCCGTGCGCGCGAGGTGCGCCTCGGAGAGCAGGACGTCGAGCTTCTCCTCGTTCGTCTTCGCGAGCGTGCTCGCGCGTTCGACCCACGAGCGTCGCTGGTTTCGATCTTCGGCGAGCTCGCCGGCGAGCAAGAGCCTCGGCACCGTCGGCTCGGCCTCGGCGGCGCGGCGCGCGAGGTCGCGTGCCTTGTGCTCGGCCTTCGGATCGCCGCCGGTGATCGCGAGGTACCGCGCGTACTGCTCCAGCGCGGAGGGCGCGGGGCTCTTGCCGGACGTGAGCGCTTCGAACGCCTGCACGGGCCCGACGACGCCGCGGCCTTGCTCCTTCGGCTCCTTCGTCTTCGCGCGCTCCTTCATCGCGGCGGCGGCTTCGGTGCTCGCTTCGAGGTCCGCGCGCACCTCGACATCGAGGTCGGGCTTGCCGGCCTCGTCGCCGATACGCAGCGCGAACTTCGGCGCTTCCTCGTCGCCACAAACTTTCACCGTGATGCGGCTGAACGTCGGGCGCAGCGTCACGGTCGTCGCGAGCCTGTCGATGTCGAGCTCGCGGTACGCCCCGTCTTCGAGGATCTTCTCGCCGTCGTAGGAGAGCTTGAACGCGCCCGCGGAGCCCATCCACAGCGTTGCCTTGCGTGCCTTCGTGCCGGGCCGCGTGCGGACGAACGTCGTCGCGTAGCCGCAGACCGACTCGCGTGGGCGCAGGATGTCGCCGAAGTCGAACCACCCGTACGACGACATCGTCGGCGGCACGCGCCAGCGCACGGCGCGCTCCTTTCCTTCGTACGCGCGGCCCGCGGGGATCGCCTCGCTGAGCTCCGCTTCGGGCTGGTAGTCGAGCGCGAAGCCCGTCTTGTTGTCGTTGTCGAAGGGGCCGACGGTCATGTATCGGCCGACGAACCCGAGCTTTTCGATGCGCGCGAGCGCGCCTTCGAGGTCACCGCGGCGCCGCCTCGCGTACGCGCCGAGCAGCTCCGCGTAGACACGCACGGGCGCGGGGAGCGCCTTGTTCTCCGTCGCCGCGACGATCGCCTCCTCGACGTGCGTCGGGTCCGCGCGATCCCACGTTCGCCAGAGGTCACGCAGCGCCGTGTAGGCGGCGGGGCCCTTCGCGGAGGCGATCGCGGCGCTCGCTTCGAGCACGTCGGGGTGGATCGTCCCGCTCTCTGCGCTCGCCGGGTGCGTGGGGGCGATCGCGCAGCAGGCGAAAGTCAACGCGAGGGCGAACCGTGCCTTCGCGCGTGTCGCGCGATCCAGGAGAGCACCACGTTTCCGAGCCATCGTCGGGCTATCCCGTGCCATGACCGGCTGGTCAAGGGGAGGACGCGGCCCGCTCCAGCGAGCTTCACGACCGTGCGGACGCGGGTGCGTCGCGCTGTGTGGAAGGCGGCTTTTTCGAGGCTTTTTTGTGAGTTGTCGCGGGAAACGCTTGATGTGCGTGGGATGGGGTGGTCATCCACATTACCAGCCTTCGCGATCCTCACGGGGGGCCATGGTGCGGAGGCGCTCCGGGTTTGGCGCTCGTGGAGGGGTCGGGCAGGAATCTGCGCGTTCGTTCCGAAAGGCCACCTTGCTCCGCGACGCCTGCTTCGGATAGAACCATCGCTGCACGCGTCGAATGTGCGCCCGTGCGAAGAGCTCGAGCGGGTGCGCGAGGGTGGCTCTCCCGCGCCGTCATTTGGGGACGGGGCCCTCCGGCGGATCCGGCGGAACGAAAGCACTCTAGGCAACGAGACGAAGACCCCATCGCGGAAGCGCTGGCGGAGGAACGATGGTCAATCCTCAGATGGTGATGTACGAGGAGGAGTTCAATCAGATCCAGAATGTCGTGGATCGCCTCGTCAAGGACGCCAATGCGAAGGTCGTTTTCATCGTTGACAAGAACGGGCAGCTGATCGCTGCGAGCGGCGACGTGGACAACCTCGACACCACGTCGCTCGCGTCGCTGACGGCCGGCAACATCGCGGCCACCGGCGGGATGGCGAAGCTCCTCAAGGAGAACGAGTTCGCGACTCAGTTCCACGAGGGCGAGAAGGCGAACATCCACATCCAGCTCGTCGGCAACCGCGTCATCCTCGTGGTGATCTTCGACTCCAAGTCCAGCCTGGGCCTCGTGCGGTTGCGCGTTCGCCGGGCGAGCGAGGAGCTGAACAACATCTTCGAGGCGCTCTTGAAGAAGGTCGCGGATCCCGGCGCCGATTCTCCGTTCGCCGAGATCACCGACGAAGACATCGACAACCTCTTCAACGACTAGGAGCGCGCGCGATGAGCTTCATCAACTACATGGCGCGCGAGATCAACTGCAAGATCGTCTATTACGGCCCGGGTTTGTGCGGGAAGACGACGAACTTGCAGTACATCTACGAGCGCACGAACCCCGACGCGAAGGGGAAGATGATCTCGCTTGCGACCGAGACGGATCGCACGCTCTTCTTCGACTTCCTGCCGCTCGCGCTCGGCGAGATTCGCGGCTTCAAGACGCGGTTCCACCTCTACACGGTGCCCGGTCAGGTCTTCTACGACGCGAGCCGCAAGCTCATCTTGAAGGGCGTCGACGGCGTCGTGTTCGTGGCCGACTCGCAGGTCGAGCGCATGGAAGCGAACGAGGAGTCCGTCGAGAACCTCAAGACGAACCTCGAGGAGCAGGGCTACAAGCTCGAGAAGATCCCGTACGTCATCCAGTACAACAAGCGGGACCTGCCCGAGGTCGCCACCGTCGAGGAGCTTCGCCAGAAGCTCAACCCGATGAACGTCCCTGACTACGAGGGCGTCGCGCGTACCGGCGTTGGCGTGTTCGACACACTGAAGGCCGTCGCCAAGCTCGTCCTCACCGAGCTGCGCAAGGGTGGCCCCTAGCAGGCTGCCGACAAACTAGCTACGCGCCCTGGATCGTGGGTCGTCGTCTTCGGAGTACGGAAGTATTCCTGCGTCCTCCTCCCTAGCTCCAGGGCGCTCGCAGCGTTTCTCGACAGCCTGCTGATACGCCTCGATCTCCTTCGACGCTGCATGCGTGAGGGAGTCGAGGCGTTTGCGTTCCATGACGACAAAATGCCGAACGGCCGAAGGTCTCTCGTGGAGACGTCTTCGGCCGTTGGCGTTGGGCAGAGCCCGGGGGGCTTACCCGCGCTGGTAGATCCGGTTGCGGCGACCCTTGTTCTTCGCCTTCAACTTTGCGCGGTAGCGCTTCGACTTGCTGCGGTTGGTCTTCCGAGGACCCTTCGAGAGCATCAGGAACATGAGCCGACTTCCTCGTCTTGCGCGGCGCGATGGACGGCCGCTCCTGTAGGGAGGGCGGGAAGGTAGGCCATGTTCGGTCGAAGTTCAAACGAGATCGCGAAGTTTTCACGCAAGGTCGAGGTCGTCTGCGAAAGACGGCCTTCGCGGTAGACTCGCCGTCGATGCCGAGATCGCCCACGCCGTCACGTCCCCGCAGGGCTTTGCCCAGGGCGATCACGCGGGTGCGTCTCGGTGCAGCCGGGGTCCTGGCGCTCGTGACGGCCTCGTGCGGCGCGAGCATCAACGCCGTGTACGAGGGCGACGTGCGCTTCGAGCACTGCATGGCGCTCGACATGGAGAAGCACGTCAAGCCCACGATCCGGAAGGCGTGCTGGGAAGAGTGGACGAAGTTCTACACGTTCGGACAGACGCGTGATCGCGTGGAGTACGCGAAGCTGCGCATGAAGCAGCTCAGCGGCGCGAGCGACTTCGAAGAGTCGGACCTCGGCACGGAGGAGCCGCGCGTGGCGTCCGCCGTGCCCGAGCCGACGACCGCGCTCGCGCCGCCGCCGATGATGCTCGCGGTGGACGCAGGGACATCGGGGCCAGCGGCCGACGCGTCCGCGGATGCTGCGACGGACGCGTCGTCGGCGCCGCCCGGATCCACCTGCGCGGCGGCCTGCGAAGCGACGTGGAACGAGTGCAAGGCGGGCTGCACGACGGCGACGTGCGAGCGCGGATGCACGGGGCAGTACAAGCGCTGCATGCGCAAGTGCTTCTGAGCACGGACGCAGCGGCAAAAAGACCCGGAATGTTGACGTTTTGCTAGGCGTATGGGTATCGGCAAACGAGATGACGTCGCTGCCCGCATACGAGGACGGGGTGGCTCCCCATGAGGGGGGGCGGGGTGCAATTCGGGTGTTGAAGCCGCGCAGGGCCGCACCCGCGGACGCCGTGAGGCCGACGCGCGCCGAGGTGAACCTCGCGCACTTGCGGCACAACTACCGCGTCCTCGAGAAGATGTTCGGCGACGGCAAGACGAAGCCGGCGATCTGGGGCGTACTCAAGGCCGACGCGTACGGGCACGGCTCGGCGGCCGTCGCGCGTACGCTCGAACGCGCCGGGATGCCAGGCCTGTGCGTGGCGCTGCTCGAAGAGGCGATCGAGCTCCGGGACGCGGGGATCCGCGTGCCGATCCTGGTGATGGGCGGCTACTACGGGCCGCGGCGTGAGGGGCTGGAGGAGATCCTCGCGCGCGATCTCGTGCCGGTCGTCTACGACGCCGGGCAGATCGAGCGCATCGCGACGCTCGCGCGGTACGAGAGCGAAGGTCGGCCCGTGCGCGTGCACCTGAAGGTGGACACGGGCATGGGGCGGCTCGGCGTGACGATGTCGGAGCTCGACGACGTGCTCGACGCGTTCGACGGTCGGCCGGAGGTGCAGCTCGACGGGCTGATGACGCACCTCGCGTGCGCGGACGGCGACGATCTCGGGCCGACGATGGAGCAACTCGCGCGGTTCGCGGAGGCGCGAGGTCGCGTGCGGGCGCGCGGGTTTTCGCCGCGGTTCGTGCACGCAGCGAACAGCGCGGGCGCGATGCGGCTCTCGGAGGCGCGCTTCGATGCAGTGCGGCCGGGCGTCGCGCTCTTCGGCGTGTCGCCGGTGCCCGGGCTCGCGCCGGAGCTCAAGCCGGTGATCCGGGTGCGGACGGAGGTCGTCGCGCTGCGTACGGTCGAGGCAGGTGAGCCGATCGGCTACGGGTACACGTGGCGGGCGCCGCGGCGGAGCATGATCGCGACCGTGCCGATGGGCTACGCGGATGGCCTCGATCGGAAGCTTTCGAACCGAGGACACGCGCTCGTGCGCGGGCGGCGCGTGCCGATGGTGGGTACGATGTCGATGGACCTGACGATGCTCGACATGACGGAGATCCCGGGCGCGCGCATCGGCGACGAGGTCGTGTTCCTCGGGCAGCAGGAGGGCGCGCTGGGGCGCGACGTCATCACGGCGGAGGAGATCGCCGAGACGACGGGCACGATCCCGTGGGAGGTGCTGACGAGCATCTCGCGGCGCGTCCCGCGGTTCTATCGCGAGCCCTGACGATCGAGAGCGCCTGGCCCGGTCCTGCTACGATCGGGTGTGATGGACACGCGCGCGCTTCGTTCGGCTCGGGGGATCGTGGCCTCGTTGGTGTTGCTCGGCGCGTGGGGGGCAGCGTCGGCGATCGGAGGGTGTTCGACGAAGGACGACGCCTTGCCGCCGCGCCCGCCGCGTCCCGTGGCCGACGCGGGCGGCGAAGACGGCCTCGACGGCGGTGGAGGCGGGCCGCCGGCGCCAGACGCGGGCGGCTATTGCGGCAACGATGTGCACCAGGCGATCGTCGACGCGCCGAACCTCTACTTCGTGCTCGACGCGTCGGGGAGCATGAACGCGTCCGTGCCTGGAGGAACACGCTACGGCGCGGTGCGGGCCGCGGTCGTGGGGCTCGTGCGCAAGCTCGGGCCGCTCGTGAAGGTGGGCGTGGCGCTCCTGCCCGCGCAGGGGTCGAATCAGGACCAATGTGCGGCGGGGAAGCAGGTCTTTCCGGTGACGCAGGGCGATCCGATCACGGGCGAAGACGGCCCCACGACCACGGGGATCCGCCTGACGACCGCGACGAACCCGGTCGGAGGGACGCCGATCTCGCCGACGCTCGAAGCGCTCACGCCGACGCTGCTCGCGCTCGAAGGAAAGACGTACGTGATCCTCGCGACGGACGGAGGTCCGAACTGCAACGAATCGGCGTCGTGCGAGATCGAGGACTGCCAGCCGAACTTCGAGGGCGACGAGGCATGCCTGTCCATGGGGACGAACTGCTGCGCGCCCGGACAGCTTTGGGGTCCAACGTTCTGCGTGGACGAACCCGCGACCGTGGCCGCGATCGAGGCTTTGCGTGCGGGTGGGATCGAGGTCTTCGTCGTGGGGATCCCGGGCAGCGAGGCGTATGCGGGTGTGCTCGACGCGATGGCGATCGCGGGCGGATCGACGAAGGACAAGGCGCCGTTTTACTACCCGGTGAGCGAACTCGGATCCCTCGGCGACGTGCTCGCGGAGATCGCGGCGGTCGCCGTGACGTGCGAGTTCGAGATCGTGGATCCGCCGGACGAAGAGGGCATGACGAACGTGTACCTGGACGATGAGGTCTTGCCGTACAACGATCCCGATGGCTGGATCTGGAAGCCGCCGTCGAGCGTGCGGCTGCTCGGCAAGGCTTGCGAGCGGCTGCAGGGCGGGCAAGTGAAGCAGGTGCAGATCGTGAGTGGTTGCCCGACGGAAGTGCCGAAGTGAGCGAGCGTCTGCAGGTGTCGGTGACGCGCATCGAGCGCGAGGTCGAGGACGTGGAGGAGCTCGCGGCCATCGCGCGGGCGGCGTTCGCGGGCCCGTCGTTTTCGCCGGTGGACGAGCTCGAACGTCCCTGGGCGCGTGTGTGGGTCGCGCGGGGCGGTGCGCCGAGCGAAGCGCTGCGGGCGCTCGGGTTCCTCGTCGCGTGGCACGTCGTGGACGAGCTTCACGTGCTCAACGTCGCGACGGCGCCGGAGGTCCGGCGGCGCGGGATCGGGGCGGTGCTCGTGGAGACGGCGCTCGCGTTCGCGGTGGAGAGCGGCGTGCGGCTCGTGCTGCTCGAAGTGCGGCGCTCGAACGAGCCTGCGATTCGGCTCTACGAGAAGTTCGGCTTCGTCGTGTCGGGGGTGCGGGAGAAGTACTACGCGGACAACGACGAGGATGCGCTGGAGATGCAGCGCATCCTCGCGTAGAGCAGCGAGCTCGCCTCGGGGGGGATGAATCGGCCGGGCTGTACCTGGCCGAGAGGGGGACGCGAGGCGTCCCCCTCGGGACAAGACGCTAGCGCCGGAACGGGTTTGGGAACCGCTCCTTCGGCTTGTCGACGTAGTTGCCGCCGCCGGGCGCCGCGATGCGCGTGCCCGAGATCCTGAGCGGGTTCAGGAGCAGCGGCCGCAGGAGCGCCTTCGCCTTCTCGTCGAGCGGCTGCAGGAAGGCTTCGACCTTCTTCGCGACGTCCGAGAGCTGCTCGCTCAGGTTGATCATGTCCGTCGACGTCGGCGGCGCCGGGATGTCCTGCATGACCCGGCGCAGCTCCGTGATGCTGTCGAGGTACTTCTGCAGCGGCGTGTCCGTGATCGGCTGGCCCGGGCGCGTGTTCTCGGGCGGCACGCCGAACGAGATGAGGGCCGCGAACGAGGGCGGCACCGTGCTCGGGCGCTCACCCATCTTCGTCACGTCGACGTTCGTGGTGATGCGCAGGCCACCGGTCTTCTGCGAGAACTGCTGCTGGAGCTTCGTGTTGAACATCTTGTTCAACTCGTCCTTGTTCACGCTCGGACCGTCGCCCTTCTTGTACTTCTTCCACTGCGTGTGGTCCTCGACCGCGCGCAGGATCTGCAGGTACGGGTAGGGCGTGTTGAGCAGGATGTTGTAGAGGTCGAGCGCCTCTTTCACGGTCGACGGCGGGGTGATCGTGATGTCGGCGAGGAAGTCGCTCCACTGCTCGATGTAGCGCTGGTCGTAGTCCTCCGAGAGGCGCTTCAGGTTCGTCGGGATCTTGTCGATCGCCTCGTCGGGCCCGAGTGGCGCCACCCATTGCTCGCTGAGCAGGAGCGCCTCGGCGTTCGCCACGTTGAGGACCACGATGTAGTGGCCCTTGTCCGTGTAGGGGCCCTCGACGTCCTTGAAGCGTTTGTCCTTCTGGTACCGCGCGCTCTGGATGAACTTCGTCGTGTTCGGGCGGTCGACGAAGAGGTCGGCGAGGCTGAGCGGCGGGTACTTGCGGTTCTCTTTGCGATCGTCGCCGGCCTCGTCGTACCGCTCGTCGTTCAGGCTGTTGACGAAGAGCTCGTAGTAACGGTCCTGCACCGGGACGGACTGGAGCGTCTTGCGGACGTTCTCCACGAGGGCCTTGTCTGCAGGCAGCGGGAGGACCTTCTTGTCTTTGACGAGCTCCAGGTAGTACCGCACGTGCTTGGCGAGCCGCTCCTTGAGCTCGTACTCCGGCATCGTGCTGTTCGTGGCCTTCAGCAGCTCGGCCCAGAGGCCCGTGAGACGGCCCGTCTCCCAGTCGACGTCGAGGTTCGCGACGTCGCTCATCATGAGGTACGTCTTCAAATCGGTGCGCTCGCGGAGGTACTGCTTGCCCTTCGCGTTCTTGAGCCGATCCTCGAGCTTCGTTTTGCAGGGCAGGACGAAGCCTGTCTGCAAGAGCGCGACATACGCGGTGACGGCGGGGCGGTAGATCTCCTCGCCGCGGTACATGCCCCAGCCGTAGCTGAGCGGCAGGTTGGTACGGAAGTCGTCGAGCTCCTTCAGGCGCGCGTAGACGGGGTCGAGCTGTTCGAGCTTCGGACCCGGCTCGCCTTCGCCCCAGTTGATCTTCATCGCGTTCTCCACGCGCTCCTGCGTGGAGAACATGAGCTCGCGGTTCTGGGCGAAGGAGCGGATGCTCGGGATGGAGAGGATCAGGCCGAGCGTGAAGGCGGCAGCGCTCACCGCGATGCGCATGATCTTCTGCCGCTTGATCTCGGCCGCGCTGCGCGAGGCGACGTCGCCGTCGGGGAAGACGACGTTCATGAAGACGTCGTGGAGGAAGTAGCTCTTCGACTCGGTGACCTGCTGCGCTGCGGTCTCCGGCGGGCGGATGCCCATCGCGTGGCCCATGCGCGCGAGCACGCGATCGAGCGGACGACCTTCCTGCGTGCCGCTCGTGAAGTAGAAGCCGCGGAAGAGCGGCGTGCCCTGGAAGGCGTTCACCGCGAAGATCGTCTGCACGAGCTCGGTGAGGTTGCGCTTGATGCCCGCGAACTCGAGCGGGAACTGGTAGATGCGCTCGCGCGCCTCGCGGTTTCGCTCCTGCGCGAGGCGCTTCAGCGAGCGGGCGTGAACCTTCTGGACGAGCGTGTCGAACTCGCGCTCGAAGAGCTGCTGCGGGTTCGACTTGTTCTCGGTGAGCTTGACCGTGGCGCCCCAGGCCTGCGCGCGGTCGCTCTTGCGGATGTCGCCGAAGAACTCGATGAAGCCGGCGATGAGGTCGCACTTCGTGAAGAGCACGTAGACGGGCACGACCATCTGGAGCTGGGTCATGACCTCGTCGATACGGGCGCGTAGCTTCTTGCCGGTCGACTCGATCTGCTGCTCGGAGGCGTCGATGAGCTCGGCGATGCTGATAGCCACGAGCACGCCGTTGATCGGCTTGCGGCTGCGGTAGCGCTTGAGCATCTGAAGGAAGGAGATCCACTCGTCGTGGTCGTCGCCCTCCGTCGTGTAGCGGCCCGCGGTGTCGAGCAGGATCGCCTCGTTCGTGAACCACCAGTCGCAGTTGCGGGTGCCGCCGACGCCGCGCACGCCGCCGCCGCGGGGATCGGCGAAGGGGAAGACGAGGCCGGAGTGCTTCAGCGCGGTCGTCTTGCCGGCGCCCGGAGGGCCGATGATCACGTACCAGGGCAGCGAGTAGAGCGCGGCCGCCCCGCCCTTCTTGTTCTTGCCGAGCTTCGAGGTCTTGAGGGCGTTGATGCCGCCCTGGACCTGCTTCTGGAGCTCCTGGATCTCGGCGCGCCGCTCGGGCCGCGCGTTGAGCGCCTGCTGCGCGCCTTGTTGCGCGATGGCGCGCTCGAGCGCGGAGGCGGCGCGGCTTGCCCGGATCCGGTTCCAGAGGAGCCGCACGACCGAGACGAGCACGATGAGCACCGTGCCGACGATCGGGAGCCAGAGCGGCAGCTTGAGGATGTACCAGAGCGCCCAGACGATCAGCGCGAGGAGCGCAGATAGAACCCACCACACGGTGGAGCGACCTTATCACGAGGCGCCGCCCTCGCTCCGCATCCTTCGGATCGAGGCCGTCTTCGCAGGAAGACGTGTGTTCAGGAGTAGTCGTCGGGCTCGAGGTGCGCGTCGGCCTCCATCCCCGCGGCCATGCGGCGGGCGCGGATGGCTTCGACGATGATCTCGACGACTTCCAGGTGCGTCGACGGGGCGTGGTACTCGGCGTCGGAGACGGGCGGGAGCAAGGCGAGGCGCTCGGCGACGGCCGCTCGGTCGTCCTCGTCGAGCTCGAGGAGCGCAGGGCCGAGGTCATCCGTGGGATCGGGGACGACGACTTCGTCCGGCGTCGCCTCGCTCTCCGCGGCCGCCTCCGCGCCCTCGTTCTCGTCGTCGTCCTCGTCTGCGTCGTCGCCCTTGCGCCCCTGGATCGGAGAAGCGTCACGCGGGGGCGTGGGGGGCAGATCGAGCGCGCGCGTGGCGAGCTCGATCGGACGGAGGATCAGGTAAACGGGCTCGAGCTCGACGCGCCACGAGCGCGGATCGTGCTCGTCTTCGAGGCGCCAGAAGCCCTGGAATTTGCGGCGCGCGATCTCGCCGAGGTAGGCGCCGATGGCTTGCGCGAGGAGCGGGCGCGCCTCCTTGCGATCACGCGTCTCCTCGCGTGCTTTCTCGATGTAGTGATCGAGCACGGGCAAGGTCTCGGGTTCGAAGTCGAGCTTGAAGCCGATGGATCGCTCGACGAATCGAACGCAGGAGTCCGCGAGATCCTGAACCGCGCGCGGCGGCGGCGGCGTGAGGGGCGCGCTCGAACGTTCGATCGTGCCCTGCGTCATCGCCGATGGGATCGCGTGACCGTTGGTTTTGCCGTTGCTTTTCCCGTTCGTCCCTGTCACGCGAGCCTTCCTTCCATCTTTTCGGCGCAGGAGCCACGAGCGCTTTTTTCGCGCTCGTGAGGCGCGAGAACACGCTGGATCTTCGTGTTCGTTCTCTAACGAAGGGCATCGTTTTAAGCGACGAAACCCTTTGAAACAGGCTGATCCGAAGGAAAATTTTTTTCGACGAAAATACTACCGTAACGGTAGGTGCCTCATGCTACCCTCCGGTCCTCACGCACATGCGGATTGGAGTCTTCAGCGACACGCATGCCAACTACGAGGCGCTCAGTGCTGTGCTGGAGGCGTACCGGCGCGAGCGCATCGATGTCTACTACTGTCTCGGCGACACGGTAGGCTATGGCGGATCCCCGAACGAATGCGCCGATCTGGTCCGGAAGATCGCCAAGAAAACGATCCTCGGGAATCATGACGCGGCCGTCGCCGGACGAATGGACTACTCGTATTACTACGAGGCCGCTCGTCAGGCACTCGACACCCATGCGTCGATGCTCTCTGCCGAGAACGCCGCCTGGCTCAAGAACCTGCCGTACCAGGAGAAGTTGACCGATATCGGCGTCGACCTCTGCCACGGTTCGCCGGTTCGCCTTGAAGAGTTCGAGTACATCTTCGCCCCCGAGCAAGCACGCGAGTGTTTGCCGATGTACGCCGAGCTCGGGCATTTGACCCTCATCGGGCACTCGCACCTCTGCAAGGTCTTCGCGCTAACGCCGACGACCGTGGAAGAGCTGCCCGCGGTCGACTTCACGCTCGACCCCAACAGGAAGTACATCGTGAGCGTCGGATCGGTCGGCCAGCCGCGCGACTACGACAACCGCGCGAGCTACACGATCTACGACAGCGAAGTAAAACGCTTCGAGTTCAAACGAGTCGAGTACGACATCGAGACCGCAGCCGAGAAGGTGCTGCGGGCGAAGCTCGAGCGGAACTTCGCGCATCGGTTGTACATCGGCGTTTAGTCATGGTGGGGGGCTCCGGTCGGCTCGCGAAGCGAGCCTTCCTCTGCCCCCCACACCCCCCGCGCCTTCGAGTTGAAGGGTTGTGCTCCCTGCGGGCCGCTTGATCAGCGGCGGCGGGCGCGCGCACGCAGGATCAGCGTGATCGCGTCGCGGGTCGGGGGCGAGCGGTCGAAGTCGCCCCACGCGTCGAGGATCTCGAAGCCGTTGTAGTGGAGGAGCGCTTCGAGCTCGCGCGGATAGAACTGCCGGTGCGCGAGCGGCGTCATCCACGAGTCCCCGCCCGACACCGGCGAGAACTCCATGGCGACGAAGAGGATCTGGCGGAGCTTGTCGTAGTCGAAGCGCTCCGTGTACCGGACGGGCATGCCCTTGCCGTCGGGCGTCGGGTAGTTGAAGCGCGGCGTCGCATAGGCGCGCCCAGGATCCCGCGCGAGCTCCTCAGGCTCGGGGATCGAGACGTCGAAGACGAGCTCGCCGCGCGGCGCGAGGTGCTCTCGCACGCGCGCGAGGAAGCGCTCGACGTCGACCCGCGTGTAGAGGTGCAGGAAGGCGTTGAAGGGGCAAAAGACGAGCGGGAAGCGGCGGTCAAGGCGGACCGTCCGCATGTCGCCGCGCTTCGTGCGGACCCGCGCCCGGACGTCCGCAGGCTCTTCGCGCAGGCGCGCGCGCAGGTCCGCGAGCATCTCGCTGGAGAGATCAACGCCCGTGACGTCGAGGCCGAGCCGCGCGATCGGGAGCGTGATGCGTCCGTTGCCGCAGCCGTACTCGAGCACGGGGCCGCCGCGCTCGGACGCGTAGTCCGCGTAAAAACGGACGTCGTCGAGCCGCGAGCGGTAGGTCTTCGTGTAGTAGGCGGGGTCTTCGTAATGAGCCGAGGTGCCAGCCTCGAGCTCGAAATCACGCCGCACACGCGTATGCGTGCGCGCGGGGCGTTTGCTCGGGGGAGAGGACATGTCCGGGGCTGCCCGGCGACGCGATCAGCGGTCGAGGGCGTGCTGGTGGCGGAGCCACTCGTACACGACTTCCGAGGAGTTCCGGTGGAAGTGCACCTTGCCAGCCGCGATCTCGCGCAAGCTTGTCACAGCGGGCTTGTTCCTCGTCTTCAGCAGAGGCTCGGCGCCCTTCATGAGCTGCCGGGTGCGGTTCGAGGCCAGGACGACGAGGGCGAAGCGGTTCTCTTCGCGCTCGAGGCAATCTTCAACGGTGACGCGTGCCATAGGTGGGACTCGGGAGGTTAGCCGTCCTCGGGGAAACGCGCAACTTGCGTTCCCGACCGGGAGGGCCCGTCCGTCGGGAACGCGTAGGTCACGCCTCGACGACGGTGCCGATGTTTTCGCCTTTGCAGACGCGCAGGATGTTCCCGCGCGTCGTCAACTTGAAGACGCGGATGGGGAGCTTGTTCTCGCGGCAGAGCGTGACGGCGGTCGAGTCCATCACGCCGATCCGGTCGACGAGGAAGCGGTCGTACGAGAGCTTCGTGAACATCTGCGCGTCCTCGTGGCGCGCCGGGTCGCGGTCGTAGATGCCCTCGACCTTGGTGGCCTTGAAGATCGCCTGCGCCTGGATCTCCATGGCCCGGAGCGCCGCCGCGGTGTCCGTCGAGAAGAACGGGTTGCCCGTGCCGGCGGCGAAGATGACCACGCTGCCCTTCTCGAGGTGTCGCATCGCGCGGCGCCGGATGTACGGCTCGGCGACCTGGCGGATTTCGATCGCGGTCATCACGCGCGTGGGGACGCCGTGCTTTTCGAGCGCGTCCTGGAGCGCGAGCGAGTTGATGACCGTCGCGAGCATGCCCATGTAGTCGCTCTGCGAGCGATCCATGCCGGCGCTCGCGCCCTTCAAGCCGCGGAAGATGTTGCCGCCGCCGACGACGATGCCGATCTGCACGCCGAGCGAGGAGAGCTCCGCGATCTCGGCGGCGACACGCTGGAGCGTATCGGGGTGAATGCCGAAGTTGCCCTCGCCGCACAGGGCCTCGCCGCTGATCTTGAGGACGATGCGGTGGTACTTCAGGCCAGGGGCCGGGCTCGGCGGAGGGGGAAGGGTCGAGTCGTCGCGGTCTTGACGGGTCGCGTCGCGGGTCACGCGGGTCTCGTAGCCCCGGTTCGCCTCGTCCGCAACGCGTCGTTCGGCAAAAGGCCGGAGAAGCGGCAAGGTGCTGCGCGCAAACCTCGCAGAACCGCCCCCCAAACGCGCCAGAGAAGTGCTAGACCGGCCGCTCGATGCTGGTGAGGCGCGCGCAATCGTCCCTGTTCGTCGCGGCAATCGTCGCGCTCTCCGCAGGCTGCAACGACAAGGCCGTGGAGCCGTCCGCAGCGGACGCCGCGCCGCCTGCAGCAGGGCTCTCGCAAGAGCAAGCGGCGCGGACGCTGGCGAAGGTCGGAGATCGGGTGATCACGCTCGGCGACTTCGCCGCGACGCTGGAGCGGATGGATCAGTTCGACAGGCTCCGCTACCAGACGAAGGAGCGCCGAAAAGAGCTGCTCGACGAGATCATCGACGTGGAGCTGCTCGCCGCCGAGGCGCGGCGCCGCGGGCTCGACAAGCAGCCCGAGACGGAAGAGGCGATCCGGCAGATCCTGCGTGACGCGATCCTCGCTGACGCGCGGAAAGGTCTGCCCGCGCCGGGCGAGATCCCGGCGACCGAGGTGCGCGCGTACTACGAGGCGCACGCAGAGGAGTTCCGCGAACCGGAGCGGCGTCGCGTCGCGGCGATCGTGCTGTCCGACAAGAAGACGGCAGAGCGCGTGTTGAAGGACGCGACGAAGATCAAGACCGCGGCCGAATGGGGCGAGCTCTTCTACAAACACTCGGTGACAGCGGCGAAGACGAAGGATCCGGGAGCGTCGGTGGATCTCGCGGGGGATCTCGGCGTGGTCGGCGCGCCCGACGATCCGCGCGGCAAGAACCCGAAGATCCCCGAGTCGATCCGCGCGGCGGTGTTCAAGATCGGCAGCGTGGGGTCGGTGCTCGACGAGATCGTCGAGGCGGACGGTCGGTTTTACGTGGTACGGATGAACGGCATCACGGCGGCGCACAACCGGACGCTCCCGGAAGCAGATCGCTCGATCCGCGTAAAGCTGCTGCAGCAGAAGATGCAGGAGCGCGAGAAGGCGCTCGAAGCGGAGCTGAAGAAGAAGTTCGCCGTGGAGATCGACGACGCGGCGCTCGCGAAGGTGAAGCTGCCCGAAGGCGTCAAACCCTTCGAAGGCAAGGATCCGGGGCCGTGGGCGCTGCCCGGATACACGCCGCCCGGACAAGAAGCGGCGGACGGCGGCGCAGGCGACGCGGGCGCGCCGTAAGGTTCGGAAGGACGAACTTCAGCCCGAGCGCCGGCGCGGCAGATCATGCGCGACGCGGAAGCCGAGGTGCGTCGCGCGGGTGAGGGCGAAGAAGCGCGTGCGCGCGGCGCTGCGGGTGTACTCGGGCGTCGTGGACCAACCGCCCGAGCGGATGACGCGCCACTCGGAGGCGTCACGCAAAGCGCCGGCGCCGGGCTCGGGCTCGGTGCTCGTCTCGGACCACGTGCGCTCGCCGTGCACGTCGCCGACCCACTCGCGCACGCCGCCCGCCATGTCGCGCACGCCGTACGGTGATTCGTCGAGCAGGAAGGTGCCGACAGGCTCGGGCTGCGGGAGGTAGGGGCGCGAGGCGCGCATGAGGCAGAAGGTGGGATCAAAAGGATCGCCCCAGGGATGGATGCGGCCGTCGGTGCCGCGCGCGGCCTTCTCCCATTCGAGCTCCGTGGGCAAACGCATCTCGAAGCCCTCGTGTTCGGTGTGGAACGCGCAGTACGCGGCGGCGTCGAACCAATCGACGAGGAGGACGGGCACGTCGAGCAGGTGGCCCTCTTCGTAGGGGAACTGCTTGCGCGCATCGCCTTCGATGAGGCCGGGCACGGGCTCCCACTGTCCGTGCTCGCCGCGGCGCACGACGTAGCCCTCGGTGCCGCGGAAGTCGCGCGGGGCGCGCATGAGCGCGAGCGCGTGGGAGCGCTCCTCGATGCGGTCGAGGAAGTCGCAGTAGTGCCGGAAGGTGACGGGGAAGCGCGAGATCGCGAAGTCGGCGACGACAGGCTCGGCGCGGGCGAGCGCGTCGGGCGCGTCGTCGTCGCCGCCGGCGATGAACGAGCCGCCGGGGATGTAGACGAAGCCCTCGCCGATCTCTTCCTCGGTGTAGAGGTTGACCATGGCCTCGTGGCGCTCGCCGCGGCGGAGCAGGACGGGGTAACGAACGTCGCGAAAACCGGGACGACGCAGCACGAGCAGGTAGCTGCCCGGCGAGAGGCGGACCTCGGCGATGGGCGTGCGGCCGAGGTAGCGCTCTTCGCTCGCGACGAGGACACGATCCTTTTCGACGTAGCGATACGCGAGGACACGCGCGCCGGGCGGGTTCGTCTCGATCGCGAGGCACGCGTCGGAGCGGAGGAGCGCGGCGTAGCTGCCGACGTCGAACTCGGAGACGAGGGCCTCGTAGTAGATGCGGCTCGCGTGGCGGCGCTCGGCGCCCGCGGCGACGGCGCGGGCCCAGTAGAGATCGGCGAGGCCCGAGCGCGCCTCTTCGAGCTCGGGGTCGTACGCGAGCGCCTTCGTGTAGAGATCGATCGCCTCGGCCATGGCGCGCGCCCGCTCGCGCTCCACGGCGGCGGCGCGATCTTCGAGGGCCCACGCAGGGCGCTTGCGATCGATCGGATCGTAGCTCTTCACGTCGGCGCGCAGGCGTCGCGCCTCGGCGTCGAGCTGCGCGCGTTCGAGGCGCAGGGCTTTGTCGCGCAGGGCCGGCTCGCGCGCGAGTTCACAGAGCGATCGCGCCTCGGCGCGGCGACGATCCCGCTCCTTCGCGCCTTCGAGGAAGGCCTCGGCTCCCCCGGCGACGGCTGCGGCGCAATGCGGTCTCTTCGCGGGGTCTTTCGAGAGCATGGCGAGGCAGAGATCCTCGAGCACGAGCGGGCAGCTCGGCGCGACGGCGCGCGGCGGCCTGGGATCCCGCGTCTGCGTCGCGAGGATCACGCCGAGCACGGTGGGCGCGTCGAAGGGATGCTCGCCCGTGAGCATCTCGTAGAGCACGACGCCGAGCGCGAAGATGTCGGCGCGGTGATCGATCTTCGCGCGCTCGCCGCGGATCTGCTCGGGGGCGATGTAGCCCGGGGTCCCGGACAAACCGCTCGGATAACCACCTTCGCCGCGGATGAAGAAGGGATCGTCGTCGGGGAGCGAGAGCGGTGAGGTGGGCTCGATGCCCGTGAGCATGCGCGCGTTGCCCCAGTCGCTCAGGTAGACCTCGCCCTCGTCGCCGAGCAGGATGTTCTCCGGCTTGATGTCGCGGTGCACGACGCCGCGGCGGTGCGCGTAGGCGAGGGCGCGCGAGATCTGGACGAACGCGGAGACGAGGCGCGCGAGCGGCCATGTCGGGTGGAGCTCGGGCTGCATGAGCACGTCGTGCAAGCTCTGCTGCTTGACGATGCGCATCGTGTAGAAGGGCCGGCCGTCGGGCAGGCGGCCGACGTCGTAGACGGGGACGATGTTCGGGTGCTCGAGCTGCGCGGCGACGCGCGCCTCGTGGAGGAAGAGGCCTTGGCTCCCGTGCGGATCGTCGTTGTCCTCTTTGCGCGTCTTCAGCGCGACGAGCCGGCTCGCGGCGAGGTCTTCGGCGGCGTAGACGACGCCTGTGCCGCCGGTGCCGAGGCGCTCGACGATACGGTAGCGCGCGCCTCCGTCGGGGAGCGTGGGGGTGATGGGCTCCGTCTCCTCGAACGGGGATGCATCGCCTTTGGCGTTCGGCAGTGCCGATGCGCCGGCCTCGCAGGTCGGAGCGGGCTTCATGCGTGAGCTGCCCGAGGCGAGCGCGGCCCCCCTCTACTTTCCGTCGCTCATCTCGTCTCCGCGCAGGCGCGGGCTCGCTCGGGCCAGGAAATCGTACTTGGTGGCGCGCGCCGCGCAACGCCCGTTCGGTTGCTGGACGGCGAAGGGAGGCGGCGCGCGCGCGCCCATGGTAGGGGCCCTCCGCGATGTCCGAACAACAGAGCTCCCGCGCGAAAGACGCGATCGAACGACTCGACGACATGAACCGCCGTGCCCTCGAGGGGGGCGGCGCGGCGCGAATCGCAAAGCAACACGAGGCCGGCAAGCTCACCGCGCGCGAGCGCGTCGAGCTCTTGCTCGACCCTGGATCCTTCGTCGAGATCGACCGGTTCGTCGTGCATCGCTGCAACGACTTCGACATGGACAAGTCGAAGGTCCTCGGCGACGGCGTGGTGACCGGCTGGGGGCTCGTCGACGGCCGCAAGGTCTGCGTGTTCGCGCAGGACTTCACGGTGATCGGCGGTTCGCTCTCGGGGGCCTACGCGCAGAAGATCTGTAAGGTGATGGATCTCGCGATGAAGATCGGTGCGCCCGTGATCGGGCTCAACGACTCCGGCGGGGCGCGGATCCAGGAGGGGGTCGAGTCGCTCGCGGGCTACGCGGACATCTTCTTGCGCAATACGCTGGCGAGCGGCGTCGTGCCGCAGATCAGCGCCATCATGGGTCCGTGCGCGGGCGGCGCCGTGTATTCGCCGGCGATCACGGACTTCATCATGATGGTCGAGGGGACGAGCTACATGTTCATCACGGGCCCCGAGGTCATCAAGACGGTGACGAACGAGGACGTGACCAAGGAGGACCTTGGCGGCGCCTCGGCGCACGCAGCGAAGAGCGGCGTCTGCCACCTGACGGCCCCCGATGATCGCGCGGCGCTCGCCCGCGTGCGGGAGCTGCTCGCCTTTTTGCCCTCCAACAATACCGAGGATCCGCCGCGGCGGCCGTGCACCGATCCCACGGACCGCGAGGTGCCGGAGCTCGACACCATGGTGCCGAGCGAATCTTCGAAGCCGTACGACATCAAGAACGTCGTCCGCGCGGTCGTCGACGACGGCTACCTCTACGAGGTGCACGAGCGGTACGCGCAGAATATCGTGTGTGGCTTCGCGCGCGTCGGCGGGCGGACCGTGGGCGTCGTGGCGAACCAGCCGAACGTGCTCGCGGGGTGCCTCGACATCCGCGCGAGCATCAAGGGCGCGCGCTTCGTGCGGTTCTGCGACTGCTTCAACATCCCGCTCGTCACGTTCGTCGACGTACCCGGCTTCTTGCCCGGGACCGATCAGGAGTACGGCGGCATCATCACGCACGGCGCGAAGCTGCTCTACGCGTTCGCCGAGGCGACGGTCCCGAAGATCACGGTGATCACGCGCAAGGCCTACGGCGGCGCGTACGACGTGATGGCCTCGAAGCACATCCGTGCCGACTACAACCTCGCCTTCCCGACGGCGGAGATCGCGGTCATGGGGCCCGACGGCGCGGTGAACATCGTCTACCGCAAGGAGATCCAGGCGGCGTCGGATCCGGCGGCGGCGCGCGCGCGGTTCGTCGAGGAGTACAAGGCGAAGTTCGCGAACCCCTACAAGGCCGCGGAGCTCGGCTTCATCGACGAGGTCATCCATCCGAGGACGCTCCGTGTTCGCCTCGATCGCGCGCTCGAGCTTCTTCGCGACAAGCGCGACAAGAACCCGCCGAAGAAACACGGCAACATTCCGCTCTAGGCAGTCCTCAGGGGACGCCTCGCGTCCTCTCGTCCGGGCAGAGCCCGGCCGATTCACCCCCTCGAGGGAGCTCGCTTCGCGATCTCGTTGCCGTGGGACAACCGCGCGTGTACGGACGCGTTTGTCCTCGGCCTCTCTACCTCTTGCGATGCCGGGGTCGCACATCCTTGGAGGTTTCCGATGAAGTGGACGTTCGCGGCTTTGTTCGTGTCGCTCGGGGCGCTCGTGGCGTGCAGCAGCAGCGGCACCAGCGGCAGCGGCGGTGGTGGCGGCGAGGGCGGTGACGACTGGGGCGGCAACGGCGGCAACGGCGGTGGCAAGACCACGTCGGCGGCCTCCGCCTCGGGTGGCAGCGGCGGCATGGGCGGCGCGGGCGGCAGCGGCGGCAGCGGCGCTGGCGGCGGCAACCCGGCTTGCGACACGGCAGGCGCGAGCTGCCAGACCTGCCAGACCTGCACGCAGATGGGCGGCGGGTGTCAGACCCAGATCATGGCGTGTCAGACCAACCAAGCTTGCGCGACGCTCGCGCAGTGCCTCCAGAACTGCGCGGACGCCGCGTGCCAGCAGAACTGCGCGCAGATGAACCAGGCGGGCCTCGCGGCCTACAACGCCGTCGCCGTTTGCCTCATCTGTGACAACTGCCCGAGCGCCTGCTCCCAGCAAGCCGCCATGTGCCCGCCGTGACCTGACCGCTGGCATGGTCGGACGGACATTGTCCATGTAGGGCGATGTCGCCCTTTCGCAGGGAACCGCCCCGAAGTACGCTGATCCGTTGCACTTATGGCGCAACGGATCGGCATTTTCGGGGCGGCGCTCGTGTTCCTTTTGGCCTGCTCGCGCGGCGATGACGGGGGGGAGTTTTCCGAAGGAAGCGGGGGCGCCGGAGGCATGGCGACCACGGTCGCCGCCAGCGTCGGCACCGGCGGCGAGGGCGACGCGGGGGCCGATGCTTCGGCCTATCCCCCCAAGAACTGCGACGAACTCGTTTTGTGCGGCGATTACAGCCGCGGCTGCACGGGCTGTGCCGTGAAGGGCCCGTGTCTCATGGCCTACGAGGGCTGCTTCGGCGACAAATCCTGTGTCGAATTCAACATGTGCATGGCCGGCTGCGAGGACGACGTCGGCTGCCAGGGCGGGTGTGCCATGGGAAACCCCCTCGGCGCCGAGCGGTACAACGCGCTCGTGACCTGCATCATCTGCGACTCCTGCGCGACCTCTTGCTCCGACAGCGCGAGCTTCTGTCCCTGAGATCGGCCCCGCAGCGCGGAAACCTTCCTCTTTTCCTACACTTCCGCGGTTCGGCTAGCCCGACCCACGCCACGCCCCGGCGGCGCTCGGTCGTGCCGCCGGGGGCACCGGCGCAGCGCGGGTCCGTCGTGAAGGACGATCCCTGAACGAAAGGCGAGCCAATCGGCTTCATGGCCCGGGCTTGTCGTGGTAACCCTTCGCTCGCGGCGCGGTAAGGGCGCTCCAGTGGGCATGGGTAAGAATCTCCTCGTCATCAACGTCGACATCCGCGAAACGCGAGTCGCCCTCATCGAAAACGGGATCATCGCCGAGCTGCACATCGAACGAGATGCGCAGAAGGGGACCCTCGGGAACATCTACCTCGGTAGGGTCAGCCGTGTTCTCCCGGGCATGCAGGCCGCGTTCATCGACATCGGGCTCGAACGCGCAGCCTTCCTGCACGTCGAGGATCTGATCCGTCCGGATGACTTCGACGCGTACCTCGCGGGTCGGCACACGCACGGCACGCCACACGAAGAAGAAGAACGTCCGGCGCACGCGCCGCCCGAGATCATGGCGCACGTGCCCGAAGAGCCGGTGCGCACCGAGCGCGACGTGTCGATCTCGTTGCCGACAGCGCTCGACGTGATGGCCGAACCGAGCGGCGAAGAGGTCTACGAAGAGGCCGAGGACGAACAACTCGTCGAGGCGCAGAGCAGCGAGGGGCCGGCCTCGGACGAACCCGCCTCGGAGGAGCTCGCCGCGGACGAAGCCGTCGCGGACGAGGCGCGTGCCGAGGAAGAAGCGGACGACGCGACGGAGTCGGAAGACGAAGGCGACGTCGAGGCTGTCGAAGCCGTCGAGGCGGCGACCGAGGCGAGCGCGGAGCCCGAGGATCAAGAGGACGCAGCGCAGGCCGAGGAAGGCGCGGAGGCGCAGGCGGCCGAGGTGAAGGTCGAGGGCGCGGGCAGCGACGCGGCCGAGACTTCACCGACGGAGCCGCGCGGCGGGCGTTCGCGGCGTGGTCGTGGGCAACGTGGTCGCGTGCGTCGGTCCGGACGAACCCGCGATCGTCGGCCGGAGGCCGCGGCTCCTGCGGTGGTCGTGGCGGTGAAGGAAGCGCCCAAGGAGGCTGCTCGCGAGACCTCGCGGGCGCCGAAGGAAGGGCGCAGCCGCGACCGCGGCGAGAAGGGGCGCGGCCGGGATGGAGGCCGCGGAGGTCGTGATCGCGGAGGCGATCGTACGAGCACGAAGCGAGCGCAGGGCAGCCACCACGAGCCGATGCGCGTCTCGAAGACGACGCCGATCCGCGAAGTGATCCGCGAGGGCCAGGAGGTCCTCGTGCAGGTCTCGAAGGAGCCGATCGGGACGAAGGGCGCGCGCGTGACGAGCCACGTCTCGCTGCCGGGCCGCTACGTCGTGTACCTGCCGACGGTCGATCACGTGGGCATCTCGAAGCGCATCGGCTCGGAGAAGGAGCGCTCGCGGTTGCGCGAGGCGATCGAGTCGATGAAGCCGCCGCAGGGCGGGCTCATCGTGCGCACGGTGGCCGAGGGGCTGACGAAGAAGCAGCTCAAGTCGGACGTCGGTTACCTCGTGCGGCTCTGGGGCGAGGTCGTGAAGAAGCGCGAGACCGTGGTGCGGGGGCCGGCGTGCCTCTACACGGAGCTCGATCTCGTGCTGAAGACGGCGCGTGATCTGTTCACGGACGACATCGAGAAGATCGTGATCGACAGCCGCGAGGAGTACGTGCGGCTGAAGCGCTTCATGGAGATGTTCATGCCGGAGCGCGTGGACGCCGTGGAGCTCTACGAGGGCGAGGAGCCGATCTTCGACGCGTACGGCATCGAGGACGAGATCCAGCGCGCCTTGTCGCGCAAGGTCCCGCTGCCTTCGGGCGGCCACCTGATCATCGACCAGGCCGAGGCGCTCACGGCGATCGACGTGAACACCGGAAAGTTCGTGGGCAAAGGATCGCGGGATCTCGAAGAGACGATCCTCACGACGAACCTGGAGGCGGTCGAGGAGATCGCCTACCAGCTCCGGTTCCGGAACATCGGCGGGCTGATCATCCTCGACCTCATCGACATGGAGCGCGCGGGCAACCGCGAGAAGGTGCGCAAGCGCCTGGAGGAGCTCCTGTCGCGGGACAAGGCGAAGACCACGTTCAACCGGATCTCGGAGCTCGGGCTCATCGAGATGACCCGCAAGCGCACGCGGGAGAGCCTCGGGCGCATCATGCTCGAGCCGTGCTTCTACTGCGACGGCACCGGGCAGCTCCAGTCGAAGCAGAGCATCGCGTACGAGATCCTGCGGCAGATCCGGCGCGAGCGCTTGAACCTGCCGGGGTACGTGGTGATCGTCAACGCGCACCCGGCGGTCGTCGACCTTCTGAAGAACGACGAGCGTGTCGCCGTGCAAGAGGCCGAGCGCCTGTTCACGCGTCGGATCGAGCTCGTTCCCCGCAAGGAATACCACCTCGAACAGTTCGACCTGCTGGGCAGATGAGGTGACGCATGAGCGAGAGCGACCGTCCTCCTGTTGAACTTGGCCCGCGCAAGGACGAGCGCGTCACCATCAACAAGGAGTTCGAGAGCTACGACTCGTTCATCAACGAGTACGTGTCGAACATCTCCCGTACGGGTGTGTTCGTCCGCTCGAAGACCCCGCTCGAAGTCGGCACGAAGGTCAACCTGCGCTTCACCGTGATCATGGACGACATCGAGACGATCGAGGGCGTCGGCGAAGTAGTGCGCGTCCACGACGATCCGCCCGGCATGGGCGTCGTATTCACGGAGCTCGGCGACGAGGCGAAGGTCATCGTCGATCGGCTGCTCGCCGCGCAGGCGAACAAAGAGTAAGCCCTCGGATCGAGCCGAAGAGGATGTTCACAGGCCTCGTCGAGACCATCGGGATCCTCCGGCAGAGGGCCGGCAGCCCCGTCGCGCGCGCGTTCATCGAGTGCTCGCTCGGGCCGCTGGAGCTCGGCGAGTCGATCAGCGTGAACGGCGCGTGCCTGACCGTGGATCGGATCCGGCCGACCGGGTTCGAGTGCGACATGTCCTCGGAGACGCTCGATCGGACGACGCTCGGCGCGCTCGCGGTGGGCGCGCGGGTGCACCTCGAACGAGCGATGAAGCTCGGCGGGCGCATGGGCGGGCACATGGTGCTCGGGCACGTGGACGGCATCGGGCGCGTGAGCGAGCGAGCGCCGAGTGGAGACGCGACGCGGCTCGTGGTCGAGGCCGACGGCGGATTGGCGCCGTACCTGGCCGACAAGGGTTCGGTGGCGATCGACGGCGTGAGCCTGACGATCAACCGGGTGACGGATCAGGGGCAGGGGCGCTCGTCACGGGTCGTGTTCGAGGTCATGCTCGTGCCGCACACGCTCGGGCGGACGAACCTCGGCGATCTTCGGCCGGGGCAAGCCGTGAATCTTGAAGTCGATGTGCTCGCGCGCTACGTGGCGCGCCAGCTTTCGATCGCGAGCGGAGCGCGCGCTACGTCTTCGTCGGAAGAGGCGCCGGGGTGGGGAGGAGAGGTCGCAGAAAACGATGAGCACCACCACCACGAATCCAGGGACGAACGCCTCCTCGCGAAGCTCCGATCGGGGGGATTCCTTTGATGAGCTCGCGGCGGCACGCGCGGGTGAGAAGGGCGGGGGCACCATGCCGCATCGACTGACGATCGACTCTGCCGTCCTCAGCCGTGTGAACCGCGCGCTCGACGAGATCCGGAGCGGTCGGATGGTGATCCTCGTCGACGACGAGGACCGCGAGAACGAGGGCGACCTCTGCATGGCCGCCGAGCGCGTGTCGCCGGAGGCGATCAACTTCATGGCCAAGCACGGCCGTGGCCTCATCTGCCTGACGCTCGAAGAGGAGCAGGTCGATAGGCTCGAGCTGCCGATGATGAGCGCTCCGGGGCGCGGCGGTCCGCCCCTCGGGACGGCGTTCACCGTGAGCATCGAGGCGCGCACGGGCGTGACCACGGGCATCAGCGCGGCCGATCGCGCGCGCACGATCCAGGTCGCGATCCAGCCGGACGCGCGGCCCACCGACCTCGTCACGCCCGGGCACGTGTTTCCCCTGCGCGCGCGGCGCGGCGGCGTGCTGGTTCGGACGGGACAAACGGAGGGCTCCGTGGATCTCGCCCGGCTCGCGGGGCTCCGCGCCGCGGGCGTGATCTGCGAGATCATGAACGACGACGGCACGATGGCGCGGATGCCGGATCTCGAGCGGTTCGGCGGGCAGCACGAGCTCGTGATCCTGTCGGTGGCGGACCTCATCCAGTACCGCCTTCAGACTGAGCGGCTCGTGCGTCGCGTGTCGGAGCGGCAGATCCGGCTCGATTTGACGGGCACGACGTGGACGGCGGCGGTCTACGAGATCATCGGCGAGGCGCGGCAGTTCCTCGCGCTCGTGAAGGGCATGGTGGACGGCACGAAGCCCACGCTCTGCCGCGTGCACGCGGGCGCGCTCGTGGCCGACCTCTTCAGCTCGACGCCGTTCGAGGGTGGGTCGAACCTGCGCGAGGCGATCTCGCTGATCGAGAAGGCGGGCGAGGGCGTGGTGCTCTACATCCCGCCGCGGCTCGATCTCGGGTCCGAGCTCGAAGCGAAGGGCCGCACGACGACGCAAGAGACGCGGGCGCCGCAGCAGGCGCTGCGGGAGTTCGGGCTCGGCGCGCAGGTGCTCGCCGATCTCGGCTGCCAGAAGCTCCGGCTTCTGACGAACAGCCAGACGAAGATCGCGGGGCTCGACGGGTTCGGGCTCGAGGTGGTCGAGCGCGTGCCGCTCGTGTCGATGCAGGGCGAGGCTTGAGGAAATTCGGATGAGCACCAACGGAGAGCGCGGCGCTCCGCGCACGGTCGAGGGCCACCTGGTCGTCCCGTCGGGGGCGAAGTTCGCCCTTGTCGTGAGCCGGTTCAACCACTTCATCGTCGACAGGCTGGTCGAAGGCGCGCTCGACGCGATCGCGCGGCATGGTGGTTCGACGTCGGACGTGACGATCGTGCGCGTGCCGGGCGCGTGGGAGATCCCCGTCGTCGTCCGCAGGCTCGCGGAGAAGCGCAGCGTGAGCGCGATCGTGGCGCTCGGCGCGGTGATCCGCGGATCGACGCCGCATTTCGATTACGTCGCGTCCGAGGTGACGAAGGGGATCGCGCAGGTCTCCTTGCAGACGGGCGTGCCCGTGACGTTCGGCGTCCTGACGACGGACACGATCGAGCAGGCGGTCGAGCGCGCTGGGACGAAGGCTGGCAACAAGGGCTGGGAGGCCGCCGTGAGCGCGATCGAGATGGTCTCGCTCGCCTCGGCCCTCGACGGCGCCGGGCTCTGAACGAAAGCTCTCGGGACCATGGGCGCTCGGTCGACCGGCCGCGAGGCCGCGCTGCAAATGTTGTTTGCGCTCGAGCAGGGCACTAGCTCGGCCGAGCGCGTGATCATGCACTACTGGCGTCTGACGCCGGGGGATCCGGAAGGTCGGGAGTATGCCGACCGGATCGTGCGAGGCGTCGAGAAGGACCTCAAGAAGGTCGACGAGACGATCCGCAAGGCGAGCGTGAACTGGCGGCTCGAGCGGATGGCACGGGTCGATCGGAACGTGCTGCGCCTCGGCGCGTGGGAGCTCATGAACGGCGGGGACGTGCCGCGCGCGGTCATCCTCGACGAGTCCGTGGAGCTCGCCAAGCGCTTCGGCAGCGAGGACTCGTCGGCGTTCGTGAACGGCGTGCTCGATCGGGTCGCCGAGGATCTCGGCCGCGTCGATCGTGATCGCGCGGCCGCGAGCAAGGCGGCCGCGCCCGGCGGCAAGGGTGGTGGCGGTGGCGGCGGCGGTGGAGGACACCGGCCCGCTAAGCGCGGAGCCAGACGACCGTGACGCCGTCTCCGCCCTCGCGAGGTTCGCCGGGGCGGAGGCGGGAGACGTAGGGGCTCTGGCGCATCGCGTCCCGCACGGCGTCGCGCAGGGCGCCCTTGCCGTGGCCGTGGATCAGGAACGCCACGCGGCGGCCCGCGCCGACGGAGCGATCGAGGAACTGCTCGGCCATGCCGACGGCCTCGTGCGCGCGGAGGCCGCGGAGATCGACGGTGTTCTCGCTCGTCTGGATGGGGACGTCCGGATCGGCGGCCGCGTCGAGATCGACGCGCTTTTTGCCGCCGCTCGCGCGGGTTTTTTCGGACGAACCGCCGTCCGCCGCGCGCACCTCCGCGATGGACGTGGTGAGCTTGAGGGGACCGGCGGCGACGCGGAGCTGGCCGTTTGCGAGGACCTCGACGACGTCGGCTTCGGCGCGCAGGCGCGGGACGTAGACGCGCGTGCCGACGCGGATCTCGCCCGGCGCGACGGTTCCGCGGGACAAACCTTCGTCACGCCCGGTCGGTTCGAGCTCGCCGAAGGTGCTCGTCTTCTGGGCGACGGCGTCGATCGCGCGGGCCGCGGCGCGCAGGTCCTCGGCCGTGGGCTTGGCCCGGAGGCGCGCTTGAGCGTCGCGGATGTCTTGCCGCGCCTTGCGGATCGACTCCATCAGCTCGCGGCCGGCCTCGGTGACGAAACGTCGCTCCTCAGCGCGGAGGCGCGTGAGCTCCTCGTCGAGCGCTCGCTGCTTGTCGCGCGCGATCACGGCCTCGCGCTCGGCCGACGTGCGCGCGACTTCGAGCGCGTTTCGCTCGGCCTGGAGCTTTGCGACCATGTCCTCGAAGCGCACGGCCTCGCGCGAGAGGAAGCGCTCGGCGCGATCGAGCACGGTGCCGGGGATGCCGAAGCGGCGCGCCACGGCGAGCGCGCTCGACGCGCCGGGGATGCCCATCGAGAGCCGGAACGTCGGGCTCATCGTGGCGATGTCGAAGCCGACGGAGGCGTTCTCGAAGCGTGGATCGGCGAGCGCGAGCGCTTTGAGGCCCTCGTAGTGCGTCGTCGTCGCCACGGTGCCGCCGCGCGCGCAGAGCGAGTCGAGCACCGCGGACGCGAGCGCCTCGCCTTCGCGCGGATCGGTTCCGCCTGCCAGTTCGTCGAGCAGGACCAGAGCGCCGGGCCGCGTGTCCGCGAGGATGTGCGCGAGGTTCTGCACGTGCGCGCTGAACGTGGAGAGGTTCTTGTGCAGGCTCTGATCGTCGCCGACGTCCGTGAGCACGACCTCGAAGACGTCGACGCGCGAGCCCTCGTCGGCCGGCACGGGCAGGCCCGCGCGGACGCAGAGCGCGGCGAGGCCGAGCGTCTTCAGCGCCACGGTCTTGCCGCCCGCGTTCGGGCCCGAGACGATCATCGCGTGGCCCGCCGTGATCCCGAGATCACTCGGGACGACGGAGACGCCGTCGAGCGCGAGCAGCGGGTGACGCGCGCCGACGAGGTGGATCGAGCCCACGGACGCGGCCTCGGGCACCTCGGGGAACGTGAAGCGTAGATCCTTCGCGAGGCGCGCGGCCGCGGCGCGCACGTCCGCGTGCGCGAGGGCAAAGACGGCGGCCGCGACCGCGTCGATCTCTTCGCCGATCTTCGCGCTGAGCGCCGCGTAGACGAGCTCCTCTTCGTGCTGCACGAGGGCCTCCACCATCTTCAGGCGGTTGCCCATGTCGACGACGACACGCGGCTCGACGAAGAGCGTCGCGCCGCTCCCGCTCGTCGCGTGCACGATCCCCGGGAACCGCTCGTGCGCGTCGGCGCGCACGGGCAGCACGTACCGGCCGTCGCGCTCCGTGTAGTACGTGTCCTGCAGGATGTCCGCGTGCTTGCGCATGATCTCGTCGAGCTTGCGGACGAGGCGATCGCGCAGGTTGCGCCGCTCGCCGCGGAGCTCGGCGAGGCGCGGCGAGGCGCGATCGGAGAGCGTGCCGTCGGGATCGAAGGAAGAGCTCACCTCGCGCTCGAGCGCGTCGAGGCCCGGATCGGTCGAGCACGCGCGGAAGAGCAGCGGCAGCCTCTGCTTGCGCGCCGCGAGGAAACGCCGCAGCCGGCCGGCCTCCGCGAGGCAACGGCCCACGGCGCGCAGCTCCTCGTTCGCGAGCGTCGCGCCGATGCGCGCGCGATCGAGCGCGGCCTCGACCCAGGGCACGTCGGCCGCGGGCAAGGGCTCGGCCGTGCGATCGAGGTCGACGGCCTCCTTCACCTCGCCGAGCGCGACCCGCACGCCTTCGTGCGTCGAGGCGAACGGGAGATCACGGGCGATGCGCTTGCCGGCTTCGCTCGCTGCGCGATCGGCGAGCGCCGCGAGCAGCCGATCCCATTCGAGATCGGCGCGCGTTTTGTCGGGACAGGGGTGGGGGAGGGACCGGACTTCGATGCTTTCCATTCAGCCTTCGGAAGGATCCCGCGGCGTGCCGCCCGCGCCGCTCGGCATCGGGTTCTGCTCTTTCTCCAGGTACCGGAAGATGGTGCGTGGATCGACGCCGAGGTCGCGGGCGGTCTGCGTGCGGTTGCCGTTGTTGCGTTCCAGCACTTCGAGGACGTACCTGCGCTGGAAGTCTTCTTTCGCTTTTTCGAGCGGCAAGATGGCGGTCTCCGCGCCGGGCCCGAGATCGAGATCCTCGGGGCCGAGCAGCGTCTTGTCGCAGAGCACGAGCGCCTTCTTGATGCGATTTTCGAGCTGCCGGATGTTCCCGGGCCAGCCGTATTTCTTGACCGCCGCGAGCGCCGCGGGGCTGTAGCCGCGCACCGAGCTGCCGAGCTCGTCCGCGTACTTCGAGAGCAGCGTCTTCGCGATGATGAGCACGTCGTCGCCGCGCTCGCGCAGGGGCGGGAGCCACAGGTTCACGACGTTGAGCCGGTAGTAGAGGTCCTCGCGGAAGTGGTTCGCGCGGATCTCCTCTTCGAGGTTCCGGTTCGTCGCGGCGACGATGCGGATGTCGACCTTCTCCGGCTTCGAATCACCGACGCGGAAGACGATGCGCTCCTGCAGCGCGCGGAGCAGTTTGACCTGCAAGTTCAGCGGCAGCTCGCCGATCTCGTCGAGGAAGAGCGTGCCCTTGTCCGCGACCTGGAACTTGCCGGGCCGGCTCGCGATGGCGCCGGTGAACGCGCCTTTCACGTGGCCGAAGAGCTCGCTCTCGATGAGGTTCTCCGGGATCGCGCCGCAGTTGATCGTGACGAAGGGCCCGCCCTCGCGGTTCGATCGTCGGTGGATCTCCCGCGCGATGAGCTCCTTGCCCGTTCCCGTCTCGCCCGTGATGAGCACGCTGATGTCCGTCGCCGCGACCTTCGTGAGCTTGCGGAAGACCTCCAGCATGCTCGGACACGCGCCGATGATCTCGCCGAACTTCTTGTCCTTGAGCTCTGCTTCGAGCTTCGCCTTGTCGGCCCGCAGCGCGGAGAGGAGCATCGCGTTTTGCAGGATGAGCGACGCTTGCGAGGCGAAGATGCCGAGCAGCTCGAGCTGCGTGCGATCGAAGAGGTGCTTGACCTTGTCGTTGCCGACGTAGAGCGCGCCGATCACCTCGCCCTGCGAGAGCAGCGGCGCGCACATGACGCTGGAGAGCTTCATCGCGATGACGCTCTCGCTGCGGCCGAACTGCGTGTCCGCGAGCGCGTCCGAGACGATGATCGGGCGGCCCGAGGCGAGGACCTGCCGCGCGATGCTGTCCGAGATCGAACCCTGCGCGTCCGTGATCGCCTCGCGCCGCACGTTGCGCGAGGCGCGCACCACGAGCTTGCGCTCCTCGCCCTGGGCCTCACGCCGCGCGCCCTTGCCCGGATCCGCGGCCTCCTCGGCGCCCTCGACGAGCAGGAGAAAACCCTTGTCCGCATGCGTCAGCTCGATGATGTCGTCGAGCATCGCTTCGAGCAGCTCGTCGACGCTGCGCCGGTTGATGAGCTTCTCGCTGAACGCGAAGAGCTTGCGCACGCCCGCGAGCTCCGCGGAGACGCCGGGCGTCGCGGGCTTCTCGGTCTCGTCGTCGTCGTTCCGCGCCTTCGTGGCCTCGGAGAACATCGAGAAGCCGAGCTCGACGGCGCCGAGCGTGACGCGGTCGCCGTGGACGAGGCGCGCGCGACGCTTCTTCTTGCCGTTGATCTGGATGTCGCCGTCCCGGTCGAGCTCTTCGAGCACGAAGTCCCGGCCGTCGAAGGAGATCTGCGCGTGGTGGTCCGCGAGCCCCGTCCCCGCGAGCGCGACGTCGTTTCCGAGCGCCTTGCCGATCGTCGTGACCGGCTTGTGCACGGCATACACCCGAGGCGCGCCGCGGGCGGCGAAGTACTTCAGTGTCGGCATGGGGACCCGGAGGATAGCGCTTTTGCCACGAGCGTCGGCCCTGGCGCGCGCCGTTCGATGTCGGGAGGCTCGGCTACGTCGCCGTGCGTCAGTAAAGCTCGCCGATCAGCGAGATCCCTGCGCCGGGGCCCTGGACCGGCATGATGGAGGGGCCGAGGATGCGCGCGAACTTGGGGTGATTGCCGATGCCCGGGGTGGGGGCCTGGGCCGTTGCGCTGCTGCTCTCGGGGGCGCCGATCAGCGCGCCGCCGGCCACGCCGAGCAAGGAGAGGACTCCCTGGAAGATCAGGCCGCTGCGCGGATCGGCGTCATCCGAGAGCGCGTAAAACGGATAGACGAGCGCGGAGACCGCGGCGCCCGCGCCGAAGCCGCCCCACATCCACCCGAGCTGGTTCCACGACGGCGTCCACACGGCAGAGACGCCCGCGGCCGCGGCCATGCCGAGGTTGTAGCCGATCAGGCCGCCGAGGAAGACGCCGTCGTTGGCCCACGCGCTCCACGATCCGTTGCTGCCGCCGCCGCCGAACGCGCCGCCCGCGATCGATCCCCAGAGCGCCGCCGAGCCGACGAACATGCTCGTCTGCGGACGGAACTTGAGGCCGTAATGCGCGAGGTAGCCGCCGACGCCGCCGATGGTCGAGCTGATGACGTGGGCGCGGAAATATTGCTTGGGGCCCCACTCCTCGCCCGATTTCGCCGTGGTGTACTGGCGTGACCAGATGAGCGCGGCTTCGCCCGAGCCGAGCAGGATGCCGGTGGCGACCGCTGAGGGGCGGCCCAGGGGCATTTTCGGGCGATCGAGGAAGAACATCGCGGTCGGCGCGGCGGCGCCGAAGAGCGCGGGCGCGATGAGCGCGAGGCCGGGGTTTTCGGTCTCCGCTTCGAGATCGATCCAGATGCCGGTCGTCACGCCCCAGGCGATCGAGGCGCCGTAGAGGTAGCCCATTTCGAGCTTCGTCCGATCCTGCAACATCGGGACGGGCATCTGCGCCGGGCACGGAGGGCCGTACGGCTGCTGCACGCAGGGCTGCTGGCCATAAGGCTGGCCATAAGGTTGCTGCCCATAAGGTTGCTGCCCATAAGGCTGCTGTCCGTACGGCTGCTGTCCGTACGGCTGCTGTCCGTACGGCTGCGTCGGCTGCCCGTACGGGGGCTGCGTGGGCTGCGTCTGCGTGGGCTGCGTCTGCGTGGGCTGCTGCGGGATGAGCGGCGGCAGGCCGGGGATCGTGGGCAGGCCCGGGAGCGTGGGCTGCTGCGGCGGCGGCTGCTGCGGCTGGTTCGGATCCGGCTGCGTCGAGGGCTGCTGCGGGATGAGCGGCGGCAAGCCCGGGATCGTGGGCAGCGTCGTCGGCAGCGGGAAGGGCTGCGGAGGCGGCGCTTGACCGGACGGATCCGGGACCGGGTTCTGCGCCGCGGCCGTCGCAGCGGCGCCAAGGGAAAGGCATGCAGCAAGGAGAGCGAACCAACGCGCACGTAGCATTGCGCCTCCGAGTCTACACCTTTCCGGCTCTCCTGCCTTCTTCTGCGCAAAGCGGACCGTGTCGGCGAGGCGCGATCGGGCGCGTCATTCCTTGCGCAGCGACCGGTTCATGAGGTCCACGACCGCCTGGAGCGGGGTCTTTTGCTCGTAGAGCACGCGGTAGACCTCACTCGTGATGGGCAGGTCCACGTCGAGCTTCACCCCGAGATCGTAGGCGCTCTTCGCGGTCTTGACGCCCTCGGCGACGTGGCCGAGGTGCGAAAGGACGTCGTCGAGCGTGCGCCCGCGCCCCATCTCGTAGCCGACGGTGCGGTTGCGCGAGAGCTCGCCGGTGCACGTGAGCACGAGGTCGCCGAGCCCCGAGAGGCCCGCGAGCGTGAGGGGGCTGCCGCCCTTGACCATGGCGATCCGGGCGATCTCCGCGAGCCCACGTGTGATGACACCGGCCCGCGCGTTGTGGCCGAAGCCGAGCCCGTCGACCGCGCCCGCCGCGATGGCGACGACGTTCTTCAGCGCCCCGCCGACCTCCACGCCGACGACGTCGTCCGATTGGTAGACGCGCAGTCGCTCCGTGGCGAACGCGTGCTGCACGGCCACGGTCTCGTCGTTGCTCTTGCCCGCGACGACGACGGCCGTCGGTTGCCCCGCGGCGACCTCCTTCGCGAAGCTCGGCCCCGACAAATACGAGAGCCGCGGCTCGACGTCGCGCCCGAGCTCGTCGATGAGCACCTCGCTCATCAGCATGAGCGAGTCGTTCTCGATGCCCTTCGTTGCGCTGCAGAGGAGCGCGCGTTGCGGGAGGTACGGTCGCGCGCGCGCCACGACCTCGCGCATCGCGTGCGAGGGCACGACGAACACGACGAGCTCGGCGCCGGAGAGCGCCTGTTCGATGTCGCCGGTCGCGCGCAGCGTCGGCGGGAGCGGGGCCGAGGGCAGGTACCGCTCGTTCACGCGCCGCTCATTGATCAGGAGCGCGAGATCGGCGCTGTGCGACCAGAGGAACGTCGGGTTCTGTTTGTCTGCGAGGACCTTCGCGAGCGCCGTGCCCCACGCCCCCGCGCCAAGGACTGCCACCTTCGACATGAGGCCAAAACGCTATCACCCCTTTCAACGCTTGGGGCTCCACTCGGACATGCCGAGCTGCGCCCCAAACCTGCCCGAGGCCGTGCGTATGCACTATTCTCCCCCGCCATGTCCTTTCGTGCCGTCACAGCGCGCCTTCTCTCCGTCGCTTTCGCGCTCTCCTTCGTAGGCGCGAGCTGCGGTCAGACGTCGCTCGCGGTGATGCCCGGCGTCGTGAACGATCCGGGCAACCTCACGCTCCGCCGCGGCATCTTCTCGTTCGCGCGCGGCGAGATCTGCCGCGAGGTGCAGAAGCGCAGCGTGCCGCTCAAGCTGCGCGAAGAAGATCCCGCGACGGGCCGCTTCTTCCCCCTCTCCTGCGCCGCGCAGGAGCTCGCCTCGGGCAACCTCTTTCTCCAGTTCGGTGGCTACGGTTACGCCTGGACGAACCTCACGAAGCGCATCGGCTTCGATGCGAGCGCGGCCGTCGAGTACGACCACGACTTCCTGATGGATGGCAGCACGATGTACGTGTACTTCCGCGAGCGCGCGACGAGCGCCACGACGTTCGGCTCGCGCCTCGTCGAGCAGCCGCCCGCGCCCGGGGCCTTTGGCCTGCCCGGCGGATCCACCCAAGGCTTCCTCGATCAAGTCGGCGGCGCGGTGCTGAAGAAGGAGATCAGCCGCGGCTTCACGGTCATCCGTGATTCCGACGGCAGCGTCGACTTCGGCCTCGGCGTCGTGGAGAAGGGCAAGCGGCCGGGGTCGCCGTACAAGACGGCGGACAACGGGCGGCTCGTGCTCGTGAACGAGCGCATCGAGGTCCACCAGAACCAGCGCGATTACACGGGACCCTTCGAGGTCAAAGGAAAGGGGCAGGCCCTGTACCTCAGCGTGGCCGTCGACGGCGCGCCTGCGGTCGACGTGATCGTCGTGCATCGCGGCGTGGGGGATGCGTGGCTTCAGCAGTACACGACGAACGTCGCGCTCGGGCCTCCGCCCGCGGCCCCCGTCCTGGACGAGCCCGTGCCCTCCGGCATGGTGTGGCGGAGACCGCTGCCGCTGCCGGCCGGGCAGTACTACGTGGTCTTCGACAACACGGCGGCGGCCGGCAGGACGGCTCCGCCCGGCGCGGCCGGTGACGACCGGGCCGCTCTCGTCAGTTACGCGGTCGAAGTCGGGGCCGCGCCTTGAAGTTCGCGGCGCCTCTCGCCCTTGCCCTGCCCCAGGGCGGCGTATAGAAAGGCTAACCCCTTGGCAACCACGCCGGATGAACGGTCTCCCGAGAGCTCGCCCGCCCTCGCCAAAGAAGGCGGCGCGACGGAGGGATCCGACCCGTCCCCCTCCCACCGGCCGAACACGGGCAGCGCCGGACCGACCTGGCTCCGCGGACTTTTCTACGCGATCTGGATCGTCACGCTCCCGTTTGTCCTGGCCATTCTCGCCGTCTGGCTGCTGACCCCGGCGCCCGGGGACGTCTCGGCCGGAGGCCTGCGCGTCTTCGTCGCGGAGCAGCAGATTCCAGCGGGCATCGTGCTCTTCACGATCTTCGCGATGCTCGCGTGGCACTACCGCTACGAGCTCCCGCTCTCGAGCGCGATCGGCGTCGGACGCAAGGACATCCCGCCGCAAGCGCGGGCGCGGTACGAGGAGGCGCAGGCGCTCGTCGACGAGGCGCGGCGTATCCTCAAGCAGAACGCGCGCGATGTGGTCAAGGGGCTCCGGGCCGCCGAGCGCGAGCGCCTCGACGAGGCCATCAGCGGCCTTGAAAAGGTGATGAACGCCGAGACGTTCGACCTCGCGGAGTTCGACACGGCGCACGCGCGGGCCGACCGCGCGGTCGGCGAGCACCTGTCGCGCTGGCGCAAGGGCGAGATGCGCGAGTACGCCGAGTCGATCGGCGTGGCGGTGGCGGTCGCGCTCATCCTGCGGGCGTTCGTGATCGAGGCCTTCAAGATCCCGAGCGGCTCGATGATCCCGAGCCTGATGATCGGCGATCACATCTTCGTGAACAAATTGACCTACGGCCCGCTGATCCCGTGGACGGAGAAGCGGCTCTTCTCGAGCCTGCCGCCCACGCGCGGGGACGTGATGGTCTTCAAGTTCCCGGAGAACAAGGAGCAAGACTTCATCAAGCGGGTGATCGCGGCTCCCGGCGATACGCTGGAGGCGATCAACGGCCGCCCGATCATCAACGGCTGGCTCGTGCCGCACTGCTACGTGGGGCGCTACGGGAACGACGGCTGGCTCTACGTGGAGTTCCTGGAGGACAAGTCGTACCTCACGCTCTTCGCGCACGACGACATGCACCCGAACGGCCCCGACGAACCCACGTGCAAGGGGCAAGAAGAGTGCGGGATCGGGCAGTCGTGCAAGGCAGGGATCTGCGGCCATCTCCAGGGCTCACCGACGCCGTTCAAGGTCAACGCGAACGAGGTGTGGGTGATGGGCGACAACCGCTACAACAGCCACGACTCGCGGAGCTGGCGCGGCGGGCTCGGCGCGGGCGTGCCCTTCGAGAACATCAAGGGCCGCGCGATGTTCGTGTGGATGAGCTTCGCGCCGGGTGGCGGTATCGCGCAGGACAGGCTCTTCGTGAACGTGATGGGCCGTCCGAAGCTCCCTGGCGGGCTCGACGCTTCGCTGCAAGCGGGCCTCGACAAGTGCATGCGCGAGCGCCCGCCCGTCTCGCAGACGACGCCTCCGCCTGGTCGCAAGCTGCGTTAACCCAACGCGTCAAGCAGGCTTCGATCGCCTTGGGACTTGCGTAGCGTCGTACCGCGACGACACTGGCCGACGTGTCTTTCGAGGAGGCGCACAACGTGAGCGACGCGATGCAGGCCCTGACATACGACCGCGAGACGGATCCGTGGGAAAACTCCACGGGCCTGCGCAAGACCGAGGTGGAGAAGCCGCGCATCGACGAGACGAGCGACTACCACGACCGGTCGCAGGTGCTCATCAAGCCGATCATGACCGGCTTCTGCGGCTCGGACCGCGGCATCTGGTTCCGCTCGGCCTTCAAGGACATGATCTTCAAGTCGCTCGAGCGCGACAAGAAGTCGTCGCGCGTGATCGGGCACGAGCTGCTCGGCCGCGTGGTGGAGCTCGGCACGGACGCGAAGCGGCAATACGGGCTCGAAGTGGGCGACGTCGTGACGACGGAGAGCCACATCCCCTGCGGCGTTTGTTACCAGTGCCGCATCGGCGACACGCATGTCTGCGCCGACGACAAGATCATCGGCATCAGCGAGGACGGCTGCTTCGCCGAGCTCGTGAAGCTGCCGGCGAAGAACCTGTGGCGGACGGACATCACGAAGATCCGGCCGGAGGTCGCGGCGATCCAGGAGCCGTTCGGCAACGCGGTGCACGCGTGCACGAAGGTGAACCTGCGCGGCAAGCGCGTGGCGATCGTCGGCTGCGGGACGATCGGCCTCTTTGCAGTCGCGGTCGCGCGGGCGATGGGCGCGAACTACATCATCGGCGTCGAGCCGATGGAGAGCCACGCGGAGATGGCGCGGCGGCTCGGCGCGGACGTGGTGCTCCGGCCGCAGCTCCAGAACGGTTCGAAGGACAAGCCGCACAAGAGCGATCCGGAGCTGACGGAGCGCATCCGGAAGCTGACGGACGGCGTCGGCGTGGACGTGGCCCTCGAAATGAGCGGCGTGAACTCCAGCGTGAACAACGCGATCCACGCGGTTCGTCGCGGCGGTGACGTGATCCTGTTCGGCCTGAAGAGCGGCGACGCGGTGATCGAGAACTTCGATCGGCTGATCGTCGACGGCATCAGCCTGCACAGCGTGATCGGGCGCCGGATCTTCGAGACCTGGCACATCACGCGGCATCTCCTGGAGTCGCGGGATCCGAACATCCACGACCTCATCTGGGAGGTCATCCTCAAGCGCGGCGAGGGGACGATGTTCGACTTCCGCGAATACGACGCGGGCGACTTCCAGAAGGCGATCACGACCTATCCGAAGGTCGTCATCCGCTACTGATTCGACCCTTCACCCCCTCTCCCCGCGGGGAGAGGGGGCAGGGGGTGAGGGGAGCTCAGGCCACGACGCCGAGCTTTTTCCCCACGCGGGTAAACGCCTCGATAGCCTGCTCCACGTGCTCGGGCGTGTGCGCGGCGCTGAGCTGCACGCGGATGCGGGCCTCGCCCTTCGGCACCACCGGGTACGAGAAGCCGATCACGTAAATGCCTTCCTCCAGCATCGCGGCGGCCAGGTCCGCGGCGAGGCGCGCGTCGCCCAGCATGATCGGCACGATCGGGTGGATGCCCGGCTTGATGGTGAAGCCCGCCGCCGTCATGCCCTCGCGGAAGCGGCGCGCGTTCGACATCAGCCGCTCGCGCAGCGCTGGCTCTCGTTCGAGCAGCGCGAAGACCGCGATCGAGGCGCCCGCGATCGGCGGCGCGACCGTGTTCGAGAACAGGTACGGGCGCGAGCGCTGGCGGAGCAGGTCGATGATCTCGCGCCGGCCCGTGGTGAAGCCGCCGCTCGCGCCGCCGAGGGCCTTGCCGAGCGTGGAGGTCATCACGTCGATGCGGTGCAGGACGCCACACTCCTCGGGCGTGCCGCGGCCCGTCGGCCCGATGAAGCCCGTCGCGTGCGAGTCGTCGACCATCACCATCGCGCGGTACTTGTCCGCGAGATCGCAGACGACATCGAGCTTCGCGAGGTAGCCGTCCATCGAGAAGACGCCGTCGGTCGCGATCATGCGGATGCGCTTGTCCTGCGTCTTGCGCAGCGCCTCTTCGAGCGCGGCCATGTCGCCGTTCGCGTAGCGGTGGCGCTCGGCCTTGCAGAGGCGGATGCCGTCGATGATCGAGGCGTGGTTCAGCGCATCCGAGATGATCGCGTCTTCCTCGCCGAGCAGCGTCTCGAAGAGCCCGCCGTTCGCGTCGAAGCATGACGAGTAGAGGATCGTGTCGTCGGTGCCGAAGAAGCGGCTGATGGTGCCTTCGAGCTGCTTGTGCAGGTCCTGCGTGCCGCAGATGAAGCGGACGCTGGAGAGGCCGAAGCCGTGCGTGTCGATGGCGTGTTTGGCCGCCTCGATCACCGCGGGGTGCGAGGAGAGGCCGAGGTAGTTGTTGGCGCAGAAGTTCAGGACCTCGCGCGGCAGAGCGCCCGACGGGCCGCCGCTCGTGCGGATGCTCGCGCCCTGCGGCGTGGTGATGACGCGCTCGTCCTTGTAGAGGCCGGCCGAACGTATCTCGCTGAGGGTTTGGGCGTAGATGGACTTCGCGACGTCGAACATGGCGCGCGCAGTCTAGATCGAGGGTCGTTCGTGGTCGATGCCCGCGACCTCGCTCACGAGATCGAGCCATTTCACGAATAACGCGCAGAACGCGCGCAACCGCGGCCACTGCTCGGGCGTAGCCCGCGAACCCCGATAAAGGGGTATCGCGGGTCGAACCACGCATCCTCCACGCAGCGGCGCGTGACACTCACTTAATCGATCGTGGCACGCGCTGCAAGCGCGGCGGCTGGGTGGGGAGGTCCATTTGAAGGAGGAAGCATGAGGGAAACGAGGCATCACCGCCTCCTGCGCCCCATCGCCGTGACCGGCTTGCTTTTCGTCGCCATCGCCGCGCAGGGTTGCAGCGACGAACCGCCGCCCGGAAACACGACGACGTCGTCGAGCTCGTCCAGCAGCGGGACGGGGGGCACGGGGGGGATGGGAGGCACCGGTGGCATGGGTGGCACCGGCGGCAGCGGCGGTTCGGGCGATTTTGCCGTCTCCACCGCTTCGAATCACGCGTCGTTCCAGCGCCCGTTCGACGCGACCCCGGATCCGGCGGGCAACGACGTATATTTCACGGGGCTCGACGCGAACGGCGAGCCGGCCCTTTTCAAGGCGAAGGGCGACAACTCCGCGCCTCCGACGGCGCTCCACGCGGGCGCTCCGCTCGTGGCGCCGTTCAACCTCGCGACGAGCACCGACGGCGGCAAGCTCTTCGTCGCGGATGTGGGCGCCGAGGATCCCGTCGGGGATCGCGGCCGCATCTTCACGATCGCCAATGACGGCGGCGCGTTGACCGGGCTCACGGCGGCAGACGCGTATCGGCCGCGTGGCCTCGAGATTCGCGACGAGGGCGGCAAGGACGTCATTTATTTCGCCGGCACCGATCCGCAGGGCGTGCCCGGCATTTTCAAGCTCGCCGCGGATGGAAGCGGCAGCGTGTCCACCGTCATCAAGGGCAATCCGTTCCAGGATCCCAGCGGCGTGGCCATTTCCGTCGAAGGCACGGTGTACGCCTGCGATACCGTGCAGGGCGACGGGCTCGGCAGCATCTTCGCCGTCGCGCCGAATGGCACGGCGACGGTGATCCTTTCGGGGGTTCGCGTGGGGTATCCCTGCGGCGTCGCGCTCATGAACGGCGACCAGACCCTGCTCGTCTCCGCGCTCGAAACGGAGAAGCAGACCGACGTCGTGATCTCCGTGGATCTCGCGACGAACGCGCCGACGTACCTGTCGCAGGACATCGACACGTTCACCGAGGCCGCGGGTCTGCATCGCGCGAAAAAGGGCGGCAATACGTTCGCCTTCGTCGATAGCACGGCCAAGGGCGGGACCGTGTTCCGCGTGACGTTCCCGTGAGCGCCAGAGGGCAAAACAAGGAGTTGGTCTCATCATGATGAAGCGAATGACGTGGACGAGCGCTGCCCTCGCGGCACTCACGATTCTCGGGACGGCGGGCACGGCGATGGCTTCGAGCCACGCCGAGGCGCCGGGCATCGGCGAGGACCCCCGCGCCGACAACACCGATCTGTATGCCTGGGTCGAGGGCGGGAACCTCGTGATTCTGGCGAACTACATCCCCCTCGAAGAGCCCGCCGCCGGCCCGAACTTCCACAAGTTCTCGGACGACGTGCTCTACGAGATCCACATCGCGCGGGGCCCGAGCAGCCTCAATGACGCGCTGACCTACCAGATCCGCTTCAAGTCGACGGCGTACCCCTACGTCGATCCGGCGAACCTGGCGGCGCCCGTCGGCGGCGGCAAGGAGTTCTTTTCGCAGCTCTCCGGCGCGACGCAGACGTATTCGGTGACGAAGCTCGTCAATGGCGCCAACCCGACGGTCGTCGTGAACGACGCGCCGGTCGCCCCGCCGAACGTCGGTCCGCGGACGAACACGCTCGCCTATCAGATTCCGGCGGGCAAGACGTACGAGCAGTTCTTCGTGGACGAGAGCGCGACGTCCGTCGTGCGCAACCTCAATGCCGGCGAGGGCCGCGTCTTCGCGGGCCCGCGTGACGACGGCTTCGGCGTGGACCTCGGCGCGATCTTTGATCTCGCCGGCCTCGAGACCGTGCTCGGCGGCACGCCGTACGACAACGTGTCGGGCTACAACGTGCACACGATCGCCCTGGAAATCCCGCTCGCGGTGGCGAACGGCGGCGCGGCCGTCGTCCCCGGCACGGCGAACGACAACCAGACGATCGGCGTGTGGGCCTCGGCGAGCCGCCGCAAGACCCGCATTCTGCGCAAGAAGGAATCGGCGGACGGCTTTGGCCCGTGGGTCCAGGTCTCGCGCCTCGGCCTGCCGCTCATCAACGAGGCGGTGATCGGCATTCAGGACAAGGACAAGTACAACCGGACGCACCCGAAGGACGACGTGGCGAATTTCGGCGCGTACATCCTGAACCCGGTGATCGTGCGCGACGCCGAGTTCGCGGGCTTCTACATGGCCGGCGGCCCGCTCGCGGCCTGCCCGGGGGGGCCGGCGGGCCTCAAGTCGAACCGCACGGACATCATCGACACCATCAGCCTGAACGGCATGTTCGGGCACAACATCACGGCGATCGGCGACGTGCTGCGCGTCGATCTCGGCATTCCCTCGCAGTTCCCGAACGGCCGCAAGGTCAACAAGGGCACGAACAAGGAAGAGGACGTGACCGACATCGAGCTGAGCCTCTTGCTCTGCAAGCTCGCGGCGAACGTGCCCGACGGCGTGGATACGAACGACGCGACGTTCAAAAACGGGTTCCCGTACCTCGCGCCGCCCTGGGAGGGGTCGACGCGCGGCAAGGGCGAGTGATCGCCGCGCCTCCATCGTAACGGGTTGCCATGGAAAGCCCTGCCTCGGCGGGGCTTTCCGCTTTTTGGGGGCGACTCAGGGCGCGGGCGGCGTGAGGCGTGTTCCCGGGGGCAACCCCCGCATCGTGGGGTCGTCGAGGTATTTCTGCACGTACGCGCGCTTCGACGCGAGGACGTCTTTCAGCGCGGGCGAGGCGCTCGCCGCGATTTCGTCGAGCGCGCGCGCCAAGAACTCGGCCGTGTGGGGCACGGTGAGGGTTTGCCCGCGGAGGATTTCGATTCTCTCGGCGTCCGTGGGCGCCGCGCGGAGCGCCTCGATGACGATCAGCTCGGGCATGACGTCCGTCACGAGGCGCTGCACGACCTGCAAGCGGCGCATGCCCTCGCCGCCGTCGAAGGCCGCGCGCAGGGCATTCTCGGTGTCGTCGTACGAGACGACGATCCAGGGCTCGCCGACCTTGGGCGGCGGCGAGACACGAAGGCCCTCGTTCGCAAGGTCGAAGCCCGAGACGTGCCGAATGGACAACCGCGGGCCGAGCCGATCGGGGTGATCGAGCGGCGGGAGGTCGCTGAGCGCCGCGACGTACGCGACGAACGCGGGGGATGTGGCGCGGGCGAGCGCCGCGTCGACGTGCGCTTGGGAGAGGCGCGCGGGAAGGCCGCCGCTCGGTCCGATAGCCGTGCGGAGGGTGATCCTGCGGCTGCCGCTGCCGAAGATGGCGACCGCGACGAGGAGCAGGGTCGCGGCGACGGCGGCGGGGATCCGGAGGCGACCGAGGCGCGCGGCGATGTGCGGGCGGGAGACGGCGACGACGAGCGCCACGAGCCCGAGCACGGCGACATAAAAACCCAGGAAATGGCCGCCCGACATGCTCCCGCTCATCGGAGGGCCTCAGCGCCCGGTGGAGGCGGACATTTCGCCTGCGGGACGGTCGGGATACGATGGACTCTGGTGGAGGTGCGCATGGCCAGTCGCTGGGTGACAGGGTGCTTCGTGATCACGTGTCTCGGCGCCTTCGGGGTCGGGTGCGTGGATCCGGGGCGAGAGGACCGGGCGCTCGCCGAGATCGACGCCGTGCGGCGGGAGTCCGCCGCGCGGGAGGCGCAGATCCGCGTGCTGGAGGAGCGGCAAGTCGCCTTCACGCAGCAGATGGCCATGGTGATGGCCATGGCGCAAGCGAGCTATGGCCGCGACGCGCGCAGGGACCGGGACGACGAGCGCGACGGGCGGATCGCCGAGATGTCCGCCCGGCTGGCGCGCGTCGAGGGCATGGTGTCGCGGATCCACGCGAACGAGGTGCCGGCCGAGGCCGACATCGCGGGGGCGCGCCGGGCGGCGGAGCAAGGCTCGGCCGAGGAGCGAGCGGCCGCGGTGCGCAAGGTGCAAGCGCTGCTCGACTCGGGCCAGGTGAAGGTCACGGTGCGCGGGGGAAAGGTGCAGCTCTCGCTGCTGCGCCCGATCGACGGGAAGGATCCATATACGGGCAAGGACGCGCCGCCGCCGAAGCCCGCGACGCCGCCGCCGCAAATGGATGCGGACATGCTTCAGTGGCGCTGAGCGAACGCGCTCGTTCGTCACAACATGCGGCACTTCATCCCACACGTGCCGCCCTTGCCCGCGTCGCCGCGCAGGCAACCGCCGCGGCACTCGACGTCACGCTCGCACGCGGCGCCTTCTTCCTTCGGCGAGGCGCATTGTCCTTTCTCGCAGCGGAGCCCGGCGGCGCAGGTGAGCTTGCAGGTTTGCCCCTCGCCGGGGAGCGCGCCTGCGCGGCATTTGCCGTCGTCGCAGACCTTGCCCGCGCCGCACTCGATGTCGAGCTTGCATGCGCCGCCCTCGGCCACGAGCTCGCGGCAGCGGCGCTGCGCGCAGTAGCCCGAGCACTCGGGGTGGCGCGCCTCGAACGTGTCCTGCCGCGTGAGCGCCGCGAGCGTGTCGACCGAGACGCCGCACGGAAAGCCCATCGGCAGCGGCTTGCGACACGTGCCCGTGTCTGTCGGTCCCACGCCGAGGCAGCGGAGCCCGTCGCCGCATTCGAGCGACGATCGGCACGGTTTGTCCTCCGCGAGCGTGCCACGCACGAGGCCGTCACACGCGGCGGGCAGCGGCGCGCCCGTCGGCCCGACCCACGCGCATCCCTCGTGCGCTTTCTCCATTGCGCCGATGCACGCATCGACGCCGGCCGCGTCCACGGTGACGGCCTTTTCCCGCAGCGCGTAGCTCAACGTGCGCGTGCATTCGGCGGCGAGCGAGAAGCCGGGCGCGTGTCCGCAGCACGTCGCCCGGCGCTTCGTGGCAACGCCGTGCAGCGCCTCGCAGAGCTTCTCGGCGAGGGGATCGGGCGGATCGTTGGTCTTCGGATACACGGGCCGCACCTCGTCGTCAGGCGTCGACGTGTTCGCGGCGGGCGCGCTCGCGCTCGGCGCCGCGGAGGCGGGCGCGCTCGCGGAGGGCGTGGCCCCGGACCCCGCGTCCTTCCCGCACGTGCAGCCGCCGAACACCCCGAAAACGAAGAGCAGAAGGAAAGCGGGCCGCATGCGTAGCCATCGCATCGCAGACACGGTCCCCGCACAGCAAGGCCTTTTTTTGATACGTTTTCGCGGGGCCGGAGAGGCCCGTCGCGCGTAGCGCGTGAAGCCATCGTGCCCCCGAGCGAGCGTATCTCCCGAACCCCGAGCCGGCGTGCCCTCGCCGCCCTGCTCGTCCTCGTGATCCCCGCCTGCAACAAGGCCGCGCAGGACACGCCCACCGCGTCGATCCCATCGGCTGCGGCCGCTCCGTCGGCGTCCGTGGCGCCGCCCGCGCAGGACGAAGCCACGCGGACGACGCGCGCGCTCGCCCTGCAAAAACCGAGCGGATCGAGCACGGTCGACAAGGAGATCGAGATCCTCGTGCGGCGCATCGAGAAGACGCCCGAGCCGATCGATCCGTGGATCCTGCTCGGGCGCGCGTGGGTCCGGAAGGCGCGGTACGAGGCGGATCCGGGCTACTACTTGAACGCGGGGGCGGTCGCGGATCTCGTGCTCGGCCGCGAGCCGAAGAACCGGCCGGCGCGGAACCTGCGCGCGGCGGTGCTGCTGGAGAGCCACGCGTTCGTCGAGGCGAAGGACCTCGCCGAGCAGATCCTCGCCGACGATCCGGACGATCTGCTCGCGCTCGGCACGAAGGCCGACGCGGAGCTCGAGCTCGGCGCGTTCGACGCGGCGCTCTCGACCGCGCAGCGGCTGATGGATCTCAAGCCGAGCCTGCCGGCCTACGGGCGCGCGGGCCTCTTGCGCTGGCTGCAGGGAGATCCCGCGGCCGCGAAGAAGAACTACCGCGCGGCGATGGACGCGAGTGACCCGCGGGATCCCGAGCCGTTCGCGTGGGTGCTCGTGGAGGCAGCAAAAGTCTTCTGGCACGAGGGTGACGTCGACGGCGCGGACAAAGGCTTCGATCGCGCGCTCAGCGCCGTCGCGGAGTACCCGCCTGCGCTCGTGGGCAAGGCGCGCGTGGCGCTCGCGAAGGGCGATGCGAAGCGCGCCGCCGAGCTCGCCGCGCGCGCGTTTGCGAAGGGCCCGCTCTGCGAGACGGCGTGGTTGCTCGGCGACGCGCGGAAGGCCGCGGGCGACGAGAAGGGCGCGGCGGAGGCGTACAAGCGCGTCGCGGAGATCGGCCGCGCGACGGACAAGCGCACGCTCGCGGCGTTCCTCGCGGCGAAGGACAAGGATCCCGACGAGGCGCTCGCGCTCATCCGCGAGGAGATAAAGGCGCGCAAGGGCATCCACACGACCGACGTCCTCGCGTGGGCGCTCTATCGAAAGGGCGATTTCGCCGCCGCGCGCAAGGAGAGCGACGCGGCCCGCGCACACGGCACGCGCGAGCCCGTGCTGCTCTTCCACGCGGGCGCGATCCGCATCGCGCAGGGCGAGAAAAAAGAGGGCGAAAAGCTCGTCCGCGAGGCGCTCGCCATGAACCCGCACTTCGAACCGAACGCCGCGGCCGAGGCGAAAAAGCTCCTCGGCGAGGGAGGCTAGCGCGTGCGTCTTCGCGCCCTGTTCGCCGCGCTGCTCACGTGTTTCGGCGCGCTCCTCGTGCTCCTGCCGCGGGTCGCCTCGGCCCATCAGGTGGGGTTGTCCCGGGGCGACTACAAGATCAGCGGCGCGACGATCACCGCGGAGCTCGTCTTCGCGCGGCGCGAGGTGCTCTCGCTCGTCCGGAGCCTGGACGAGGACGGCGACGGCGCGATTTCACCCACAGAGATCCAGCACGCCCGCGCGGCGCTCGGTCGCGCGGTGGTCGATCGCGTCTCCGTGCGCGCCGGCGAGGGCGTTTGCCCGGGGATGCTCGACGACGCGTTCCTCGTGGAAGAAGACGGGTTTTCCCTGCGCGCCGTCTACCGCTGCCCCACGCCTCCCCGCGCGGTGCGCGTGCGCCTCGACGTGCTCGACGAGCTCCCGTACGGCCACCGCCACGTCGCGCGCGCGGACATGGGCGCCGGGCCCACCGAGCACGTGCTCTTCGGCGCGAACCGCGAGCTCGGGATCGCCGGATTGCCCGGCGGCGGCGAAGCCCCCGCGGCGCCAAAAGCCGAGCCCAAAAACGATGGCTTCTTCGGCTTCTTCCGGATGGGCATCGAGCACATCCTGTTTGGCTACGACCACCTCGTTTTCCTCTTCGGCCTCGTGCTCGTCGGCGGCCGCCTGCGCGCGCTCTTGCTCGTCGTCACGGCGTTCACGGTGGCGCATTCGATCACGCTCGGGCTCGCCGTGCTCGGGATCTGGGCGCCGAGCGGGCGGATCGTCGAGCCTGTCATCGCGCTCTCCGTCGCGTACGTCGGCGTCGAGAACCAGCTCGTGAAGGACGCCGAGAAGCGCTGGCGCATCACGTTCCCGTTTGGCCTCGTGCACGGCTTCGGGTTCGCGGGCGCGCTCGGGGAAATCGCGCTCCCCAGGCCGCAGATCCCGGGCGCGCTCGTCGCGTTCAACCTGGGCGTCGAGGCCGGTCAGCTCGCGGTGCTCGCCGTCGTGGTGCCGCTGCTCGTCGTGGCGCAGAAGCGCAAATGGCTCGAGAAGCGCGGCGTGAAGATATTGAGCCTCGGCATCGCCGCGCTCGGGCTCGTGTGGTTCGTCCTCCGCATCTTGGACGCGGAGGGCTGAACGTCAGCGTTTCGGATCGTCCGCGATCGGCGCGGGGATCGAGATGCGGGGCGGAGGTGGGACGAAGGGGCGGGGCACGCGGATCGAGGCGGCGACCTGCGCGACCTCGGGGAACATCTTGCCGATCCCCTCGACGAACGCCGCGCGGCTCGCGTCGTCGGGCGACCGCGCCGAGGCCCCGGCCGTCGCGAGCGCGGCCGAGAGCTCGTAATACCAGGCCGAAAGAGATGCGTGCGCCTCCAGGAGATCCCGGAGCGTCTCCTCCGACACGATGACGTTTTTACCCATACCCGCGCAGCATAACCCACGCCTCAACCAGGCAGCCAGAGCAGGCCTTCCATGATGGGTTCGAGGCAACTCACGACCTGCGAGCCGACGTCGCCGCACGAGAGGTTTTTCAGGCAAACCTCGAATGCCACGCGGCCGCGACGGTTCATCGCGCCGACGGCGCGCTCGAGGTGCGGCGCGAGGCCGTTGCCGAGCTCGCCCCGGCACTCGTCGTACGTGGCCTCGCCGCACCGGGCCATCCGCCCGCAGATCGCGGTGACATACGGCGTGATCTCCTCGCCCTTCACCACCACCGCGTCGAGCGCGGACGAGCCGCAGCGGCTCACCTCGGCCGCGTAGGCGCTCGTGAAGGGATCTCCGTCGAACTTGTCGAGCGCGGCGCGCGAGCAGCTCGCCGTGCGTCGCAGCATCTCCGGCGACGCCATCGTCTTCGCCTGGAAGCACTCGTCCCGGCTCGGCCAGCGATCGTTATCGCCCGTCGCGCGGTGGTAGAGCGCTTCGAGGTACTCGCACCAGATCTGCTGCGCGGCGCGCTCGTCCGCCGCCTCCACGACGGCCGGGTCTTCCGTGGTTCCCGCGACCTTCACGATGTTCGGATTGGCCGAGCGGGCCCGACTTCCCTTCGGCGCCGCGCCACAACCGGCGACCGCGAATGCGGCGGAGGCCGCGGCGAGCGAAAGCAGAGCAGCCCCGAGGGAGCGACGACGGAGTTTGCGTGACACGAGCCACCTGACCTTCCCGGGCGGAAGCCCACGGGCGAGAGGGGCAAACACCGGGCCTCGGCGATGGGCAGATTCGAGCCGCTGACGCGAGGATGTCCGGGGTGAAAGGCGCTTAGGGCCCTGCGATCAGCAGCGCTTTGAACATCGCGCCTTCGAGCTCCGGGCCCATCGCGATGCGGGGGATGTTGAGCAAGTCCGCTCGTTCGCGCACACACACGCCCGTCGCATTCGTGAAGCCGAGGTCGAAGCCTGCGTCGCGCGCGACACGCACGAAGGGCCCCTGGACCTGGTGCCCGACGGGATAGGCCACGGTGCGCACGTCTTGCTCGAGCACGTCGGAGAGCACGCGGCGGGATCGATGGAGATCGGAGAGCGCCTCCTCGGGCGTCATCGTGGCGATCACGCGGTGCTCATGAGAATGCGAGGCGACGCTCATCCCCGCGTCCGCGAGCGCCCGGACGTCGCGGAAGCCCATGATGGTGCGCGCCGCGATCGCGCGCTCCTCTGCGGGGTCGAGCGTGACGTCCGCGGCGCGCGAGAGCTCGTCGAAGAAGCGCGCGAGATCGAGCCCCGGCGTGCGCTTGACGAGGCTGAGCAGGAGGCGCTTGGCGCCGACGGGATCGCGGCCGAGGTCGAGCACGATCGGGTACGGGTACGCGAGCGCGAGCGTGTGCTTCTGGCAGCGCCCGAGGAGCAGCGCGATGCGATCCCACCAGAAGATTCGCCCCGCATCGGGGTAGGCCGTGGGCACGAAGAACGTCGCCGTCGCGCCAGCCGTCTTCAGGATGGGCAGGGCGACATCGTGGCAATCGCGGTAGCCGTCGTCGAACGCCAGCATCACCGCGTTCGAGGGCAGCGGCCCGCCCAGGAGGAAGCGCCGCACGTCGGGCAGCGACACGAGCGCGCCGTGCTGCTTCACCACCTTGATCTGCTCGGAGAGCCCATGCGCGTCGGTCTCGCGCACGTCGCCGTCGAGCTCTCCCACCTCCGCGGCGTCGGTGATCCGGTGGTACGTCAGCACCATGAGGGATCGCGTCGTGAGCTTCGCCCGCAGCGAGAGCATCCGATCCAGGATCCCCAGGGAGTCGAACGCGCGCGCGAGCCGCGCACGCTTGGAAGGCCGCGCCGTCGGGCGCACCGGTTTGAGGCGCATCTTGTTGATGTAGTTGAGCACACTTTTGACGATGTGCTCGTGCCTACGATCGCCTTCGTTTCGACCGATTTTTCCACCGGTGACGTTCCGGCGCTGGGCCGGCGAACAGGATCCGCCGACAGCGTGCCTGCGATTTGGGGAAGAGGACTCGGCTCCGGTATGATCGCGCCAATGTTCCCGAGTGAGCCCGTTCCCGAGCGTATCGGGGCGTACAAAGTGCTCCGAAGGTTGTCCGGAGCGGGCTCGGCGGACGTGTACGTCGGACGCATGGAAGGCCCGATGGGCTTCTCGCGTCTCTGCACGCTGAAGCTCGTCCGGAACACGATCGAGGGAGACGCGCATTTCGGCGAGGAGCTCGTGCGCGAGGCGGCGATTTGCGCCGTGCTGAACCATCCGTCGATCCAGCGGATGTTCGACTTCTTCGAGCACGACAAGCACCTCGTGCTGGTGCTGGAGCACGTGGAGGGCGTGACGCTCGACCGGCTGCAAGACGTGCTCGGGCGGAACAAGTCGAGGCTCGACGACAGGACGATCGCGTTCCTCGGCCGCGCGCTCGGCGGCGCGCTCGCGCACGCGCACGCGGCGAAGGACGAGGAGGGGACGCCGACGCCCGTGATCCACCGGACGATGCACCCCGAGAACGTGCTCATCGGCTGGGACGGGCACGTGCGGCTGACGGGGTTCGGGCTGGGGAAGATCCTCGGGCGAAGCCCGGACACGGTGGCGTTCGTGATCAAAGGCGCGCCGGGGTTCATGGCGCCGGAGCAAGCGCGCGGCGAGCGCGTGACGCCGAAGGCGGACGTGTACGGGCTCGCGGTCCTGCTCTGGTCGCTCTACGCGGGCGCGAAGCCGCCCGAGGTGGGCACGCGGCCCATGCCGCTCGCGGTGCTGCGGTCGGATCTGCCGAAGGAGCTGACGAGCGCGATCGACGGGGCGCTGGAGCCGTCCCCGGACAAACGCAAGGTGTCGTGTCAGGATCTCGAGCGCGTCCTGAACAAGGCGCCGGGGATCGAGCTCGGGCAGAAGGACCTCGAAGAGAAGGTCGCGCCGCTCAAGGGGCCGCGAACGAAAGCGACGGAGGGAGACGGTCCGCGCAAGCGCGTGCCGCTCGAATCGGTGCGGCCCGCGAAGCCGCCGCCGTCGAGCAAGCAGAGGCTCTCGGTGCCGCCGCCTTCGCGGCCGCCGGGCTCGGTCCCGCCGGTGCGTTTGTCCGAGCGGCCCGCCGACCCAGGGGATGCCGCGCCGGCCTCGGTGTACCCGCTGCTCCGGGCCCTGGCCGAGCGCGTGCCGGGCCCGCCGAGGCTGCCGCTCGCGGTGGTCGAGGCCGAGGCCGACGTGCAGCCGGAGGCGCCCACGGTGCGACCGGCGCAGGCCCAGGCGCGCGCGGCGCGAGGGCCGTCGAAGCCGTCGATCGCGGCGCCGCTCGGAGCCGTGGTGCCCGAGGGCGAGTGGAAGGAGTCGGTGCCGGACGAGGAGCTCTTCGACCAGCTCTTCAACGACGCGACCTCGCGTTCGGGCATCAGCCTGACGGCGATGGGTATCGGCGCCGAGGAGCGGGAGAAGGCCGCGCTGGCGATCACCGAACCTGATCAGATCCCGGCGCGAAAAGACAGGGTGACGCCTCCTCCACCCCAGACCACGCCCAGCGCGGGCAAGGTGATGCCTCCTCCGGCCAAGCTCATGACCGGTCCGGAGAAGGTCATCCCGTCGGCGCCGAGGATCACGAGCGGCGCGGACAAAGTCGTCCCCGGTCCATCCAAGATCACGTCCGGCGCGGGGAAGTTCACGCCCATTCCTCCCCCGCTCAAGCCCGGAGCGGGCAAAGGTGACGCCTCACCTATCGATTTCGGGTTCACGGCGCCCAAGGACGTGCCCCCGCCTGCCGATTTCAGGTTCGGGGCACCCAAGGACGTGCCCCCGACCTTGCCGGAGGTGCTCGATCCCGCGGCCGCATCGAAGGTGGGGAACAAGCGATTGGAGCTCGCGGACACGGTGATGGCGCTGAAGACGGCGCCCTCCCCCGGGGCGCCGCCCGCGGCGTTGCCCGCGTTTGCGCCGCCGCCCGTGCCCCCGGCCGCCACGAAGCCGCCCGCGATGGCCCCGCCCCCGGCCGCCACGAAGCCGCTCGCGATGGCCCCGCCGCCGATGCCGGCGATCGCCGCGCCGCCGGTGCCGCCTCGGTTCGGCACGCCCACGGCGACGCCCGCGCTGGCCGCCGTGTCCGCGCCCATCATGCCTGCCGCGCCCGCGGCCGTCTCCGCCGCCAGCTCCACGGCCGATCCCGTCGTCGCGTCCGCGCAACCGGCGAGCCGCAAGAAGCATCCGCCGCCCGTCGCGCTGGCGATCGCCGGGGGCGCGGTCGCGTTGATCACCGCGGGGGCCGTCGTGCTCTTGACCGGCGGCTCGGATCCGAACGCGAATCCGAGCGCCGGCGCGTCGGCCTCGTCCTCGGCCAAGCCTGCCCTCGCGGGGCCCGAGACGGGCCCGACCGAAACCGCCGTGGCGCCGACGTCCACCGCGCCCGCCGCGCCTCCCGCGGGATACGGCCTCCTCACGGTGGCCTTCCCGTCGGAAGGAAACGTGTACGTCAGCGGCAAGAAGCTCGGCCACACGAACGAGGCGTTCCAGGCGCCGTGCGGGAGCAAGTTCGTGCGCGTGTCGAGTACGGCCGAGGGGAAGTATCCGGAGTGGCTCTCGGCCGGGGAGACGGTGCTCGTGCCGTGTCAGGAGACGCTTCGGATCGAGGTCGTCCCAGGTAGGCCGGCGCCGCAGGTGCCGCGCAAGAAGAGGCGCTAGCCGTCGCCGGCGCGGGCGACGCACGACGTGATCACGTCACGCGCGCCCGCCTCGACGAGCGCGTCGCGGCAAGCCGAGAGCGTGGCGCCGGTCGTGGCCACGTCGTCGACGAGCAGCACCCGGCGGCCCTGCACGGCGCGTGGGGAGCGCGCCACGAAGGCCCGCGCGACGTTCGTGTGTCGCTCGGCGCGGCCGAGGGCCGCCTGCTGCGTGGTGTCGCGAAGCCGCAGGAGCGCGCGCGCCGCGAGGGGCACGTCGAGCTCGTCGGCGGCTGCATGCGCGAGCAGCGCGGCCTGGTTGTAGCCGCGCTCCGCGAGTTTTCGTGGGTGCAACGGAACCGGCACGACGAGGTCCACCTCCGGCGCTTCCTCGCGCACGAGCCCGCGCAAGAGATGGCCGAGCGGGCGTCCGAGATCGGGGCGCTCCCCGTACTTGAACCGCCGCAGCGCAGCCGCGACGGCGCCGCCGTAGGCCGCGAACGCGAGCGGCGCGCCGGGCTCGTTCGCGGTCCGGTGCACGCTCGCGGCGCAGGGCGAGCAAAAGACGCGGTCGCGGCGCACGGGCGCATCGCAGGCCGCGCACGCCGGGGGGCTGAGCGTGTCGAGGAGGGCGCAGGCGAGCGCGCGCGCGGCGAGGGACACGAGGAGGAAGGGACGCACGTGGGGCATGACGGAACATCGACGCGAGCGCCCCGCAGTTGCGGGGGGGCGAACGAAATTCTGCGCAACGTCGCAGGGGTCGCTGTACGATTCGCGCGAGGTGCTCGCCCGACACGAACCCGATCCGCGCACGACCTGCACGTTGCTCGCGCTTGGAGGCTACGCTCGGACAAGCCGAGCTACGCCCCCAAACCCCCGGAGGCACGCGTGACCAGCCGCGACGAGTGGCGCTGGACCGACGAGCAAGGCGTGCAGCGGCTCGTGCGAACCGAGGAGCTGCGGGAAGCCATCGCGACCCGCGTGCTGCCGCCGTCCGTCCTCGTCTGGCGCGAGGGCATGGACGCGTGGGTTCCCGCCTTCACGGTGCCCGAATTCGCCGACGCCACGCCCACCACGCAGGAGCCGCGGCAGGAAGCCTCCGCCCTCTCGCCGTCTCGCTTCGGCGCCGCGTTGCCCGAGAAGCGCGGCCAGATGGGCACGTTGCTCGGGCTCACGGGCCCCGGCGCGCCGCAAAAGGGCGCCGAAGGCGCGCCGATCGTGGTGCCCTCGGGAGGAGGCACCGACGCCGCGCCCCCGGGCGCCGCGCCGATCACGTTGCGGCCCGAATACGGCGGCGCCGCGTTCGAAGCCGCGCTCCCCCGAAGCCCGAACGCGTCGCCCGAGCCGCCGGCCGCCGTGCGTCCGCCCCCGCCCGTCGGACCGCCCGTGCCGGGCCCCGTCGCCGACGCGGCCGCGCGGCGTTCTCCGACGAGCACGAGCGCCGTCGACCAGCTCTGGGGCAACGTCAACGACGACGAGACGACCAACGTTGGCGACCTCGCCCCGCCCGCCGCGAAGCCGCCGAAAGAGACGACGGCCGCGGCGCTGCCGAAGCCCGCGATGGTCGCGCCCCGCGCCGCGGAGAGCCCCGCGAAGCCGCCCCACGTGGTGCCCAAATCGAGCCCACCGCCGCCCGGCGCCGCGCCCGCCAAGCCCGCCGAGGGCCCGCGCGGCAAGGCCGGCGCGAGCGCGGAGAACACGGCGGTCGGCCTCGCGCCGAAGCCCCTCGGCCCGAAGACGTCCGAGTACTCGACGGTGGGGCCGAGCCCGATGCGCGCGCCGTCGAAGGTGTTCACGAAGCCCACGGAGCCGGCCGCGCGCCCCGCGGTGTCGCCGACCCTCCCGCGGCCGGTCGTGGACAAGTCCGCGGACAAGCCCTCGGCCATCCTGCGCCCGTCGGCCCTGCTCAAGCCCGCGCCCGTTCCACGCGCCGGCGCCGCGCCGGGCACGTCGACCGGGAAGGCCTCGCCAAGCGCGCCGCCGCCCGCGCCGATCGAGCCTCCCGCCGCGCAACCGCCGGCCGATTCGCCTGCGGCCGCCGCGGCTCGGCCGCTCGCCGCGACCGAGCCG